>NZ_DASYMN010000368.1:0-67104 GCF_036009065.1 Bradyrhizobium sp. | reverse complement strand
CATGGGATTCAAATGCGGTATCGTCGGCCTGCCCAATGTCGGCAAGTCGACGCTGTTCAATGCGCTGACCGAGACGGCGGCGGCGCAGGCGGCGAACTATCCGTTCTGCACCATCGAGCCCAATGTCGGCGCGGTCGCGGTGCCGGATCCGCGTCTCGACAACTTGGCGGAGATCGGCAAGTCGGCGCAGATCATCCCGACGCAATTGACCTTCGTCGATATCGCCGGGCTGGTGCGCGGCGCCTCGAAGGGCGAGGGCCTCGGCAACCAGTTCCTCGCCACCATCCGCGAGGTCGACGCGGTGGCGCATGTGGTGCGCTGCTTCGAGGATTCCGACATCACCCATGTCGAGGGCAAGATCGCGCCGCTGGCCGACATCGAAACCATCGAAACCGAGTTGATGCTGGCCGATCTCGACAGCTTGGAGAAGCGCGTCGATAACCTGGCGAAAAAGGCAAAAGGCAACGATAAGGACGCCAAGGAGCAACTCGACCTGGTGGGCCGCGCGCTGGTGCTGCTGCGCGAGGGCAAGCCGGCCCGGTTTCTGGAGCGCAAGCCGGAGGAAGAGCGCGCGTTTGGCATGCTCGGATTGCTGACCTCCAAGCCGGTGCTGTATGTCTGTAATGTCGAGGAAGGCGCGGCCGCCGCGGGCAACGCGTTTTCGCGCGAGGTTGCCGAACACGCCAAGACGGAAGGCGCAGTTGCGGTCGCCATCTCCGCCAAAATCGAATCCGAGATCGCGACGCTAACGCGCGAGGAGCGCACCGAGTTTCTCGATACGCTGGGGCTTCAGGAAGCAGGCCTCGACCGGCTGATCCGCGCCGGCTACCGGCTGCTCGACCTTATCACCTATTTCACCGTCGGCCCCAAGGAAGCCCGCGCCTGGACCATCACCCGCGGCACCCGGGCCCCGGCGGCCGCCGGCGTGATCCACACCGACTTCGAAAAGGGATTCATTCGCGCCGAGACCATCGCCTACGCCGATTACGTCGCGCTCGGCGGCGAAGCCGGCGCGCGCGACGCCGGCAAACTGCGGCTGGAAGGCAAGGATTACGTCGTCGCAGACGGCGACGTCATGCATTTCAGGTTTAATACGTAACGACCGTCATTCCGGGATGCGCGCCCTTGCGCGCAGACCCGGAATCCAGCCCACGCTCTGCTGTGGATTCCGGGTTCGCGCGAAGACGCGCGCCCCGGAATGACGACTGTTACCGCATCTGGCCCTGGTCGCGGATGGCGCCGAGATGCTCGTTGATGCGGAACACGATCAGGATGAATTCGGCGGCGATGCGCGAGAACACGATGCCGACGATGACGCCGGCAATGCTGGACAATACCACGATGAAGCCGCCGAACGGGCTGATCGCCATCGCCGCCAGGCCCGAAAAGATACCGGAAATGCCGAACAGGATCATCAACGCGATGGCCAGCCAGTAGAAGGTCTTGATGATGGTCGGCGTGATGAAGCGGTCCCACTGAAACAGATCCCGAAATTCAAACATCGGTCGTTCTCCCAGGCCAATCGAAATTCAAATCATCACGCATCACCGATCGCGGCACAGGGCGTAGCGCCGAACGCCGCCGCGGGCAAGATCGCAGCCGCCCCATGCGCGCCGGACGGGTTGAGATTGCTGCAAAGTGCGGCCACAATCGGGCTCCCTCGCCAGCAATCCCGGCCATCCCCATCATGACGCTCAGCTTCGAAGACTTCTCCCCCGGCCGTTTCGGCTCTTGCGGGCCGCGCCATGTCACGCGCGAGGAAATGCTCGCCTTCGCCGCCGAATTCGACCCGCAGCCGATGCATCTCGATGAGGAGGCAGCAAAGCGCTCGATGCTGAAGGGACTGTCGGGTTCGGGATGGCACCTGTGCTCGATCATCATGCGGATGATGTTCGACTTCTATATCGGCCGCACCGCGTCGCTGGGTTCGCCCGGCGTCAGCGAGCTGAAGTGGCTGGCGCCGCTGCGGCCCGGCGACGATCTTGTGCTCGAGGTCGAGGTGGTGGAAGCACGGGTGTCGCGCAGCCGGCCGGAGACCGGCATCGTGACGTTCAAATGCATCGTCCGCAACGGGACCGGGCAGGCGTTGTGCGAAATGACCTCGCCGATCATCGTGAAGCGCCGCGAAGCAGCACTAGCCGGGTAGCCATCATGCGTTTCTTCGAAGACCTCAAGATCGGACAGCGGCGCGAGATCGGCTCGTTCACCTTCACCGCCGAGAACATCAAGAAGTTCGCCGCGCAGTTCGATCCGCAGCGCTTTCATCTTAGCGAAGAGGAAGGCCGCAAATCGCTGTTCGGCGGACTGGCGGCATCGGGCTGGCATGTCGGCTCGGTGTGCATGAAGCTGCTGGTGGCGGACGGCCAGCGCCAGGCGGCGGAAGCGGCCGCGCGCGGCGAGAGGGTCGCGATCTGGGGTCCCTCGCCGGGGTTTCGCGAGTTGCGCTGGCTGAAGCCGGTGCTGGCCGGCGACACCATCGCTTACGCCAGCGAGGTCGCTTCGAAGCGAGCTTCCGAAAAGCGCCCCGAATGGGGCATCGTGGAAGCCCGCAACACCGGCACCAATCAGCGCGGCGAACTGGCGTTCTCGCTGCTGGCGACCGCGTTCGTGCCAAGGCGCAGCGGCGGGTAACCGCACGCACCCCGTCATCCTCACTCACAGCCGTTATCCTGAGGAGCCGCGCTCTGGCGCGGCGTCTCGAAGGATGTCGCAGGCGCTCGTGGCCCATCCTTCGAGGCTCGCCGTGAAGAACGGCGAGCACCTCAGGATGACGGGGCGGTGGATATGGTGAGTGCGGCACGGAACGAATTTTCCGGTAACGCATTGTGAACCTGATGCTGCTCAAGTTCGACACAGGGCAGTAAATGACAGGGGACGGCGATGGCGGACCGCAGCGGGTTGAAATTCGTGGGCTTTATCTTCGCAACGGTGACGCTTGCGGTGATGTTGACCGCTGCAATGGTGGTGAAAGGCCATGCCGACGGCGCGTATGTGCTGGACGGCGCCTCGATCGCGAGCCGATAAGTTACGCTTCCCTAACCATTGATTCAGAATCAGAAAGTTTGTCGTGCCCGGGCTAAAGCGCGAAGCGCGTCTTCGCGCAGATGTCCTGGGCATCCACGTCTTTGCGGCGCTGAAAGACGTGGATGGCCGGGACAAGCCCGGCCACGACGATTTCAAGCACGCCAGTTATCCGTTACGCAAACCGTCGGCGGTGCGCTTCCATTGCGCGACGTTGTCGGCGATCATGCGGGTCGATTTCATCGCGGCTTGGCTGAGCTGGGCGTAGCCTGAAATCTCGCGCTGAACGCGCTGTCCCTCGGAGTGCAGCAGGTCGCGCAGCGCTTCCAGTTCGGACACCAGGTTCTCGATTTCGGTGAGCGAGGTTCCGGCGACGCGCTGGATCAGCGAATTGACGTTGTTGACGGTCGCCTCGGCGCTGGCGTCGAGCGCGGGCTCGGTGGCGAGCATGCTCGGCGAGCGCCGCAGATAGGCGACGTCATTGCGGACGAAGTCGCGGATCCCGGCTTCCACTTCCGAGACCGCGGCGAGATTGGGATCTTCGACAGTTGTTTCAATTTTTTCAGATGGCAGTTTTTCAGATGTCATGGCGTTCATCGGCCGTTCCTTGTTTCGCGTTGAAGCGAGCGCGGATGTCCCCCGCACGACGAAAGTTAAGCGACGCCATCCATCCCGCCGATTTTGACCACATCGCGGCCAATCTGCGGCAATGCGCGATCTTTCCCAGTCCTCGTGTCCCGGGCGCGGTGCAGCGTTCTTTCCGCTGCTCCGCAGAACCGGGACCGTCACGAATACCGTGGTCCAATTACGGCCCCCGGATCAGCAGCGCACCACGCCGCAAGCGCGGCGCGCTGCGCAGCATCCGGGGAACGCGGCAACACCGTGCTATCTTTACGACGCGATCTTCGGCAGGTCGATCGGCCGCCCGAGCGCCTGTTCGACCAGATCGAAGGTATCGACCAGGACCCGGATATTCAGCAGCCGCCCCGCCTTGAACTGCGCGAAGTGGGCGAGCCGCAGGCTGATCGGCTTGTTGGAGTCGATCGTGGTCAGGGAATAGCGCATCATCGAGGCCGCCGAATCCACCCCCAGCATGATCGATTCCCGGTCGAAGCGATGGACCCGGACGTTGTCGGCGATCTGCCGGCAAACCTCCAGCACGGCGGCCTTGCCGCGGCGGCTGCCTAGAAACGGAAACATCTCGATCGGCCCGTAGATCGCCCATTCGACGTCCTCGTCGATCAGCGGCTCGAGGTCTTGCTGCTGGCGCTCGTTGATTGCGTGGTGCAATGCGCGCGAGAAACGCCAGAGGCTGTGCTCTGTCATGGCGGTCACCTGAAAACTGGATTTGCAAGACAGCAAGCGGCCCTGGCGTCATCGTCGACGCCGCGCCTGGAATGCTGCATTCCCAACTAGTTGAAGCTTCAAGTAATCCGATTTTGGCAAAACGCAATTGATATTTTTGCAACGCACCAATACCCGCGGGCGCCGTTCCGAGTTCGTTAAGGTTTTCTGATGCTTAACGGCCCTCGCGCAGCAAGGCCGGGCCCGGGTTATCCGGTTTTGGATTTGTTGCCGATCAGTTCGGCCGAGATGTCGCGTTCGAGGATCTGCTGAACCAGCTCGAACGAGTCCAGGATCTCGTGGATCTTGGTGATGCGGCCGTCGGCCAGCGTGTAGAACGCCGCGAGGTCGAATTGCACCATCCGGCTGTTGGCGCGCTTGCGGAAAAACACCCGAATGCTCGCCGCCACCCGGTCTTGCTCGGCGACGATGAAGGGTATCTCGTGGCGCATGTCGGAATAGCGGGCGTGGATAGTTCGCCACATCGCCCCGACCTCGGCCTTGCCGCGGCGGTAGCCGAGATGCGGCAGAATATCGATCGGCGCGTGGGTGACGAAATCGATATCGTCGCCGCAGCGCGCCAGCGCGCCCTCGATATCGCCGGAATAGAACGCCTCGAGAAACTTCAGCACGCGCTGCCGGTTGAGGTTTTCGGTCATTTTTCTTCGCGCCGGTGTTAGCCCCGACTAGCGTTTCCATCCGCCTCATTGCGAACGGAAGCCCAGGTTCAAGCGGCAGGCAACAACCATGGGTTGATATTCCGTCCGCGATTAGGAATCAAGCCGCATTCCGCAAAATTGCGGTGGATTGCTGCCCAAGCGGGCCCGGGGTCCAATGTCTTGCGCGGTCTTGCCTCACGGAACGCGTCATTGCCGGACTTGATCCGGCAATCCATCCTTTTCGAAGAGTCATCCGAAGACCGATGGATACGCGGGTCAGGCCCGCGTATGACGCTGCGATTGCATACGCCGCCATGCGCCTGGGCCGGACCCTCGCCCCACCCGGGGGCCGCCGTCAGCTCTTCTTGCTGTTCGGGCTCTGGCCGGCCGGGGTCTTGCCGGAGGCGAACGGCGAGGGCGCGGCGCCGCCCTTTTTGAGGTTCTTGTCGGCCTTCGGCTTCTTCTTTTCCTTGTTGCTGCGCATCTGACCCTTGGCCATGACGGAGTCTCCCTCGGCGCCGGGTTGAATCGATGGCGCGCGGCGCGAGGATAACAAATCCGGATCGATTTGTATGCGGCGGGAATCGAGCAAACCGCGAACGCACCGAATTATTCCGCTGCAAGCCGGGATATGCGTGCCCCGACGCAGCGCAGCGCGTAGCTCTTGCGAAGTGGTGCGCTGCAGAGCCGGAGCCTAGCTTTTTTCAACTGCAACCGGGGTCCCGGTTCTGCGAAGCGGCATAAAGAATGCCGCATCGCGCCCGGGACACGAACTGCCGGGCTGTACCGAAACGGCGCTTCACAGCCGGCCAGGCCGCCCGTATCCTTAAGGCAAGCAGGGCAGTCTTCAACGCCCGCCATCAGGGGAGAACCCGACGTGAAACCACTTGCAACTCTCGTTGCCGCCGGCCTGCTGCTGGCGCTGCCGGCCTCGGCGCACACCCCGCAGCAGCCGCCGCACCAGTCTTATGCCGAAGGCGACCTCACGCTGGAGAGCGGCGAGGCGATCAGGGATTTTGCGATCTCCTATGTCACCCATGGCGCGCTGAATGCCAAGAAATCCAACGCCATCCTGATGGTGACGGCGATTTCCGGCAACCATCACCGCCTCGATTTCATGATCGGCCCCGGCAAGGCGCTCGACCCCGCAAAGTATTTCATCATCTGCACTGACGCGATCGCCAACGGGCTCTCCACCTCGCCAAGCAATTCGAAAATGCAGCCGCGGATGAATTTTCCGAAATTCACCATCCGCGACATGGTGCAATCGCAGCACCGCCTGCTGAAGGAAAAATTCGGCATCGACCATGTGGTCGCGGTGGTCGGCCCCTCGATGGGCGGCATGCAGGTGCTGCAATGGGGCGTCAGCCATCCGGATTTCATGGATTCGCTGGTGGCGATGGTGCCGCTGGCGAAGACGCCGGCCTGGACCGTGGCGGTGCTGGAAGCCTCGCGCAAGGCGATCATGACCGATGCTGCGTGGAAGGACGGCAACTACGAATCCCCGCCGGAGAACGGCATCCGGCTGTGGCGCGACATCCTCTCGCTGCTGGCGGCGCGCACGCCGGAGATGTACAGCGCGCAGTTCAAGAACGGCATGGACGTGCTGCCCTGGATGGCGGTGCAGGAAACCGCGCTGCTGAAGGCGTTCGACGCCAACGACTGGATTTTTCAGACCTGGGCCTATCAGGCCCACGACGTCGGCGCCACACAGGGTTTTAATGGAGACACCGCCAAGGCGCTGGCCTCGATCAAGGCAAAAACGCTGATCCTCACCGGCACCAAGGACCTGCTCAATCCGGAATTCGAGCCGATCGAGATGGGCAAGAACATCCCGAACGCGACCATCAAGACCATCAGCCCCGGCACCGTCACCGGCCACGCCGCCGCCGGTGGCGGCTTTCCGGCGGACGTGGAGTTTCTGAACAAGGAGACGGCAGCGTTTCTCGATACGGTGATCGAGGGCGGCAAGAAGCTGGATTGATGGGAGAACGCGGCGCTTTCCTAACCTCTCCCCGCTCTTTCGCGGGGAGAGGTCGAAGCCGAAGCGCAGCGAAGGCTTCGGGTGAGGGGCGAGGCAGTGCGATAAAGACGCGCGACGGACTCTCGGGTCGTGCTCGTTGCGTCGAAGGCTTTCCGACCCGATAAGTTTTTTGATTTGGCAGCGCAGTGCCTGGCCCCTCACCCGGCGCTGCGCGCCGACCCTCGGGTCAAGCCCGAGGGCAGGCTCTCTCCCCGCGAAAGAGGGGGGCGAGGTTAAGAGGGCGCAATGCCCCTCCACTCGTCATGGCCGGGCTTGACCCGGCCATCCATCTTCTTGGAAAGGCTCTTGCGAAGAGTGAGGGATACGCGGGTCAAGCCCGCGTATGACGCAGAATGTGTTTCAGCGCGTTGCTAAATTTCGATTCATAGATTCAAACAGCCAAGCCTCATCGTTCTCGCGGCGCAATGCGTCCGAGGTTTGCCAGTCCCTCGCAACCCAAGCGAGGGGGGTGGAGCGGCGGGAGGCGCCAGGGCGCCAGCGGGCACCCTTGGAGGCGGGAATAACGTACCCACCTCGCGCAGCTGATAACGCCAGCCGCGCGCGCCCAGTGACGTAGGGCGCAGCGCCTCCCGGCGCTCCACCTTACCACCAGCCTGTCGACCGTTCCGGGGGCCCCCGGACCGGCCAGCTCTCGCTCTGTCCGCTGAAGGATCGCTTCTAGAAAGCGCCCCCTCATCGGACAGGACGCGAGCAGGATAAGCGAGGTTCTGGGGGCGTGGATAGGCATACATTCACAATCGCGTGAACGACGCCGGGCGTTGCAAAACTTGGCGTCTATGAACGCGGGCCGCCCCCCGGAACGCCGTCAGCCCGGCGCGCGTTATCTCATCGCGAGAACAGGAGACCCACGCATGACCAAACCCATCCAGCCCGTTCCCGAAGACAACAAGAGCCACAAGGGCCCCGGCAGCGAACCCAAGGTCGAGATCGACACCACCAAGGGCCACCGCGACGACGAAAAGCACAACATCCGCGAACAGGGGGATCACGGGAATATGGTGCAGAATACCAGCAATCGAAGAAGTGGGTGAGGGCCGCCAACACAGAACCGTCATGGCCGGGCTTGACCCGGCCATCCATCCTCTTCGCAAGACTCTCTTCAAGATCGATGATGCGCGGGTCAAGCCCGCGTATGACGCTGTATGCGGCGCGCTCGTGCCGTGCATCCATCTCCGCCGTCATCCTGAGGAGCCGCGCTCTTGCGCGGCGTCTCGAAGGATGGCCGCATGCACTCGTGGCCCATCCTTCGAGGCTCGCCGCCAAGTGCGGCGAGCACCTCAGGATGACGGCGCGCGTCAATAGCCGTCAGCTTCGAGAAATTCTTCCGCCTGCTCCCGCGTCGGAAAGCGGCCAAGCTCGCGATAATCCGGCTCCTGCTCGGCGCTGTCCGGCGACCAAAACACCACAAACTCCTTGCCGTCCCGTTCGATCAGCGTGGTGAGCCGCTCGCTGTCGAACGGCGACATATGCCGCGCGCCGCAATGCGGGCAATCGTCGTCGCACGTCGCCGACCACTGATCGGTCCAGATGCGCTTGCAACGCGCGCATTTGTAGAAGTTGAGAAACCAGGCCATGCGATCCACCCTCAGGATCGCAAACGATAACTTCCGCGCGAGACGAAATCCAGAAACCCGCGGTTGCGGAGATACTGAAGCTGCTGGCGTATCTTCGGCCTGACGTTCTGATTGCCGGGATAGAGTTCGCCGAGATGACGCTCGAACGCGTAGACCTCATCCAGCGTAAACTCGCGCTTGCCGAGCGACTCCACGCATTTCATGACGTCGAGCAGCCAGCCTCGCGACTCCAGTGATTCATCCCGAAGGAAAAGCGTTTTCTGCCATTCCGCAAGAACCAAGTCCTTCGCGCGGATGATGCCATTCTGCACGATATGAATCTTGCCCGACTCCGGTACCTGGCCAAGCAGGATTTTTGAGCCAACCCAGCCGGCGCGCCGTGCGGTCGGCGCCAGCGGCTTGCGCTCCTCGATGATATCGCGGACGAAAAAGTGCTTCGGCACGATGAAAAGGTTGACGACCGCAAGAGACTTGAGGTCGTAATTCATCAGCAGCAGGTTTGGATTGTTGTTCGCCGCGAGACGCTGGCATTTCGTGTTGAATTCGCCGTCGAGAACTTTCGCGCCGAATTTACCCTTCTGGCTCTTGAGTTCGAATTCCTCGCTGCAGGAGCCGCAGAAGAAATCCGCAAGCGGGCTGTTATTCGGGAACGACGAAATCCGAGCATTGCCGCAATGCGGGCAGTAAGCCTAGGCGCGCACCCACGCTTCCGTCCAGGTGCGGCCGTTTTGCGAACCGCTGGTGAAGGGCGACTGGGATTCTTCGAAGCCGAGTTTCATCGCTCGTAGTGATAATTGAGGAAAAACTAGTCACCGCTATCGTGTAAAGAATCTTTCTCAAAATCAAATTCTATTTGTGGAGGCGGGGCATCTGTCTTAGCCGGCGTCGGATCAACGTGTTCTTGGTAAGCGGCAACATTTACGTATTCGCCAGGATACTTGGGGCATTTACGAATATGCGGAGGCACATAACGACCCGGCAGATCACCTTTCTTTCTTCCCATGGAAAAATCCTCAGAATGCGTAGCCTTGCTCCAGTTGTCCTAGCGGCATTTTCTTTCGCTGGGGCCTGCGCTCACTGAATGCGACCGAGTTACACTTGGCCGCTGCGGTTTTGGCGCAATCTCGTCTAAGATTTATGCTGCGGCTTTGCTTCTATGAATAATCAGAGCCTTCTCGAACTCTCCCACAGCGAATTCATGGCTCGCTTCGTTCTTAGCTAATTTTTGTGGGTCGAACCGGGCCATATCCAGCACAAGCCTGTAAGCTCCCGCTATCTCTCTTAGGTACCGATCTAAAAACTTGAACGGGTCCGTAGCCCAAATAACCTTGTCCTACTTTATTTCCATTAGTCCCTTCAGGCCATAAACCAACGGCATGATTAGACCATCCGGATAACGATGCTTGACGTTTTCATTCAGATAGTAGGTCGTCGGCTGGCTAACTACAAAACCGGACTTGTCTTTTGCCGCCGAACGACGTGCCGGATCGTAAATCTTCACAATTGGATTGGCGCCAAACCGGTAGTTATTCGCATTGTATGCTTCTGGAAAATCAGCATAGATTCTATCGTAGAGTTTGGGTAAATCCGCCAAGATATCGAAGCAACTTCGAACCGTGCCGTTGATCAATTCATGGACCGGCCCGTCACTTCGTTGAGAAACGCCTTCGTGTTCCATTAGCCGATCGAACTGCTTTGAACATTCGCCCTTGTTCCGATAGATGTTTTGAGACGTTACCGATATATCGATTGGCAATAGTTTCGCTTCGTTAGCCCTGTTCAGCGGGATCCAGCAAAGCGCTAGGAGATCACGCACCTTAATCGGACGCGCCTCACTGCTTTCCCATTCATTGCTTATCCATTCCACGCGTTGAGCAATTGCCGAATCCAAACGATTACGAATTTCGTCATAAAAGCCTTTCTTATTAGACTTGGTTCCTGCGTAAGTGGAGCATTATTGTTCCGTGCTGCGCAGATTTCGAGGACCGACATTTCAAACTTTGCTACCGCTCGTTCGTCCTCCGGATCAGACGGAACAATGAGTTCGACCGGCACTAGGAAATCAAATTTCTCTTTGAGTTCCTCAAGATTGTGTCGCTCCTCCTCCCACCATTCCTTCATGTCTTCCACAGCGTAATTTTCTCTAGTTCGCCGTCATCCAGCACCTCCGACAACATATGAATTCCGATGGCGAGCATGTTGTGGCCGCCATCTAGAATGCCTTCAGACGCAGGATCGTCGAATTTGAGTTCAAAACGGTTGCGCTGGAGCGCTTCATAGGTAGAGGTACCTAACAGAATGCCCTTTGATTTTAACGGAAAAAGTTCAGGCGTTTTACGCAACGACTCAAGAATGTCGTCGGTGACATTTCCCGTTTTTGCAGCGCGGGGATTAGCTTCGAGAGAAGCGTGATCGAAGAGAGGATACAAATCCCTGCCACGCACGAAGCCGGTGTATCGCTTAATTCCCGCAATCGAATTTTCAGCAGAGACGTGACTTAGCCGGTCTTCGTCCCGCGAGTTGGGTTGCTCGGCTACAAGAGCAAAACGAATGATGATTTTAGGTTGGTTATTCATGACTTCAGTCCTTCTTTTCGAAGAGACTGATTTCGGGCACCAAGCACAGATGAGCGCCGAACAACGGAGCTAGCAGTCGCTTTTCAGCAACAAAACGAAACCATCTCAGGTTTCTTTTCAACTCTCTGTCCAGAGAGCAGTTGTAGTGGGACCTGATCTCGGAATGCGAGCAAGAGGACTTCGCCTAAATTATCCAAAACGATTTCGGTAGCATTCCACCATAAATATGGTACCATGCCAGCATGACCTTAAACATCAAAAATCCTGAAGCGCATAGGCTGGCGCAGGAGCTTGCAGCACTTACCGGCGAGAGCATGGCGACCGCCGTTACAGAATCCGTTCGTGAACGTCTCGCCCGTATGCGCCAGCAGCGGGAGCCGCTGGCGGCACGCTTGCTTGCGATCGGGAAGGATTGCGCGGCTCATCTGAAGGAGCCTTCTCGATCAATTGACCACGCCGATCTGCTTTATGGCGAGGACGGATTGCCGCGGTGATCGTCGATACGTCGGTACTTATCGCAATTCTGCGCGACGAACCCGAGGCGCCAGTTTTTGCCGATGCGATCGCGGGGGCGGAGGTGTGCAGAACGTCGGCCGCAAGCTTTCTCGAAACAGCCGCGGTCATCGACTCCAACCGTGATCCGGTTGCGAGCCGTCGCTTCGACGAATTGCTCGCGACCGCGCAAATCATAATCGAACCTGTCAGCGAAATGCAGGCGCGTATCGCGCGTGAGGCGTATCGCGATTTCGGCAAAGGCAGCGGTCACCCGGCGCAACTCAATTTCGGCGACTGCTTTACCTACGCCCTAGCGAAGGAAACCGGCGAACCGCTGCTATTTAAAGGCGACGATTTTCATCACACCGATATTGCCGTGGTGCCTCTCGCGTAACGGCATCTACCGCTTCTTCCACCCGCCGCGATGCCCCGGCGCGCCGCCGCTCGAGCGCGGCAGCGGCCCGAACTCCGGCCCCGACTCCCGCGAGTTTGTCGGCTGGATGATCTTGCTGCCGCTGCCCGGGGCAGGTGACGCGCCGCCGCGCTTGGCGCCGGGCGAACGTGGCAGGGCGTTCGACTCGGTCATGCTGCGCGGCTGGTAGATCTTGCTCTCGGTCCCCGGGCCCATCTCGTCCAACGTCGGCTTGCGCGGTCCGGCGCGTTTGGCGCGGTCCGGCTTCACCTCGTGCCAGGTCGCGATGCCCATTTCGTCGAGATCGGGTTTGTGGATGCGGGAAGCGCTGCCGTCGTCGCTCACCCCACCCCGCGCGCCGGGGGCGCGCGACCCTCCCCCTGCAGGGGAGGGTGAAGAGGTCCGCGGCGTGTTGTTGCCGCCGCGCTTGCCCGAGCCGCGGGGCAAATTCGCCGCCTCGCCGAACTGCTTGGCGCCCGCATAGGCGCCGGCCTTGCCCTGCACCACCCGCTGTTTCGCCGTGGGATCGTCGACCACCGCCAGCTCCGTCGCGCGCAGCCGCTTCACCTCGTCGCGCAGCCGCGCCGCTTCCTCGAAGTTCAAATCCGCCGCCGCCTCGCGCATCCTTGTCTCGAGATCGGCCAGCACCGCCTCGAAATTATGCCCGATGCTGATGACATCATCCGCCATGCCGCCGTCGCCGATCTCTACCAGCACATGGTCGCGCTCGTAGACGCTGTTCATGATGTCGTGGATCGAGCGCTTGATGCTTTCCGGCGTGATGCCGTGCAGCGTGTTGTATTCGACCTGCTTTTCGCGGCGGCGGTCGGTCTCGGCGATGGCGCGTTCCATCGAGCCGGTCATTTGATCTGCGTACAAAATCACCTTGCCGTCGACGTTGCGCGCGGCGCGGCCGATGGTCTGGATCAAGCTGGTCTCGCTGCGCAAAAATCCTTCCTTGTCCGCGTCCAGAATCGCGACCAGCGCGCATTCCGGAATATCCAGCCCCTCGCGCAAGAGGTTGATGCCCACCAGCGCGTCGAACGCGCCCAAGCGCAAGTCGCGGATGATCTCGATGCGCTCGATGGTGTCGATGTCGCTGTGCATGTAGCGCACGCGGATGCCCTGCTCGTGCAGATATTCGGTGAGGTCCTCCGCCATGCGTTTTGTCAGTACGGTGACCAGCGAGCGATAGCCGGCCTGCGCGGTGGCGCGGACCTCGCCGACGAGGTCGTCGACCTGGGTGCGCGCCGGGCGGATGTGCACCGGCGGGTCGATCAGCCCGGTGGGGCGGATCACCTGCTCGACGAACACGCCGCCGCTCTCGTTCAGCTCCCACGCGCTCGGCGTCGCCGACACCGCCACCGATTGCGGGCGCATCATGTCCCACTCCTCGAAGCGCAGCGGGCGGTTGTCCATGCAGGACGGCAAACGAAAACCGTATTCCGCCAGCGTCGCCTTGCGCCTAAAATCGCCTTTGAACATGGCGCCGATCTGCGGCACGGTGACGTGGCTTTCGTCGGTGAATACCAGCGCGTTGTCGGGCACATATTCGAACAAGGTCGGCGGCGGCTCGCCGGGGCGGCGGCCGGTCAAATACCGCGAATAGTTTTCGATGCCGGCGCAGCTGCCGGTGGCTTCCATCATTTCCAGGTCGAAGGTGGTGCGCTGCTCCAGCCGCTGCGCCTCCAAGAGGCGGCCCTGATCGTGCAACTGGTCTAGCCGCCATTTCAGCTCGGATTTGATCGCCTTGATGGCCTGGATCAGCGTCGGCCGCGGCGTCACGTAATGCGAGTTGGCGTAGATTTTGATGAACTCGAGCTCGTCCTGCTTGTGGCCGGTGAGCGGGTCGAACTCCTCGATGCTCTCCACCGTGTCGCCGAACAGGTTGACGCGCCAGGCGCGGTCCTCGTAATGCGCCGGAAAAATGTCGATGACGTCGCCGCGCACCCGAAAGGTGCCGCGGGCGAAATCGGCCTGCGTCCGCTTGTACTGCAGCGCCACCAGGTCTGATATCAGCGCGCGCTGGTCGATGCGCTCGCCCTTCTTCAGCGCAAACGTCATCGCGGTGTAGGTTTCCACCGAGCCGATACCGTAGATGCACGACACCGAGGCCACGATGATGACGTCGTCGCGCTCCAGCAGCGCCCGCGTCGCCGAATGGCGCATGCGGTCGATCTGCTCGTTGATGGAAGAGTCCTTTTCGATGTAGGTGTCGGTGCGCGGAACGTAGGCTTCGGGCTGGTAGTAGTCGTAATAGCTGACAAAATATTCCACGGCGTTGTCGGGAAAGAAATTCTTGAACTCGCCATAGAGCTGCGCGGCCAGCGTCTTGTTCGGCGCCAGGATGATGGCGGGACGCTGCGTCGCCTCGATCACCTTGGCCATGGTGTAGGTCTTGCCCGATCCGGTGACGCCGAGCAAAACTTGCGTGCGGTCGTTGCGCGAAATGCCTTCGACCAGTTCCTTGATCGCGGTGGGCTGGTCGCCCTTCGGCTCATATTCGGACTTGATCTCGAAGCGCACGCCGCCTTCCGACTTTTCCGGCCGCGGCGGGCGGTGCGGTGTCCAGATCTTTAAAGAGCCGTCCTCCTTGCGGAATTCCGGCCGCCCCTCGCGGATCAGCGCTTCCAGCGCGTCCGCGGTGGCGGCGACGCCGAGCGCCTCCATCTTGTTGCGCGGCGGCCGCGCCATCGCCTCGGCGTCCTCCTCCTCGGTAGTGAAGCCGAGCTGCCTTGCCAGTTCCGGATCGAGCGCGGGAATGGTCGCGGCAGTGCCGTAATTGGCCTGCGGGGCTTCCTCGAGCCCCTGGCGCGCACCCGGCGGCTGCGGATTTTGCCGCAGCGGCATCGGAACCGGATCGGCAGCACTGCCTTCGGGAAAATCCTTCGGCGTCGATTTGCGCGCGCGATGCGCCGCGGCCTCGCCACCGGCGCGGCGGTCCTTGGAATTATCCGGCGGCGGCTGCAAGCCGGTGCCGGAACCGATGCCCGCCTCGCCCTTGGCGATCGCAGGATTGAGCAGTTCCGCCAGCGCCGGCCCGATCGGCTGCACGTCGGGGCGATGCGCCTTGGATTTCGGCGTTTTTGACCGCGCGGGGTCCGCGGGTTTCTTGGAGTCGGGGAGCTTTGCCATGGCGTGTAATATGGGTGCGCAGTGGCGTCTTGTCATCCGGGCATCAGGGAACCCTGCCGGTTCCGCAAGGGCCGCTGGCGCTGGTTTTCAGCGACAAAAAGCGCTTCACATGAAGCCGATCTTGCTCCGCACCGAATGCAGCAACTTGCCGTTTTGAAGCGTCACCGGAACGTGCGACCCCTTGCTGAGATCGACGTCGAAGGTCGCGGCCAGATTTTTCTCCGGAAGTTTGACTTCAAGCTTGGCGCGGTCTTTCGGAACCGGAACCGGGGGAACTTGTTTGGCGAGGCCGATCATCTTTTTGGTGGTGATTCCGGCCTGGTCGAACACCGTCCGGCCGTCGACATCGATGACGACATGGTCGTTGTCGAAACCATCGGTGAGATAGACGCGCATATCAGGCACGGGCAACTCCGATATTTCCCCTGCACTGCGGCAAGTCTCACATTCGGCAGTGGCGCCGCTGCGCACCATCGCACAAAGACAGGCTATCACGCAAAAACAGCCGGCGACACGACGACCGAGCCGGCTGACGCCGCGCGCGTCAGGTCGAACGGCCACGTGGTTTGCCTGGCCGCTTTTTACGCGGCGCGGCCGGGGCCCGAACCCGCGACGGCGCGGCAGCAGGCCGCTTTCCGTTCGAATCCGGCAACTGGTCGGCGCGCCGCTGATACCGCTCCACAGTGGGAGCATTTGCCCCCCGCGCCGAGAGATCCTGTGCAAGCGTCTCGAGTTCCTGCTTCGCCTGTCCGGGGTTTCCGGCCTCTTCGTGATAGTCGGCGCGGCGCTGGACGATGCGGCTATAGCCCAGGTTGGAGGACTTGTCGTCGTCGTTGCGGTAAACGTTGAGCGCCGACTCCGTCATTTTCAATGCCTGCTCGGGATCGGCTTCCGACGTCCGCACCATTTTCTTCGATTGAGCATCCGGCATCCGGTAGAACGGCTTTGACACGCCGTTGGCGAGCGTGACCGCGATCTTCGCACCGAGCGCCGTGTCCTTGTATTGATCGGCCAGGCCTTTCAGAACATCTACCCCTTTTTCGAGGTGGGGCGAACGGGAGCCCTGGAGATAGAGGGTGAGCCCGACATCGTCCGTAAAGTAATCCTGCGCCTTGCGGTCGATCTCCTTGCTCACGGGCGCTCCGATGCGGATGCGGTGGGCTTCGGAAGGAATCAGCACGTCGCCCGGCCCCTGATAGACGGCCCGGATCCGGTAGTCGCCGGGCTGATCGAAATAGAAGCTGCTGCTTCCGTAGCTCAGGAAAATCTCGCGGCTGTAGCGGTCACGGCCCTGCTCTGCGGTTCCCGCCGCCGCAAGCGACAGCATCTCCGATCCCCCCACCGCGCAGATTACGGGATCGTATTGAATGACCTGGCCGTCCGGCTTCTGGATGTAAATGGCGACCCCGCCATATTCGGGCTGCAGCCTCTTGTCGATCATGACAGCGGCGTCGCTCAGCAGGTTGCGCAGCCGCAACTCGACAAGCACCGGCTCCATCAGATCGAAATAGCCTTTCGAACGAACAATCAGTTCGAGCGCCGCCTTGCCCTCGATCTGGGTCATCGACAGGTTGGGCGCCTCGAGGTGCGAGCCGGAGGACCAGGGGTCGCCTCCCATGATTACGGCGGCCCGGTTGCCGTGCCGCAGATGGATCAGCTCATCGTCGTCGAAACGGAATGCAAATCGCTTCCAGAACGTCCGCTCGCCGTTGCGCTGTTCGTAGCGCCAGTCGTAGTTCATCCACGACAGCGAATCGGGGCGGCCCTTGTCCCAGGAATGCAGGAAGTTATAGGCGTGCCCGGCTTCATGCACCCAGGTGTAGAGGAATTGCCGCGCCGCCTCGGCCTGCTTCTGGTTCTGCGGCGTTTCCGTCACCAGGTCGTCGAACCATTCATGCTTGCGAAACACCGCAAAGCCCTGCCGTTCAGAGCCGGTGGCGCCGGTGCCGGCGGCGGCGGCGTCGAACATGATGCCGCCGACCAGGGAGTCCTCGAACGTTCCGGCCATCAACCCCCAGATCTTCCAGTTCGGCCAGGTTCCGCCGATCTGGCTGAAATGGGTCTCCATCGCGTCGTGAAGTTCGGCCGTCGTCCAGCTGCGAAAAGCCGCGGCGCTGTCGTCGATGACGGTGTGGTCGGGAGATATGGTGACGTGGACGCCGGCCTCCTCATAGGCGGACTCGACCGTCAGCACGCGATGCGGCAGATCCGCCGGGTGATCGTCGTGCCAGCTGGTATCGTAGTTCGGCAGCAGCGGCGACGTGTTGATGGAGGCGCAGACGTCGACCTCGATGCTGACGTTGCGGAAGCTGTCCGAGATGCGGCGGCAGCTGTATTTGCGGGTCGCCCTTCCGGTTTCGGTAAATGTCGCTTCCGCGCCGACGGCGGGCGGGGATCCGGGCCAGCTGATGCGCAGGGCAACGGTGGTGGCGGCATGGGTTCCGACCCAGAAGCGAACCGTGCCGGTCACGTCGATATGGTCCGTCGACGGCGTCACCACGGGGCGGTCGACGATCCATGATTCGATATAGGTCCGGGAAATCTGCGGCGGCTGGCCGGGCAGGTTGGTGCGTGTGACCTGGAACAGGTCGCCGCTGACCCGGTTCATGACCGGCGAGATGAGATTTCGCGGATCGATGTCCACGCGCAGCTCGAGCTCGAACCGGCCCGGTTGCGGCAACATCATCTCGCCCTGATACAGACCGCTGACGGTCAGCGGGCGGGAAGCCTGCGCTGCTGCCGCACTGGATGCTTCTGCTTTGCCGGTTTCATAGCTGTCCATCGGTTGCTCCCAAAATTTTTGATCTGCTGATCCGGTCGGGATCATCGCTCAATCACTGGCTTTGACAATAAAAACAATTGTAGGGTGAATTGCTTGCCGCGACAATCCATCAGGAAGCATTGCGCGTGGAGCGCTGCTTTTTCTTGTGAACGCGCAATCTGCCGGTAAGATCGCACGGAGAGAACGTCGTTGTTCTCGATCGATCCGGGAAAACTGACATGACATTGGTTTCGGTCGCCCGCTTGGCGGGCATTGCGCACGCGTTCGCGCTGCTTTGGTGTTTGCCTGCCTTGGCCCAATCCAAGGACGCCGAGCCCGCAACGCGCGCGGCCAACGACGCCTTCGTAAAATCGCTGCCGTTTCCGATCGCGCCGATTTCGACGACGCCAGGCGCGGGTTTGTCGCCGTGATTGCCGGTCCCGGCGGCAGGCCGGCGTTCGACACAAAACCCTACGCCTTCCTGCAGAAGGACGAAGCGCCGGCGACGGTCAATCCGAGCCTGTGGCGGCAGGCGCAGCTCAATGCGGGTAAGGTAAAAGTGATCGCGCCGGATGGGTTCATGGAACACGCGGTGGCGGAGAACATCATCGCCGGCAACGCCATGCGCCGCCGCGCGCAATTCCAGTTCGGCAGCACGCTTCCCGTCGGCGAGCGCGCACAGGTCGATACCGGGCTCGGCAAGGCGCTGTCGATCGGCACCATCTCGCTGATCCCGCCCAACGACGTGATCAGGCAGGCCTATGAGACCCGCACCATCGACGGCGTCGAGATCGAATTCCATCTGGTGCCGGGCTCCGAGGCGCCGGCCGAGATGATCATGTACTTTCCGCAGTTCAAATTGCTGAACATGGCGGAAGACGCCAACCACACCATGCACAATCTCTACACCATCCGCGGCGCGGAAATCCGCGACGGCAGGCTGTGGTCGCGCTATATCGGCGAGGCGATCGAGCGCTATGGCGACAAGACCGACGCGGTGATCGCGCAGCATCACTGGCCGATCTGGGGCAATGCGCGCGTCGTCGCGTTCCTGAAGAAGCAGCGCGATCTCTACAAGTTCATCCACGACCAGAGCGTGCGGCTGCTCAACCACGGCCTGACCTCGACCGAGATCGCCGAGCAGCTGAAACTGCCGGCCTCGCTCGCCAATGACTGGGCGTCGCGCGGCTATTACGGCACGCTGAGCCACAATGCCATGGCGGTCTATCAGTTCTATCTCGGCTGGTACGACGCCAACCCCGCCGACCTCAACCCGCTGCCGCGCGCGGAAATGGCGAAGAAGCAGGTCGACTATATGGGCGGCGCCGAGGCGGCGCTGAAGCGCGCCCGCGAGGATTTTGCCGCCGGGCAGTACCGCTGGGTCGCCAGCGTGACGAGCCAGCTGGTATTCGCCGACCCGTCAAACAAGGACGCGCGGAATCTCGGCGCCGATGCGCTGGAGCAGCTCGGCTACCAGAGCGAGGCCGCGACCTGGCGCAACGCCTATCTGCTCGGCGCGCAGGAATTGCGCAGCGGCGTGCCGGCGCAGCGCGGCGACAGCGCCAATGCCGAGTTGCTCAAGGGCGTCTCGATCGACCTCGCCTTCGATTTCCTCGGCGTGCGGCTCAATGCGGGCAAGGCCGAGGGCAAGCATATCGTGGTCAACTGGACTTTTACGGACCTCAACCAGAGTTATGCGATGAACCTGGAGAATTCGGCGCTGACCCACACCAGCGGAAAACCCGCCGGCAACGCCGACGTCAGCGTCACCCTGACCCGCGCCACGCTCGACGCCATCACGCTGAAGCAGCGCACCTTCATGGCAAGCATCGCCACCGGCGACGTGTCGATCTCGGGCAATCCGCTAAAACTCGGCGAGCTGTTCGGCCTGCTCGACGAGTTTCCGCCGGGCTTCGAGGTGGTCGAGCCGAAGAAGGCGAGCGTTGAATAGCGTCCGCGCTCGCTGAATCGCGAATTGGTCCCAGCATCAATTCGCGACCATGTGGTGATCCTCCAATCTGACGGTGACCATGTCGTAGCGCGATTGCTTCAGCGACTGCGCATCGTTCACCTGATGGAAGCCGATCTTGAGGTATTTCTCGTCGACGAAGATGCGAAGATAGCCGTAATTAACCTGGTCGTATTTTGCCAGCAGAAGCTTGTTCACCTTTACAGCGCTGTTCTTGCCTTCGAGATACAGAACGTCGGTGTTGGGGTCAGGTTCCACGGGCGGCCCTCCCTGTCCCCGGACCAGGGGATCGACGGCATGGCCGCCATCGCCGCAGACGATGAAGGGAACGTTGAATTCCTTGCCCTCAAATTCGATGATGCGGGTGTAGCGCTGATAATTGTGGGAATGTCCCGACAGAAACGCGTGAGGGTATACTCCTTCCTCAGCGCACACGGTGTCGATCTGCCGGAGCATGGCGATGCTCGGCACATGGTTGCCCCCTGCGCCACCCGCGCCGGGCGGCGGCTGATAGGTGAACGGCGGGTGATGGACCGTGAGCAGCACCGCGCCGGAGTAATCCTCCTGCTTGATCCGCCGCAGCTGGGCGCGGAGAAAATCGATCTGAATATTCGAAACCGCCGGATAGTTTCCATCCTGGTTGGAAATCACGCCGGGGTCTCCCAGCGCATTGCTGAACAGGCCGATGATCCGGACAAAAGGCGCATCCAGCGTGAAGTAGACACCCGGCTGTGTCATCGCCGTTCGATGCAGTGAACCGGCCTCCGCCGTGATGACGTGCCGGGTGTTACAGAAATTCCGCTGGAATGTCGTCAGCGGCTCAGCCCCTGGCTTGGTTCCCGATTTCACGAATGAATCGTGATTGCCCGGGACCGCAAAAATGGGCGCAGGGTAGTTGCGAAACGGGTCGTAGAATTGAGCAACGTAGTGGTCGGCTTCGCCGGAATAATAGACGAGGTCGCCGACGTGAAACAGGAACGCGGGGCGGTTGTCCGGCGCTGACGTCGCGCAATCGAGCGTGACCTGCTGGGCGACGTGGAGCTGGCCGGCATTGTTTTCCGATTGCGATGCTCCGGAATCGCCAAAGGCATGAAATACGATCTTGCCCGCTTGCTCGATCTCCGCGACGACCTGCGCGCCGTGATCGCCATACGCTTCCGCGAGGCTGAACATTTCGTCCGCGGCGATCCGCGACTGCGGAACCGCGACGACGTCCTTTTTCTTCAGCTCCATGAGCAGGAGGTGCTGGTCGCCATCATTCGGGTGCTTGGTCAAAAAGAGATTTGCCGCCGGGGGCGATCCATCCTGGCCGAAAACCGGTTCGTGAAAAATGGGTTGAGAAAGCGGGGAAAGAGCGTCTCTCGCCATGCTGAAATCCTCCTCGTTTTATCCACCGTCAATTATGCGGCGACAGGGAATTATTGCAATCAAAGGGTGCGGCGGGGTCCGGCGCGGCCTGCGGTCGAATGACACAGACATGTGCCGTCGAAGCTGGCGCGCGGCAGTCTCGCCACTGCTTGTTCGAAGATGAAACCTGATTAGAGTGCGCCGGCGGGTCGTCTTCCGCAAACCCATTCGAGGAACCCCATTGCCCGCCGACATAAATCCGCTCGCCGGCACGATCGCCGACCCGTCCATGCTGGCGAACGTGCCGCGGCTGGTGACGGCCTATTTTGCGGGAAAACCCGATCCCAAAGTCGCGTCGCAGCGGGTGGCGTTCGGCACCTCGGGGCATC
Source organism: Bradyrhizobium sp. (assembly GCF_036009065.1). Taxonomy (GTDB): domain Bacteria; phylum Pseudomonadota; class Alphaproteobacteria; order Rhizobiales; family Xanthobacteraceae; genus Bradyrhizobium. The sequence goes on along the minus strand of NZ_DASYMN010000368.1, from coordinate 45,378 downwards.
GCGGAAGCGCGTTCAACAACGCCTTCAACGAGGCGCATATCCTGGCGATCAGCCAGGCGCTGTGCGACCACCGGGCGCGCAGCGGCATCACCGGCCCGCTGTTTGTCGGCATCGACACCCACGCGCTGGCGGAGCCGGCGCTGGCCAGCGCGCTCGAAGTGTTCGCGGCCAACGGCGTCAATGTGATGATCGACGCCAACGACGGCTACACGCCGACGCCGGTGATCTCGCATGCGATTCTCACCACTAACAAGGGCCGCGACAGCAGCCTGGCCGATGGCGTCGTGATCACGCCGTCGCATAATCCTCCCGAGGATGGCGGCTTCAAATACAATCCGCCCAATGGCGGGCCGGCGGATACCGACATCACGGCGGCGATCGAGCGCGCCGCCAATGGCTTTCTCGAAGACGGCCTCAACGGCGTGAAGCGCATCCCCTATGACCGCGCGCGTAAATCGTCCAGCGTTCGCCGCTACGACTACATCGGGCCCTATGTCGCCGACCTCGCAAGCGTGGTCGACATGGATGCGATCCGCGCCTCCGGCGTCAGAATCGGGATCGATCCCCTGGGCGGCGCCGGCGTGCATTACTGGCAGCCGATCATCGAGCGCTACGGCCTTGCCGTCACCATCGTCAGCGACGCGGTCGATCCGACCTTCCGCTTCATGACGCTCGACTGGGACGGCAAAATCCGCATGGACTGCTCCTCGCCTTACGCGATGGCGCGGCTGATCGGCATGCGCGACAAGTTCGACGTGGCCTTCGCCAACGATACCGACGCCGACCGCCACGGCATCGTGACCCGCTCGAACGGGTTGATGAATCCGAACCATTTTCTTGCCGCCGGCATCGCCTATCTGTTCGAGCATCGTCCGGACTGGAGCACGGGCAGCGCGGTAGGCAAGACCATCGTCAGCAGCGCGATCATCGACCGCGTCGCCAAAAAGCTCGGCCGCGAGCTGGTCGAGACGCCGGTTGGGTTCAAGTGGTTCGTCGAGGGCTTAAGCGGCGGGGCTTTCGGCTTCGCCGGCGAGGAAAGCGCCGGCGCCTCGTTCCTGCGGCGCGATGGCTCGGCCTGGACCACCGACAAGGATGGCATCATCTTGGGACTGCTGGCCGCCGAGATGACCGCGCGGACGGGGCGCGACCCGAGCCAGCGGTTCGATGACCTGACGCGCGAGCTAGGGGTGCCGTTCTACGAGCGGATCGACGCGCCCGCGACTTCCGCACAAAAGAATCTGCTGAAGGCGCTGTCGCCTGACCAGCTGGCGATGAAAGAACTCGCCGGCGAGCCGGTTCGCACCGCGCTCACTGCCGCCCCCGGCAACGGCCAGCCATTCGGCGGCATCAAGGTCTCTACCGACGACGGCTGGTTCGCCGCGCGGCCGTCGGGCACCGAGGACGTCTACAAGATCTACGCGGAGAGTTTTCGCAGCGAGGCGCATCTGCGGCAGATCCAGCAGGAGGCGCAGGACGCGATCGCGCGGGCATTCAACGAATAAGTCGTGCCCGGCAGCGCAGCGCTCCGCACTTCGCGGCTACGGCATTGTCCTGATGTGCTTGAGCATGGCCTTGGCGACGGCCGCCATTGCCTTGGTCCGGTTGGCGATCGCATTCGGGCCGGAAATCAGCAGCTTGTCGGCAGCCACATTGCTGATGAATTCGGCTTCGAAATAGGCGCTGCGGCACATCTTGGCCGCCGAACCGATCTGGCCGTTACCGAGCGAATTGTCGTTCAGAACGCCGAGTCCGCCAGGCCCGGAGTCGGTATCCGGTTTCAGGCCCCGGTTTTTTGCGCCGGGGTCCAGCGCCTTGAGTGCGCCGAACAAGGCGTTATGGACATCGGTGGCGAAGGCGACGTCTTGCTGAAAATTGAGATTGTTTGCGGCCGCGCGGAAAAACGTTTCGGTGCCTCTGACCGAGGCATTGTCCAGACCGTTGAAGTGCAGGCAAAGAAACAGCTTGGCGCGGTTGTCGGCGGCCACCGCGGCGCGATCCTCGATGCCAACATTGACATCCGTGGTTCGTGTCAGCACCACCTTGACCGTCTCATTGGCATTCGCGGCCTGCTTGAGCAACTCGTCGCGAAGGATCAGACAGAAATCCAGCGCCAGTTTCTTTTCCTTGACCCCGCTCACGCTGATGGCGTTGTTGGGGGAACTGCCGCCCACCTTTACGGTGCCGCCATGACCGGGATCGATCACGATGGCTCCGAGGTTGGTTACTGCGTCGGCTTCCGCGCCCGCGGCGACATTCGCTGCGACGAGGGCATTTGGTCCCTCCATTTGGTCCAGCAACTCCGTCGCTTCCGGGACTAGGGCCAGCACCTTGTCGGCGTATTTTTTCGACGGCGTATAGATCGGTCCGATGAAGCGGATGAAATCCTCCGCGGTGTCGACATGCTCCTCCCATCCGGAATAAGGCGAGCGGTTGAGAAAGGCCCAATATCCCGCGATGAAGTTCTCGAGGGTTGCGAATTTGCAGTAGAACTCGACGCCGTCATGCGCCTCGTATTTCACCTTGGTGGCGTAGGCAGCCATTTCCTTCCGCCATTTGAGGCCGCCGAAGTTGTAATGCAACTTCGCAAGTTTCGACGTCGCCCGTCCGCTTTCGAGCATCCACTGCGCCAGAGTGACGGGGCGCAATTGCGGATATCGAATGTCGTCACCGGCGTAAATGGTCGCGAGCTTTTGCAACAGATTATTGGCCGCCATGACAGTTCTCCTGACTAAACATTTATGAAAAAACCCGACTGCCGGTCGGAAGCATCAAGTCCGATTGCAATCATCTTTTTTGACGTCGCGGATGACTACCATCGACGCAGCGGCTGGCTGGGTTGGAATGAACTCCCATTCATAGTGATCCGGATAAAGTTTGATCTTCAGGATGCCATAGTTCTGCAGATCATAGGCTTCGCGAAACGCCCAGGCATTCTCGTAATCATTTTTGAGTTTGTTTCCGATTTTTCCTTCGGAATGAAGATGCGTGCCGCCCGTGCCGACGATGAACGACCGCACGCCGTCTTTCACCATTGCGGCCTTGCCGTTTTTGGCGGCAGTGCCCTTGGCGTTGGCGCGGCCAAGTTGTTCATAGTGGTGATCGTGACCCGCTACGATAACGGAAGCGCGCGCGTTATGGAGCGTCTCATAAATTGCCTTATAGCCGCTGAGAGGGACAAGCGGCGACGACAGATTGATATTCGAGTTCTGACCGTGGCCGTGGCGGCCGGAACTGTAAAGTGCCGCATGCGAAAATGCGAGCACGCAGTGCATGCTCGTTTCTTTATCGAGCAGTGTCTTGAGCGTAGCGGCGGAGAGTCCCGCGTACGGATTGAGCCCGATCAGCAGCCACGGTCCTTTCTCCCTGTCGGGAAAGCGCAAGGAGTATAATGGCTCCGTTTGCTTGGCAAATTCGTTGTCTTCGAAATACTTGAAATACGGTTTGGCGTGGTCTTCACCCGGTTTTTTCTCTGAATCTTTCACACACTTTTCGTTCGGTGGTTCACCTCTCTTGGGATCGTATTCATGATTCCCGGGAACAGGCAGCAACAAGTTCTTGAATTGCCCCCAGCTCTCGTCAAAGCATTTGAAGCCGCCCGTTGCGCCGCAGTTGTAGGCGAGGTCGCCGAGCGCAAGGATGCGGACCTCTACGCCGGGATATTTCACCGTCGCGTCGTCGATTTCCTGTTTGATCAGGCCAGCCGTAGCCTTGCCGTTTCTGGTGTCTTTATCCTTATCGTCATCTTTCGGGCAGACCGCGATATCGCCCGCCGCCAGCAAAATGCCGATCGGCTTTTCGTTCGCCCGGGCATTGAAGGGAATGAGCAAAAAAGCCAGCGCGACCGCGCCGATGAAATTCCGGGCGCATTGATTCATGGCTGAAAGCACCTTCAATAATATTCAAATAACGGCAATGCCGGACATTCGAATGTCAGGGAGCACAACTGTCAAGTGCAGGCGGTTGCGGCAACTTCGCTCACTTCCTGCGAGGTGCCCCGGCCGCAGCGCAGCGCGCCGCCTCTTCGCGCGTGGCTTATCGCGACGGGCTGCCGGCCAGATGCGGCCTGATCATCTCCACCATTTTCTCCGCCGGGGTGCCGGGCGGAAAGAAGCCGAGATACTTGCCGTCGCGATCCATCAGGTAGATGAACGCCGAATGATCGACCGTGTAGTCGCCCTTGCCGAAATCGACGCGCTTGTAATAGACCCGGTAGGCGTCCGCGGCGTTCCGGACCGCCTCGGCGCTGCCGGTCAGCCCGAGCAGGCGCGGATGAAACATCGCCACGTAATCCGCAAGATGCTCCCGCGTGTCGCGTTCGGGATCGAGCGTGATGAACAGCGGCTGCACGTCGCCGGCGCCCGCGCCCAGTCGGTCCATGGCGAGACCAATCGCCTGCAGATCGGTCGGGCAAATGTCGGGGCAATAGGTGAAGCCGAAATACACCAGCAACAGGTGGCCGCGAAAGTCGCGCTCGCTGCGTACGTTCCCGGACTGGTCGGTGAGCTGGAACGGACCGCCGATCGGCTCCCGATTCCACATCACTGCATCCATCAGCTCAGTGGCGGACCGTTTTGACGTTTGCGCCGGCGCGGCGCCGCCGAGCGCCAGCAACGCGCATGCCGCCGCCGCGACAAGCGACGGCATGCAGATGCAGCGGCCGGCACTCATGTCCGAAGCTTGATGAGTTTAGGTTGAAGCGGCTCCTTCTCACCTCTCCCCGGAGGGGAGAGGTCGACGCGCATCGTCAGATGTGCGGCGGGCGAGGGGCCTCTCCGCGGGTCCGAGTGCGTGGAGAGACCCCTCACCCGAAGCCTGCGCCGGCGCTCCGGCTTCGACCTCTCCCCTCCAGGGAGAGGTGAGCAGAGCGTCGTGGCGATTCGAGTCAAAGCCATCATCCTCACGCGCTGAAGATCAGGCGGCTGCCGGTCGAGACGTTGATCACATTGTCCGGCATCTGCGCGCGCGCCTCGAGCAGGAAGTTCAGCCCGCTGCAATGCATCGGGATCACCACATCGGGTTCGAGCTTCTTGATCTCGCCGACGATCTGCTTGAGGTAATCGGCAGGCGCGGGTCCCAGATGGAAGCCGCCGACGACGGCGTGAACCTTCTGGATGCCGGAGACCTCCTGCGCCTGTCGCACCGAATTGACGATGCCGACATGGCCGCAGGAACTGATCACCACAAGGCCCTTGCCACGGATGTTGAAGCAGGTCGCGTGTTCGTGGACGTGTTCGTCCGGCACCATCTTGCCCTGCAGTTCCGCGGCGGTGTAGTGGCCGTAGTCGCAGCTCGGGCCGTCCTTGCCGGGCGTGTAATCGACGAAGGTATTGGGCAGCACCTTCTCGACGCTGCTGCGCTTGATCTTGCCGGTGGTGAAGGCGTGGCCCTCGATCACAGTCGGCGTTTCGCACAGCACCGTCTGCACTTTCTGCGCGGCGATCTCGCGCCGGTCCAGGGTGCCGCCTTCGCCGAACTGGCCGGTGGCGGCGCGGCTGACGCGGTGACAGAAATTGTCCTCGCCGCCGGCGTAGAGTTTCAGGTCAACGGGAAGCACGTTGCGGTATTTGTCGAGGAAGCCGATCAGGCCGCCATAGTGATCGATGTGGCCATGGCTGACGATCAGCGCGTTCAGCTTCGCCGGATCGACCTTGAGCAGGCCGATATTGTTGATGATGGCCGGCGAGGTATAGCCGAAATCGAGCAGGATGTTGCGGACCTCCTGCTCGCGCTGCGATTCGAGAAACAGCGACAGGCCCCATTCGTTGTGCAGCACGTTGCGCGCATCCGCGCTGCGGGCAGGGCCTGGGCCCTCATGGACCACGCCGTTCACGGTGCTGCCGCGCAAAAACTGGTCGTGCTGCTGGTCGACCAGCACCCGGATCGAGAGTTTGTCGACCGTCGGCACCTGGATCGGCGCGGCGTTCGCGACCTCGACGCAGGAGAATCCGGCGGCCGCCATGCCTGCGAACGCGGCCGAGGTTTTCAGGAAATCGCGGCGTCGAAGTTCGGTGGTCATGCTTTTTCTTCTCCCTTGAATTTCTCGCCGCGCAGGTGGCGTTGCGTATACGGGCTCCATAGCAGATCACGCAGCCGCAAAGATAGAATGATCTGGGCCCATGCGCGACCAATTGCCATTGACTTGAGCGGGGGTTAGGGCAACATTCATGCAATCGCATCCACTTCGACGATGCATCCCAATTTACCCAGTCAGGAAACGCGACGATGATCGACCTTCATTACTGGACCACGCCGAACGGCCACAAGATCACGATGTTTCTCGAGGAGGCCGGGCTTCCGTACAAGATTTTTCCGGTCAATATCGGCAAGGGCGATCAGTTCAATCCGGATTTCCTGAAGATCGCGCCCAACAACCGCATTCCGGCGATGGTCGATCATGAGCCGAAGGGCGGCGACAAGCCGATCTCGATTTTCGAATCCGGCGCGATGCTGCTGTATCTCGCCGAAAAGACCGGAAAATTCCTGCCCGCCGATCTCTATGGCCGTTACGACGCGATCCAGTGGGTGTTCTGGCAGATGGGCGGGCTCGGCCCGATGGCCGGGCAGAACCACCACTTCCGCAACTACGCGCAGGAAAAAATCAAATACGCCATCGACCGCTACGTCAACGAGACCAACCGGCTCTATGGCGTGCTCAACAAGCGCCTGAAGGATCGCGAATTCATCGCCGGCGATTATTCGATCGCCGACATGGCGTGCTATCCCTGGATCGTGCCGTACAAGAACCAGGAGCAGGACATCAACGATTTTCCAAACCTGAAACGCTGGCTGGAAACCATCGCGGCGCGCCCCGCTACGGTACGCGCCTATGCGAAAGCGAAAGAGGTCAACCCGAATTTCGGCCAGCCCGCGATCCGCACCGAGGAAGAGCGCAAGCTGCTGTTCGGACAGACCGCGGCCGTGGTGAAGTGACGCAACGCGCGCGGGCTTGACCCGCGCGTGATGCGTCATACGCGGGCTTGACCCGCGTATCCATCTTTCTTCACAAGAGTCTTTCGAAGAGGATGGATTGCCGGATCAAGCCCGGCAATGACGGTATCTGTGGAGGCATCGCGTCATGACATTAAAACTGTTCGAACTTGTCGGCACCGATGCGGAGCGTCCGTTCAGTCCGTTCTGCTGGCGCACGCGGATGGCGCTGGCCCACAAGGGGTTAGGTGCGGAATCGATCCCATGGTGTTTTACCGAGAAGGCCGCGATCGCGCCGCATAAATCCGAAAAGGTGCCTGTGCTGCTCGACGGCGAAACCGCCGTCGCCGATTCCTGGGCCATCGCCGCCTATCTCGAAGACAGCTATCCGGACCGCCCGTCGCTGTTCGGCGGCGCCGGCGGCCGCGCCATGGCGCGGATGCTGAACTGGTGGGGCGACGTGACCGTGGTCGGCGGGATGTTTCCCTTGATCGTCGCCGACATTCCCGGCCACCTGAAGCCCGTCGACGCGGCGTATTTCCGCCAATCCCGCGAGGCGCGCTTCGGCAAGCCTCTGGAAGAGGTCACAGCCAACCGCGACAAGGCGGTCGAAGGTTTTCGTAAAAGCCTCGATCCGATGCGGCTGACGCTGAAGACCCAAAACTTCCTCGGCGGCGATGCGCCGAACTATGCCGACTATATCGTATTCGGCGCGTTCCAATGGGCCCGCGTCGTCAGTCCGTTCAAGCTGCTCAGCCAAGACGATCCGGTCCATGCCTGGCGTGAAAAATTGCTCGACGCCTTCGACGGCATGGCGCGGAAATCGCCGGGCTATGCGGTGTAAAGAGGTGGGTCCTCCGTAGGGTTGGCAAAGGCGCAAAGCGCCGTGCCCACCAAACGATCGTTGGCGCGGCGAGATGGTGAGCACGCCCGAGGGCGCCTTTGCCCACCCTACGGCCGCCTGTCTCGAACCGCGGGGCGATGATCAGCAATCGCCGTAGTAGAAGCACGAATACGGCGTGGCATAATACGGCGTACCGTAAGGATACGGCTGACGCCAGAGATAGGCGGGATCGACCGGATCGACCACCACCGCGGCCGGAATGCCGTAGCTGTTGATGTAAGGCGCATAGCCATAGCGGCCGTAGGCGTAGGGCCGGGCGTCATAGGGCACCGGCGGGCCGGCGATGATCGTGGTCCGGTAGCTATAATGCGCGCGCGGCAGGCCGGCGGGCAGTCCATGCCGGGCGGTATAGCGCGGCACGTTGCGGTCCGCGGCGAACGCTTCGTCCGTATTGCCCGTCGATCCAACCATCGTCATCGCGAAAAGGACCAGTAGCGTCTTGCGGAACATCGCGCGCATCCTCATTGATCGTGCGATCAAACCCCGGCAGCGCCGGCGAGTCTACCCAAAAATACGCCTACTCGAAAATCACGCCGATCCGGTTCTGCTTGGTCCAGACGATCCGGCAGTCGTGGACCACGCGGTCTTTTTCGGTCATCAGCTGAAAGCGGGCAGGGACAAAGACCGCATCCGGAACCTCGATGGCGGCACCCTCGGCCGAGATATTCACCACCCGGCAGCGCGTGCTCGAGCCATGGCTCGAAATATAGGCCGGCTCGTCGACGTCTGCGCGCGGACCTCGCCGGCGTTCTTCCATCGCGGTCGCAAGAGTGGGCTGGCTGGGCATGGCCGGAAGCTTAGCGGCACAGCACTAACGATTTATCACTGCGCGGGAGAAGAAGGTTAACGATGGGTTAGCACACCTCTCCCCGCAGGGGCCCCGCAGGGGAGAGGTCGACGCGCATCGTCAGATGCGCGTCGGGTGAGGGGACTCTCCGCGAGTCCGCGTGCGTGGAGAGACCCCTCACCCGAAGCCTTCGCTGGCGCTACGGCTTCGACCTCTCCCCTTCGGGGAGAGGGGACGGCGCTGTGTCCCGCACAACATCCCCGCACACATCGACCCATTCCGCCGCCGTCAGTTCGGCCATCCGCATTGGCGCGACCGCACCGCACTGTGGGTTGAGCCGGCCGCCGGCACCACCTCGTCGAAGGCTTGCAGCGATACGTCGCAATACACCGGCAGCGGCGTCTTCAATCCGAACGGGCAGACGCCGCCGACCTCATGGCCGGTGATCTCGGCCACCTCTTCGGCGTTGAGCATCTTCGGCTTGCCGCCGAAGCGCGCCTTGACCTTCCTGTTGTCGATCCGCGCCGTGCCGGCGGCGACGATCAGCACCACGCGGTCGCCGACCCGCAGCGACAGCGTCTTGGCGATCCGCGCCGGTTCCACGCCATAGGCCTGCGCCGCCAGCGCGACGGTCGCGGAACTCAAGTCGGATTCGATCACGGCGATGTCGGGGGCTTTCTCGGCAAAGAAGGCGCGGACGGACGCAAGGCTCATCGGTCGGTTTCTGGCAGTGTTCCGGAATGCTTCATCGCGCAAACCGGCAGAAAAGTGAAGAGACCTGATTTGCGACGGAACGGTTTGCCGGCCCGGCGGTTCTACCCTCGAAGAAAACAGGATCGCTCGCCGTTAAAGACGGCGCCGGACGCGGATAGCCAATAGCGGTCAAGTCTTCAACGAGCAGGCGATTCGGGGAAACCCCAATGGCCTGCTCGTTTTGTTTTGCCTCTGAGATCGTCATGCCCACCTTGTGCCGGACATCCACCTCTTTCTTGCTTGTCCTAGCCAAAGACGTGGATGGCCGGGATAAACCCCGGCGATGACGGTTGCTAAGCCGACCCAACCAGCTCCGGCAACTCCGCCAGCGCGCGGATCCGATGGTCCGGCTCCAGTCCCAGTTCATCCATCTGCATCCGGATCGCCTTGAACATGGTGAGCGGCGGCACCGCGTCGTTGTTGACACAGGCGAGCGCCATCGCTTCCGGCGTGAGCCGCTCGATCCACGCCACCTTCAGTCCGAACGCCTTGGCGCCGCAGGCGTCCCACGGGTTCGACGATACGAACAGCACGTCGGCGGGTCCCACCCGAAGCGTCGACTCGATCAGGCTGTAGGCGTCGGGGCTCGGCTTGAAGATTTTCTGCGCGTCGACGCTGATGGTGGCGTCGAGCACGCGGTCCAATCCCCTGTTCTGCACCAGCGCGTCGAGCATGCGAGGTGAGCCGTTCGACAGAATCGCGAGCTTGCGGCCTCGTAACGCCGCGAGCGTGGCCGCCGCATCCGGATAAAGATCGAGGTGCAGATATTTTTCCATGATGCACTCGAAGACGTCGGCGTTGTGCTTCAGCCCGAGCCCCTTGAGCGTGTAGGCCAGCGATTCCCGCGTCACCACGGAAAAATCCTCATAGCGCCGCATCAGCGAGCGCAGCCAGGTATATTCGAGCTGCTTGATGCGCCAGATCTGGGTGATGATCTCGCCATAGCCGGGATAGGCCTCATCGGTGATCGCGGCTACCGACTGTATGTCGAACAGCGTGCCATAGGCATCGAATACAACCGCTTTGATCAAGGGGGAACTCTTTGTCTCGGGCCGGATCGAACTTGTACAGGTTATAGCGGCTTTCTCCTCCCAAAGTTCGAATGGAACCGGTCTTGCCCGCTTGATCCCGAGACCCGGGCAAGCCACGCTGATTCCCGTGGGGAGGACTGGGATGCTGGAGGTTGCGCGTTGGCTGGAAAAGCTTGGCCTGTCCGAATATGCCGGGTGTTTTGCCGAGAACCGCGTTGATTTTTCCGTCCTTCGCGACCTCACCGACCAGGACCTGAAGGATCTCGGCATTGTCCTCGGCGATCGCCGGAAATTGCTGCGCGCGATTACCGAACTCGACGGCGCCCCCGCCGTGGCCGCGCCCGCTGCGACGCCACCCGTCGCGCCGCCCCCTGTCGAAGCCGCCGGCGAGCGCCGCCACGTCACGGTGCTGTTCTCGGACCTCGTCGGTTCGACGGCGCTTTCCACCCGCATGGACCCGGAAGATCTGCACAAGGTCATTTCCGACTATCAGAAATGTGTCGAGGAAACCGTGCGCTGCTCGGGCGGATTCATCGCCAAATATATGGGCGACGGCGTGCTGGTGTATTTCGGCTATCCGCACGCCCACGAGGACGATGCCGAGCGCGCGGTGCGGGCGGGGCTGGAGCTGACCGCGGCGGTGACCGCACTGAAATCCCCGGTCTTGCTGCAGACCCGAGTTGGCATTGCAACCGGGCTGGTCGTGGTCGGCGACCTCATCGGGTCGGGCGCCGCGCAGGAGCGCGGCATCGTCGGCGAGACCCCCAATCTGGCGGCGCGGCTGCAGGGGATCGCCGAGCCGAACAAGGTGATCATCGCCGAGAGCACGCGAAGGCTTCTGGGCAGTCTGTTCGAGTTCGATGACCTCGGACCGCAGGACCTCAAGGGCATGGCGACGCCGACGCGGGCCTGGGCGGCGCTGCGGGCAAGTTCAGTGCAGAGCCGCTTCGAGGCGTTGCGCGCAAGCGGCCTGACCGCCCTGGTCGGACGGGAAGAGGAAACCGACCTGCTGCTGCGGCGCTGGGCCAAGGCAACGGGCGGCGAGGGCGAAGTGGTGCTGCTCTCCGGCGAGGCCGGCATCGGCAAGTCGCGGCTCACCGCCGCGCTGCTGGAGCGGCTCGCCGGCGAGCCGCACACGCGCCTGCGCTATTTCTGCTCGCCGCAGCACACCGACAGCACGTTCTATTCGATCATCGGCCTGATGGAACGCGCCGCCGGCCTTGTCCACAGCGACACGCCGAAGGCAAAACTCGACAAGCTCGATGCGATGCTGACGCAGACCAGCACCTCGATCGAGGACGCCGCGCTGTTTGCCGAGATGCTGTCGCTGCCGAACGATGGCCGCTACCCCGAACTCGCGCTGACGGCGCCGCAGCGCCGGCAACGGACGCTGCAGGCGCTGTCGGTCCAGGTGGAAACCCTGACACGCTCCAATCCTGTGCTGATGATCTTCGAAGACGTGCATTGGGCCGATCCCAGCAGCCTGGAAGCGATCGATCGCGCGGTGGACCGGGTTCGCTCGCTCGGCGTGCTGCTGATCGTGACGTTCCGGCCGGAATTCGAGCCGCCATGGATCGGGCGGCCACATGTGACCAGTCTGACGATCAACCGGCTGGCGCAGCGCGACGTCGAGGCCATGATCGACCGGGTGGCCGGCAACAGGATGCTGCCGGCCGGCGTCCGGCACGACATCATCGAGCGCACCGACGGCATTCCGCTGTTCGTGGAGGAGATGACCAAGGCGATGCTGGAGGCCGAGAGCGAGGGCGAAGCGCGGCGCACCGCCGCGGCGATTCCCTCGCCGGCGCTGACCGTGCCCGCCAGCCTGCACGCGTCGCTGATGGCGCGGCTCGACCGGCTCGGCGCCGCCAAGGAGATGGCGCAGATCGGGGCGGCGATCGGACGGGAGTTCTCCCATGCCATGCTGGCTGCGGTGGTGGGCAGGCCGGAGGCGGAACTCGGATCGGCGCTCGAGCGTCTGATGGCCGCCGGTCTGCTGTTCCGGCAGGGCGTGCCGCCGCATGCGACCTACCTGTTCAAGCATGCGCTGGTGCAGGACGCGGCCTACGGCACGCTGCTGCGCGAGCCGCGGCGCGCGCTTCACGCCCGCATCGCGCAGACCCTGGAGAGCAAGTTCGCGGAAATTGCCGAACGCCAGCCCGAACTGCTGGCGCGTCACTGCGCCGAAGCCGGCTTGATCGAGAAGGCCGCGAGCCTTTGGGGCCGGGCCGGACAACGCTCGCTGCAACGATCGGCGCTGGTGGAAGCGGCCGAACAGCTCGCCCGTTCGCTTGCGCAGATCGCGACGTTGCCCGCGACGCCCGCGCTGCGCCGCGAACAGATCGGGCTTCAGGTCGCGCTGGTCAACGCCCTGATGCACGTCAAGGGTTATGCGGCGCCTGAATCCAAGGCGGCGGTCGAAGCGGCGCGCCTCTACATCGAGCAAGCGGAAAAACTGGGAGAACCTCCCGACGATCCCTTGCAGTTGTTCTCGATGCTCTACGGCGCGTGGGTCGCGAACTATGTTGCGTTCAACGGCGACGCGATGCGGGAGCTTGCGACACAGTTCCTCGCACTCGCCGGGAAGCAGGGGGCGAGCGTCCCGCTCATGATGGGACACCGCCTCGTCGGCACCACCTTGTGGGGCAGGGGAAACGCCGCCGAAGCTCGCCCGCATCTTGATCGCGCGCTCGCGCTCTACGATCCGGCCCGGCACCGTCCGCTGATGACGCATTTCGGCCAGGACATCCGGGTGGCTACGCTGGCCTATCGGTCCTGGGTGCTGTGGGATCTCGGCTATCCCGACCAGATGCTTGCCGATACCCAGCATGCGCTCGATGATGCACGCGAGATCGGCCACCCCGCCACGCTGATGTACGCGCTGAATTTCGCCTCGATCAACCATCTCGGATGCCTGGATCCCGCCATCGCCTTTGCGGAGGCCAAGGAGCTTATCGCTTTGGCGGACGAGAAAGGCGCGCTGTTCTGGAAGGCATTCGGAATGATGGCGCTGGGTTGCGCGCTGGTGGCATCGGGGAAGGCGGCGGACGCAGTCCCGATCCTCACCCCCGCGATCGCCGCGTTTCGCTCCACCGGAGCAAGATTAAGCGTGCCGTATCAGCTGTCGCATTTGGCCCTCGCCCATTCGGATCTCGGCCGTTTCGACGACGCCTGGCGAAGCATCGGCGAAGCGATGACCGAGATGGAAGCCACCAACGAAAAGTGGGACGAGGCCGAGCTTCATCGCATCTCCGGCGAAATCACGCTGAAGTCGCCGCAGCCGGATGCCGCGAAAGCCGAAGCGTATTTCGTCCGCGCCCTCGCACTTGCGCGCGAGCGGCGCGCCAGGTCCGTCGAACTGCGCGCGGCGATGAGCATGGCGCGGCTGTGGCGCGACCAGGGCAAGCGCGATGCGGCCCGCGATCTGCTCGCTCCGGTCTATGGCTGGTTCACCGAAGGGTTTGATACCCGCGATCTGATCGCGGCGCGGGCCTTGTTGGACACGCTGGCGGCGTGATGGTCAGAGCGCCCCGGCTTTCCCGCCGATATGCTCGCCAAGAAATTCGCGCAACGCGGCGGTCGCCTGATCCGCGGCCGATTTGTTGTATTCGAGGCGGTGCCCGAGGAATTCGACCGGCGTCTGCAGGCCGGGGACGTCGAAGCCATGACGGGCCTCGGGATAGACGATCAGCCGGACCGGAACGCCCTGGCCGCGGTTGCGGGATATTCCCCAGTCGTCGCGGCCGTCCACCATTTTGCGGCACGATTGCGCCAAGGTCCAGTCGTCGAGTTCGCCGATCAGGATCAGGGTGGGAACGGTCATGTTGCCTTTGAATCCAGTGCAATTCGGATAGAACGCGGCGGCGGCGCGGAACTTGTTCTGCGAGTTTTGCTCGATGGCGCCGCGTTCGATCGATGTGAGCGCCAGCCAGCCGCCTTGCGAAAAACCCAGCGCCGCGACGCGGGCGGCATCGACGAACGGCTGCCGCACCAGGAAGTTCAACGCCCGGTAAGCGTCAAGCGCCAGATCGATCGGCGCGCCGCTGCTGCAGGTGTTCTTGATGCCGCGCGGACCAAAACTGTCGACGGTCAGCGTCACATAGCCCCAGGACGCAATCGGCTTGCCCCAGCGTTCGTCGAGCCGCCCCCAGTTTCCATTGCATCCATGCAACAGCACCACGGCGGGCGAGGGTCCTGCGCCAGCCGGTTGCCTCAGATAGCCCTGCAGCGGCTGCGGGCTGGCAAGGGGGCTCTCGAATTCAACGACGCTCGCAGACGATTGAGACTGCGCCGGCGAGCATGCGGCCGCAGTGCCGACAAGAAGCGCAGCCCCAAACGCAGCAGCTTTGGCGGACCTACACATGATGGATTTATGAAGACGTCCCGCCCATGGCGCAAGCTCCAGTCCTCAGTTTCTCGAGACAGTTCGTATGATGGGTTGAGCGCAGCGAAACCCATTACGGCCGTTCCGCGTGGAGATAAGTTCGCTTTGCTCAACCCATCCTACGCGCCGGCGATAAAAAGGCCTGGTCGCCGCTGGATCCCGCGGCGCGATCTTGCCGGCCTTTGCGGGCATCATGGACTAGGCCCTATTTAAAAAATTGCATAGCGTAGGTGACGGGTACCTTCGCAGAAAAGCAGCCGAATGAGGTGCAGACAACATGAAAAAGAGCACAACGACCAAGAGCACAGCGACCAAGAGCGCAACGAGCAAAAGCGAATCTCCCTCCCAGCTGATCGACGCGCGGATCAAGGAGCTGGGCGACTGGAGGGGCAAGACGCTCGCTCATGTCCGCGCGTTCATCAAACAGGCTGTCCCCGAGGTTGTCGAGGAGTGGAAGTGGAGAGGCGTTCCGGTATGGGAAGACGCCGGCATCATCTGCACCGGCGAGACCTACAAGAGCGTGGTGAAGCTGACTTTCGCCAAGGGCGCTTCGCTCCAGGACCCTTCAGGACTGTTCAACTCCAGCCTTGAGGGCAACGTCAGGCGCGCTATCGATATCCATGAGGATGATGAAATCGATAAGGCCGCCTTCAAGGCGCTGATCCGCGCCGCCGCCGCGCTGAACAGGTCGAAGGCGCGATAGCAATCCTCGTGTCCCGGACGCGGTGCGGCATTCTTCATGCCGCTCCGCAGAGCCGGGACCCGGTTCTAAGTCATCGTACCGGGACCCGGCTCAGCAGCGCACCGCTTCGCAAGGCTACGCGCTGCGCTGTGTCCGGGGCACGCGGAAACGCCCGAACTTTTGATGACGGGATGTGGAGGGCACTTCATGAGCATAGGACAAAACCCGCTGAACCGGTTCTGGAGCCGCCTTGTGCACGAGTTGCATCCCTATGTGCCGGGCGAGCAGCCCCGCATGTCGAACCTGGTCAAGCTGAACACCAACGAAAACCCTTTCGGCCCATCCCCGCGCGTATGGTCCGCGATCCGCGCCGAGGCTGCCGAGACGTTGCGCCTCTATCCGGATCCCGAGGCGACCGCCTTGCGGCGGGCGCTTGCCGCCTATCACGAGGTTCGGCCTGAGCAGGTCTTTGTCGGCAACGGCTCGGACGAGGTACTCGCGCACGCCTTCGTCGCGCTGCTCAAGCAAGACGCGCCGCTGCTGCTTCCCGACATCAGCTACGGCTTCTTCCAGGCCTGGTGCCGGCTGTTCGACATCCGCGCGGAAACGGTGCCGTTGGATTCCGCGCTGCGCGTCCGCATTGCGGATTATGCGCGCCCCGCCGGCGCCATCATCTTCCCGAACCCGAACGCTCCCACCGGCATCGCGCTCGGCCGTGCGGAGATCGCGGCGCTGCTGGAGATGCACCCCGGGCAGCCGGTGGTGGTGGATGAAGCCTATGTCGATTTCGGCGCGGAAACCGTCATTCCGCTGGTCGCTTCGTATCCGAATCTTCTGGTTGTGCGCACGATGTCGAAGTCTCGCGCCCTGGCAGGCCTGCGCGTCGGCTACGCCATCGGCGAGCCCGGCCTGATCGAGGCGCTGACGCGGGTCAAGAACAGCTTCAACTCCTACCCGCTTGGCCGGCCTGCCCAGGCCGGAGCGATTGCGGCGCTGGAAGATGAAACGCACTTCCAGCGAAGCCTCGGAAGTGTGATCGAACAACGGGACCGGCTGACGCAAGCGCTGACCCGGCTCGGCTTCGAGGTGCTGCCATCGGCGGCGAACTTCGTTTTCGCGCGCCACCCGGCCCGCGACGGCGCTGGCCTCGCCGCGGACCTCCGCGCCCGCGCGGTATTGGTGCGGCACTTCGCAAATCCGCGGATTTCCGACTATCTTAGGATCACCGTGGGAACGAACAGCCAAACCGACGCCCTGCTCGCAGCCCTGGCGCGATGCCTCGGGCAGGACACTGATGCCAACTGACGACGAATGCCGCATCGTGCCCCGGACGCAGCGCAGCGCCATAAGCGCGTTTACGCGCGTCTTCGACGCGCTATCACACTTCGCGGCGTGGTGCGCTGCTGAGCCGGGGCCGTAACGAAACGCGGCATTCGCAACGGTCCCGACTCTGCGGAGCGGCATGAAGAATGCCGCACCGCGTCCGGGACAGGAGGGGGACTTCGTCCCCTGAACTGGAGTCCCAGATTGCCGACAAAACTCCGAAAGTGGATTTTCGCAAGGCGCGCTGAGGCCGATCAACAATCTCGTCCAGGGTTTTGACAACCTTCCGCGCGCCGTTGTCGGCTGGTACACGACGGCCCGCTCCGGCAAGCTGCAGGTTGCGGGTCGATCCGGGCTGAGAGTCGGACGGGAGGAGACCATGAAGAATGTTTGTTGTTCTGTGGTAGCTGCAGTGGCCGCCGCGCTTGCGGCGGTTTCGCCCGTCCAGGCCCAGGACTACCCGTCGCGATTGGTGCGTCTGGTCGTGCCGCAAGCCGCAGGGGGCGGGACCGACACGTTTGCGCGCGCCATCGGGCAGAAACTTGGCGAGCGTTGGGGGCAATCCGTCGTGATTGAAAACAAGCCCGGAGCGGGAGGGGTCGTTGGAACCGATTTCGTCGCAAAATCCGCGCCCGACGGATACACGCTGCTCGTCACCTATGAAGGCTCGCAGGCGATCAACCAGAGCCTTTACGAAAAACTGCCGTTCGATTCGCTGCGGGATTTCTACCCCATCGCGACCATCGCGGTGACACCGTTCATTTTGATCGTCGGTCCGCGCGCGGAGGCAAAAAACCTCAAGGAGTTCATTTCATTCGCCCGCGCCAACCCCGACAGGCTGACTTACGGCTCCGCCGGAAACGGCTCCGTCAATCATCTGCTCGGAGAAATGCTCAAGACCGAGGCCGACATCAAACTGACGCACGTTCCTTACAAGGGAGCCTCGGCGGCGATCGGCGACGTGATAGGCGGGCATATCGACGCGGCGTTCGCCAGCGTGCCATCGGTGATTTCCAGCGTTCAAAGCAACGTCGTCCGCGCATTGGCCGTGAGCAGCGGCAAGCGTCTTGCCGTGGCGCCGGACATCCCGACCATCGCGGAGGCGGGCTTTGAGAAATTCGACGTCAATCCCTGGTGGGGAATTTTGGCGCCCGCGGGCTTGAGCCCTGCCATTGCGCAGAAGATAGCCGCGGACATTGGCGAACTATTGAAGACGCCGGAGATGGAACAGCTGCTGGCAAAGCAGGGCGCTACGCCCCTGGTCAGCTCTCCCGAGGCATTCCAAAACCTTCTCGCGCAGGACATCGAGAAGTGGAAAAAGGTGGTGAAGGCTTCGGGGGCGACCATCAATTAGAGCCTGATGAATTTAAGTTGAAGCGGCTCTTCTCACCTCTCCCCGGAGGGGAGAGGTCGAAGCCGGAGCGAAGCGCAGGCTTCGGGTGAGGGGTCTCTCCAGCAACTGGGACTGGCAGAAAGCCCCTCACCCGCCGCGCATCTGACGATGCGCGTCGACCTCCCCCCTGCGGGGAGAGGTGAACCGAGCGTCGCGGCGATTCGACTTAAAACCATCATGTTCTAGCGCGGCGTTCGGGAATGAGCGGAAAGTAATCCCTGACGCAATATTCGGGGCGATCTACTTAAGGTTGTGGAGGCCGGGCCCGATACGGCAATCGTCCTGTCGCACAATTGGTGTGACAGCGACTCAAAACCGGGCCTACAATGCCGCCAACCGAATCTGGGAGGTGGCGATGAAAGAGCTCGTTCACTGCCGCGCGATGGAATCCTTCTGCCGTCAAGGCGCCGCGCTTCATCCCGAGGACAGCTGGAAGCTGCTCGCCGAAGCCGAGAAATGGCGCCACCGGGCGCTCGACCATATCGCCTCCCACTTCGAGGAATGCAACGGCGCTCAAAAACCGGCTGTTGCAGAGGATCTCCGTTTGGTCGCGTAAGCACGTAGCCCGTAGGGTGGGTTAGGCGCAACGCGCCGTAACCCACCACAACGAATCGTAACGGGCGATTGAGCCGGTGGGTTACGCGCCTTCGGCGCTAACCCATCCTACGAACTACGAGCTGGATCCCCCAGTGCGTAGGGTGGGCAAAGCCGCCGGACGCGAATGCGTCCGGAGGTGTGCCCACCATTCGAATCGCCGCACATACACCACCGTCATCCTGAGAGCTTGTGAATCTATTGATTTTTGCGTTTTCCGACATGAGTCAAATCAAAGAGTTAGGACCCGCAGAAACGTCGAAATTCGAATAGATTCACAAACTCTGAGGAGCGCGCTCTTGCGCGGGTCTCGAAGGATGGCCGCGGGCGTTTGCGGCCCATCCTTCGAGGCTCGCCGTGAAGAACGGCGAGCACCTCAGGATGACGGCGTGTGTATGATTGGTGGGCACGGCGCACAAGCGCCTTTGCCTACCCTACACCTCAAATCCCCAGCAGCCGCCTCGCATTCGCCTTCAGCACCTTCGGCCTGATCTCCTCGCGGATCTCCAGCTTGGCAAAATCGCTGAGCCAGCGGTCCGGGGTGATCACCGGCCAGTCCGAGCCGAACAGCATCTTGTCCTGCAAGATGCTGTTGATATAACGCACCAGGATCGGCGGGAAATATTTCGGCGACCAGCCGGAGAGGTCGATGTAGACGTTGGGCTTGTGGGTCGCCACCGACAGCGCCTCTTCCTGCCAGGGGAAGGAGGGATGCGCGAGGATGATCCGCAGGTCGGGGAAGTCGGCCGCGACGTCGTCCATGTACATCGGGTTGGAATATTTCAGGCGCATCCCCATGCCGCCCGGCATGCCGGAGCCGACGCCGGTCTGTCCGGTGTGAAACAACGCGATGGCGCCGCCGTCGTTGATCGCCTCGTACAGCGGATAGGCCATGCGGTCGTTCGGATAAAAGCCCTGCATGGTCGGATGGAATTTGAATCCCTTGACGCCGAAATCCTCGATCAGCCGCTTCGCCTCGCGCACGCCGAGTTTTCCTTTGTGCGGATCGATGCTGACAAAGGGAATCAGCACGTCGGAATTGTCAGCGGCGATTTCCAGCATCTCGGTGTTGTTGTAGCGACGAAAGCCGGTCTCGCGTTCGGCGTCGACGGGGAAGATCACCGCGGCGATTTTCTTCGCGCGGTAGTAGGCGGCGGTTTCCTGCACCGTCGGCGGATGCTTGTTCGGCGACTTGAAGTATTCCGCCATGCGCTCCTGAAAGTCGTCGTAGCCGTCATCGGCATGCAGGCCGCACGGCTCCTCGGCGTGGGTGTGGATATCGATCGCGACGAAGTCGTCAGGGTTGAGCAGCGGCAATTTCGGCATTTTGTCCGTCCCGACAAGGTGTTAAGCGGCGTAACAGGCCTGCCCCGATTTTGCAGGGGGTTCATCCCATGCCTGCCGCAAGCGGCTTAACAAGAACCGCGCCGCATGAAAAGCGGGCCGATGTCATTGTTCGCAAACGAAGAATGGTGTTCGCTGCGCCAATAGGCGGAGGAAGTGCCACAATGCAGCCGCAAGGCTTCGAGACCGACTTCTGGAAGGACGCTAACTTACGGAAAAGCTGGGATGAAATCGTCCCGGGCGTGCCGCGCAAGACGCTGCCTTACGTGCTGACGCGCGAAGCGATCGAACTGTACTGCCGGTCGGTCGGCGAGGATCACCCGATCTATTTCGACGAGGTTTTCGCAAAGACCACGCGCTATGGCGGGCTGATCGCGCCGCCCTCGATCCACATCCTCCTGATGTTTTCCTGCACGCCGGCGGACGATTGGATGCGCAGTCCCGGCACCGTCAATGCGGGACAGTCCTGGAGCTACAATATTCCGGCGCGGCCGAACGACACCATCCGCCTCGAGGCGCGCGCGCTCGACAAGTTCATCAAGCGCGAGCGGCTGTTCGTGGTGCACGACAACGTCTTCTTCAACCAGCATGGCGACGTCATCTGCTCCGGCCGCGGCTGGACCATCCGGCCGATGTGAGGGGGAGCTTCGATCATGGCGACCACATTCGAAAATCTGCAGGCCGGCGATACCATTGACGGACCGAAATTCCCGGTCAGCCGCGAATCGATCCGGCTGTTCTGCGACGCCTCGCTCGACTACAACCCGCTGCATCTCGACGACGACTACATGAAGGGCAGTTTCGGCAAGACCCAATTCGGCGGCATCATCATGCACGGCATGAACAATTTCGGGCTGATCACGCGCATGATCACCGACTGGGCTTACCCTGCCGGCGCCATCCATCGTCGTCTCGAAACCCGCTGGGTCAAGCCGGTGAAGCCGGGCGACACGATTCAGCCGGTCGGGATCGTCAAGTCGAAGCAGACGACGGCCAATTCGCGCTGGGTGCTGATCGACGTGCTGGTGCGCAACCAGAACGACGAAAAGGTCGCGGCCGGCGAGGCGATGGTCGAGTTTCCGCACGAGGCAGGCATTCAACCGTCATCCTGAGGAGCCGCGCGCTTGCGCGGCGTCTCGAAGGATGGCCGCAGGCGCCTATGCGGCCATCCTTCGAGGCTCGCCGAAGACGGCGAGCACCTCAGGATGACGGCGGTGTTGGTTGCAATGACGGCCAAGCTACTGTTTGCGGGCGAACCGCGCCGCGATGCGCGGGTTTGGCTCGATTACCTCGGTTGCCAGTCCGAGCCACATCAAAAAGCGGATGGTGAGCCAGGTGTTGTCGATTTCCCACCAGCGATGACCATGCCGCGCCGAGCGCGGATCGGCGTGATGGTTGTTATGCCAGCCTTCGCCGTTGGAGATCAGGCCGACGATGATGTTGTTGCGGCTGTCCTCGCCGGTATCAAAGCTGCGGTAGCCCCACAGATGCGTCACCGAATTCACTGCCCAGGTAATATGCCAGATCAGCACGTGCGTACGAACACGCCGAACATCATGATGCTGAGGCCGGTCTGCGCCGCAGCTTGCGGCGTTTCGCCTGACAGCCAGCCAACGAAAAATCCGGCGGCGAACAACAGCGGGATCTGCAAAAGATTGATCCAGATCAGGCCGTGATAACGTTCGAGCGCGACGTAAAAACGATCGCGCAGGATGTCCTTGGCGTAGCGCTCGAAAATACCAAGCCGCGACAGCTCCGGCTGATGCACCAGGATCCAGCCGATGTGGCTCCAAAGGAAACTTGCCAGCGGGCTGTGCGGATCCGGCTGCTGGTCGGCGAACTGATGATGCCGGCGGTGGATCGCGACCCAGCGCGCCGGGGTTTCCTGCAGGCAGGAAACCGCGATGACCGCCATCGCATGCTCCAGCCATTTCGGGCATTTCAGGCCGCGGTGGGTCAGCAGCCGGTGATAGCAAAGGTTGATGCCGAACAGCCCGCACAGATGCGTGCCGACCAGCGCGACGACAAAACCGCTCCAACTGAAAGTGCCGGGCATGAAGGCCAGCAGCGCCAAAGCGTGCCAGGTACCGATGACGATTATGTAGGGCCAGTTGAGCTGGAACGGCGCTACCCCCGCCGGAAGCGGCATCCGCGCTTTCGGCACGACGGGAAGGGCATAGTCCGCAGCGGTGAGCATCGCGGTGTTCAGATGGACTGTCGTCATGCCGGGCCGGTATTCCAATCTCTGCGCAGGACGCAGTTGTCCATTTGAACAGCCCGATTCGGGATATGGCGACGAATCGCGAAATAGATACAAACCTTTGACTGAATTCGTTTATTTTTCGTAGATTGGCCCAAGACCCGGTTCCGCCTGATCGGTTGACATCGGGCCGCGCCATGGCATAGAAACCGCGGGTCTCGGGCGGCACGGCCGCCGGCGGGATCAAGCCATTTGCTGTTTTCGGCCTGTCGAGCACGGCCTTTCAGAAGCTCTAGGATTGCCCCATGAAGGTCCGTAACTCGTTGAAATCGCTGCGTGGCCGCCACCGCAACAACCGTCTGGTCCGCCGCAAGGGCCGGGTTTATGTGATCAACAAGGTGCAGCGCCGTTTCAAGGCGCGGCAGGGCTAAATCACGCCTGCGCCAGCCTTTGCGCCGCTGAAAAATCACAACTGTTTGACGCCGTGCTGCTTTGCAGCGCGTTTTTCTGCGTCTAGACTTTGCCGATGGCAGCCAGATTCTTAAAGCCGAGCATCCTTGGCGCACTGATCGCCGCATTGATCGTGTTGGCGCCCGCCATCGCGCAGGCGCAAAATCCGAAGCTCGCGCCGCAGCGGCAGCAGAAGAGGCTGCCCGAAGCCCCTGCAAAATTGCCCAATGTCGGCGCTGACCGAACCCGCGGCCTGGATTTTCTGTTCGGCGCGTTGAAGGCCGCGCCCGACGAGGTCAGCGCCAAGCACGTCGAGGCGCGGATCTGGGCGCTGTGGATGCAAACCCCGAGCGATACCGCGGCGCTGCTGATGGTGCGGGCGAAAGCCGCGATGGACGCCAAGCAGATGGACGTTGCGCTGAAGTTGCTCGATGCCGTGGTCAAGCTGCGCCCCGAATATGTCGAAGCCTGGAACAGGCGTGCGACGCTGTATTACCTGCAGAACGACTACACCCACTCGCTTCAGGATATTGAGCAGGTGCTCTCTCGCGAGCCGCGCCATTTCGGCGCGCTGGCCGGGCTCGGCATGATCATGCAGGATCTTGGCGACGACAAGCGCGCGCTCGATGCGTTCCGCAAGGCGCTCGCCGTCAACCCGCATCTGGAGAGGGTCCCGGAACTGGTCAAGACCCTGACCGAGAAGGTCGAGGGCCGCGATATCTGAATCTGGTATCGTCATTCGGG
This sequence comes from Bradyrhizobium sp., assembly GCF_036009065.1. Classification (GTDB taxonomy): domain Bacteria; phylum Pseudomonadota; class Alphaproteobacteria; order Rhizobiales; family Xanthobacteraceae; genus Bradyrhizobium. Next base: position 21,862 of record NZ_DASYMN010000368.1, on the reverse strand, counting down.
CGCGCCGCGCGAGCCGGGAATGACGGCATCTAAAATCTCACATGATTTGTCGGGAATACGCGCCGCGCGGATTAACCCTGATCCGCGACGCTCGATTGTCCGCAGCAACGATTGTCGCTAACCGGGTCTTACCGCGTGTCCGTGCGCAGGGAGCGTGACGATGACAGCATCGACGATGAAATCATGGCTGCTGGCTGCTGTGCTCGGTTGCACGGTCGGCACGGCATGCATGGCTCAGGGGTTTCCCGGATATACGGGCTTCTGGGTTGTCGGCAATCATGCGACCAACCGCTGCGAAATCGTGACCAGCAACCCGGTCATCGACTATACGACGATCTGGTTCGGAACCGGGCCCTACCAATCGCTCGACGATGCCAAGCTCGCCCGCTCCACGATCAGCGCGTGCCCAAAAGAAAATGCGGCGTCGGCTGGAAGTCGCAATCCTGAAGACGGCGCGTCGGACAGCCCCCGTTAGTGCAGAGCGCTGGTCCGGCGTTCCGCAGGCCCGATGCCGCCAACCGCCGCATGGAGCTGCTGAAGTTCGGATTCCAGCCGCTCGTTGATGAGCATCAGCGCTTTCAGCGCGCCGCGGATGTCGCCATTGCAGGTTGCGACGATTTCGTCGATCGCATGATCGTTTACTTCTGTGTTCATGCCCCGATCCTCCAAGGTTCCTATGACAGAACTGTAACGCCGGCCGTGCGTTCCTGTGGATACCGTGGATAATGCCGGCGAAATCGCCCGGGCAAGGGCTGGACGGCTGCGAAACCCGCCGCCCTGCGAAATCGTAGCTGGTTGGTGCGCAAGATCGTCCGGATAGGCTCCATGATAGTGCTCTACGGAGTGACGGCGCTGGCTGTTCTGGCGCTGCTCACGCAGATTGGGGTGTTTGCCCTGCAGCGCGTGTACCCTCGGCAAGGCAACATCATCGAAGTCGCCGGCGCGCGCCTCAACGTCGTCGATCTCGGGCCGCGCGACGCCGCCGGCCCGCCGATCGTGATGATTCACGGCGCCAGTTCGAATCTCGAATCGATGCGCCGGCCGATCGGCGACATGCTCGCCACGAACCATCGCGTGATCCTGATCGACCGCCCCGGCCATGGCTGGAGCACGCGCGGCGATCTTGCGAATTCGACACCGGCGATGCAGGCGAAAATGATCGATGAAGCGCTGGAAAAACTTGGGATCACCGGCGCGATCGTCGTGGTGCATTCGCTCGCCGGCGTGCTCGGTCCGCTGCTGGCGCTGGACTATCCGCGGCGCGTCGCGGGTCTGGTGATGCTCGGGCCGGTGGCGTATCCGTGGCCCGGCGGCGTCGGATGGTACAACAAGCTCGTCACCACGCCGGTGGTCGGCCCGCTGCTCGCCTATACCATCACGCTGCCGCTCGGCTTGATTCTGGCTGAACCCGGCGCCCGCAACGTATTTCTGCCGCAGGTCATGCCGACGGGCTTCGTCAAAAACTCGGCGACGCCGCTGCTGCTGCGGCCGCGCGGGTTTTTGGCCAATGCCTGGGATCTGGTGACGTTGAAGGCCGCGGTGATCGAACAGGCCCCGCGTTACGGAGATATCAAGGTGCCTGTCGTCGTGGTCACGGGCGACACCGACAACACGGTTTCCCCGCGCATTCATTCGCGGCGGCTCGCCGCCACCGTACCGAACGCGAAGCTGATCGTGCTGCCCGGGGTCGGCCACATGGTGCAGTACGCCGCGCCCGAAGTGGTGGTGCGCGAGATCGAAGGCATGAGCGCGGCGTCGAAGGCCGCGATGCGGTGAGTTAATTGCCGTCATTCCGGGATGCGCCTCTTGGCGCAGACCCGGAATCCATACTCCCTGTGTCGGCGGTTGGATGCTGAACGCAAACACGGGGGTTATGGATTCCGGGCTCGCGCTTCGCGCGCCCCGGAATGACGGCAGAATTCACATTTCCGCGTCGCCGCCCGGGCCGACATAGGAGATGCGCAGCATGTTGGTGGCGCCGGGGGTGCCGAGAGGAACGCCGGCGACAACGATGACACGCTGTCCAGCCCTGGCGAAACCATCGCGAAACGCGATGCTGCCCGCACGGTCGACCATGTCGTCCTGGTCGTGCGCGTCCTCCGCGACCACGCAGTGTACGCCCCACACCAGCGACAGTTTTCGTCCCGTCGCAAGGCTCGGCGTGATGGCGACCACGGGAGGTTTCGGCCGTTCGCGCGCGACGCGGATCGCGGTCGATCCGGAACTGGTCCAGCAGATGATCGCGGACAGCTCCAGCGTTTCAGCGATCTGCCGCGCGGCATCGGCGATGGCGTCGCCGGCGGTCGCTTCCGGCGGAAATCGTTGCGCGGTGAGCACGCCGCGATAGGTCGGATCGCGCTCCACTTCCTCGCCGATGCGGTTCATGGTCGAGACCGCTTCGACCGGAAACTTGCCGGCGGCGGATTCCGCCGAGAGCATGATGGCGTCGGCGCCTTCATAGACCGCCGTCGCCACGTCGGAGACCTCGGCGCGCGTCGGTACCGGGCTCTGGATCATCGATTCCAGCATCTGTGTTGCCACCACCACCGGCTTGCCGGCGCGGCGCGCCAGCCGCGTCATCTGCTTCTGCAGGCTCGGCACCCGCTCCAGCGGCAGTTCGACGCCGAGGTCGCCGCGCGCCACCATCAATGCGTCGGAGGCTTCGAGAATCTCGGCGAGCCGATCGATCGCCTGCGGCTTTTCGATCTTCGCCATCACCGCGGCGCGGCCGCGGATCAGCTTCTTGGCCTCGCTCACGTCTTCGGCGCGCTGCACGAACGACAACGCGACCCAGTCGATCCCGGTCACCAGTGCCGCCTCGAGGTCGGCGCGATCCTTCGGCGTCATCGCCGAGACCGGCAGGTCGGTATCGGGCAGGCTGACGCCCTTGCGGTCCGACATCTTGCCGCCGATCACGACGCGGGTGACGGCGCGCTCTTGCGAGGTTTCCTCGACGATCAGGCGAACCTTGCCGTCGTCCAGCAGCAGCGCGTGCCCCGGCTTCAGCGCGGCAAGGATTTCCGGATGCGGAAGCTGAACCCGGCTGGTGTCGCCGGGCGCCTTGTCGGAATCCAGCACGAAGCTCGCGCCATTGTTGAGCTGGACTGAGCCTTCCGCGAACGAGCCCAGCCGCAATTTCGGCCCCTGGAGATCGACCAGGATGCCGATCGGCCGGCCATAGCTGCTTTCGACGTTACGGATCGTCGCCACCAGCTCGCGCATCTTGTCATGCGAGGTGTGGCTCATATTGATGCGGAATACATCGGCGCCGGCTTCGAACAGCCGGCGGATCATCGCGCTGTCGGAAGACACAGGGCCGAGGGTCGCAAGGATCTTGATGCGGCGCAGGCGTCTCATTTCTTCGATCCGGGCGCTGGCGGCAGGCCAGACCCGCCCGGAGGCGTGCCACCTGGCATGCCCGGAAGTCCGCCGGGTCCGCCTGGACCCACCGTTCCGGGAATTCCCGGCACGCGCTGCGACGGCGTTTCGTTGGACTCGGTCAACTGCACGGTCCAGGCGCGCTGTTCGCCGGTGTCGACTTCGAAAAAGCCGGTGCGGTCAAAGCCGCGCGCCAGGCAATTCTCGGTGCCCTTGATGGTGAATTCCTTGTCGCGCGAACACATGAACGCCTGTCCTGACCACTCGCCGCCGCGGTCGTAATCAAGCGCATAGATATAATAAAACCGTGCGACGAGCGTGCCGCGCAGCAAGGTTTCGCACGCCCGCGAGGAGACATTCCACCAGCCCTCGGTGGTCCAGCCGTCGGCGTCCTTGTAGCCGAGCGCGATGCCGACCCGGCTGGAGGTGTTGTTGCAAAGGCGAAAATCCGCCGACGCCGCACTGGTCCACAGGCACAGCATCGCGAATGCCAGCGTCGGCATCGCGCCGGCGGCGATCACGCGAGGGGAAAGCAGATTGCGGCGATGAAGATTTTGCGGGGTCATTTAGGGAAGCTATATCAATTCCTTGTTGATTTCGCGTGAGCCAATGGGCGCTGTCAACGGCTGCCGCCCGGTTTCGGTTAATAGACCGCCGAATTCGGCCAGCGAGGCTCTCTTTGCGCTGCGATATGGCAAAATCTGTGACAAGTCCCAAGTAATCAATGATCTAATATCAGTCTCCAGCGCGAACAGCGAGGCGATGGCCATGACCACAGACGACAAAACCAGAACGGAACTGGAAGCGGCCGTATTCCGCCGCCTGGTCGGACATCTGCGCTCGCGCACCGACGTCCAGAACATCGATCTGATGAACCTCGCCGGCTTCTGCCGCAATTGCCTTTCGAACTGGCTCAAGGAGGAGGCCGACGCCAAGGGCGCCGCCATGACCAAGGACGAAAGCCGCGAGGCCGTCTACGGCATGCCCTACGAGACCTGGAAGGCGACCCATCAGGGTGCCGCCAGCCCGGAGCAGCTTGCGGCGATGAAGAAGAGCGGCGGGCATTGAGTCTTTCGACTTTTCGCGGTCCTCATCCTGAGGGGCGGCCACTTGGCCGCGTCTCGAAGGATGAGTTCTTGGCGCTCATGGTTCGAGACGCGCGCAAGAGCGCGCTCCTCACCATGAGGATGGAGCGCTATTTCTCCTGTGGGTCACTGTGGATGAGCGCGATGTTGCCTTGACGCGGGCCGCGCCACTCCCGACTGTCATTTTCAAGGATGCGGTGCGCGGCAAAGCGCGTCCGCGCTTCTCACCATCAGTTTTAGGAGTACAGGATGGCCACTGCTGCCGCCGTCAAGGATGAGCCCGCGACCAAATTCGCAAAGGACCAGCTCAAGGCCATCATCGAACGCATCGAACGGCTGGAAGAAGAAAAGAAGACGATCTCCGACGATATCAGAGACGTCTACGCGGAGGCCAAGGGCAACGGCTTTGACGTGAAAGCGCTGCGCACCATCGTGCGCTTGCGCAAGCAGGACGCCAACGAGCGGCAGGAACAGGAAACCATCCTGGAAACCTACATGCAGGCGCTGGGAATGCTGTGAGTTTTGGTCCTCCCCGCGAAGGCGGGACCCATAGGCCGTGTCGTTCGTGTTCAGGAATGACGTTGCATCGTCCACGTACAATCATAAGCGCCAGGGGTGATGGGTCCCCGCCTTCCGCGGGGACGACGCTGAATTTATAGAAGCGTTTGGTGTTAGGTCGTCCGCGCCTACCGCAGCGATGCGGTCCGCATCACGAACGACTGGGTCGCGAGCTTCGCAACCGCCGGTCCGGTGAACTGGTCGCAGACGAGGCCCAACTGCGGATCGTCGGAGAAGCTCATCGCAACCGCAGTCAGCGGCTTGACGAAATAGGAGCGCATCAGCGTCAGATCGGGATCTCCCATCGCCGACACCGACATCGAGGTGCTGGCGCTGGGCGAGAGAATCATCGCGCGTATCCAGACCTCATTGCTCTTGGTGGCGGACGCGAGCCGGGTCGAGTTGGCAACCATGCCCTGCGAGCCCTTGGCGACTACGGTGGTGATGTTGTTCACGGCCATCGGGTTGCGTGCGGGTGAGGCCGGACGGACGGTCCGCGGCATCGGCGCGCTGGCGGCCACGACGTTGGGGCGTTCGGCCGGCGGCGCCGCCGCAGGCGCATAGGCGAGCGCCTGGAACCCGGCAGAGATGCTGGCCGTCGATTGCGGGTCAGCTCCACCGACAGCCTGGCGGGCCCGCAGCGCGGCGATCTGCGCCGGCGTCGCCTGCTTCGCAGCGGCCGGAGTCTCACCCCAGAAGCCGCGTGCATTGATGATGTCAGCCGGCGTTTCCGGTTTCGCTTCGGTCTTCGCGGGTGCCGTCGCCGCCGGTTTCGATGGCTTGCCGAGCGGGACGATCTGCGCGTCCGCCGATGCCAGCTGGAAGGTCCCGGCGGCCGCCGGCTTGGCGCGCGGCACCGGTACCGGATCGGCGGATCGGGCCGGAACGGCCGCGGCCATCAGGCTCGCGGCGGAGGGTTTTTCGGGGGCGGAAGCAGTGGCGCCGCCTTCGTCATCCTCGTCGGCTGGCGATTTGCCCCTGAACAGGGAGGCGAACAGGCTGGGTTTGCTTCTGGAGTAGGAATCGCTGTCGGCATTGCCGCGTTTTTCGATATCGGCCTTGGCCAGTTCGTAACCGGGCAGCGGATTGCCGTCGGATGGAACGTGGACGGTGCGGCCGTTCGGGAACACGCGGGCCAGCTGGTCGTGGCTCATGCGGGGCCAGTGGCGGATGCTGCCGGTATCGAGATGGACGAAGGGCGATCCCGATGTGGGGTAGAAGCCGACGCCGCCACGCTGCAGGCGAAGCCCGGCGAAGCGGATTTGCTCGAGCGCGACGCCCGGAATGAAGAAATCCATCGCCTGGCCGTTCATGTGCTGGCTGGAACGGGCGACGCCCGACGATCGGCGGCGCAGCATGGCGTTGGTGGCGGGGGAGCGGTAGGCGGAAATGATCTGGATCGGCTGCTTGCCGTCGACGTCGCGGTAGACTTCCCAGAGGATGTCGAACAGGTGCCGATCCATCGTGGTCTGTTCCTGGCTGCGCCAGTCGCGGAGGAAGTGATTGATCTTCTTCAGCGCATCCTCGTCGTAGCGGCCGTTGCGCTTGAAAGTGACGGTAAGATCTTCGTCCGAATGGGTATGATGGAAGGAGAGGGTGCGGGTTTCGCCCAGCGCCGTCGCGTCATGCACCGATCCGGCGCCTGCCAAAAACAATAGCGACGCAAGACCGGCCTGACACCCGGCACGTGACAACGGCAGCGATTTAAAACCGCGCGCGAAACCAACCAGCACTATGAAGCCCACCCAAGAGGACGATCAGCCGAGGGACTCTCTCGCGACCCCTAAGCAGCGGGAGAGAATGAACGCAGTCTTAAGGCAGGAGGGTTAATCGATATTTACAGACCCCACACCCTCGAGCCTTAAGGCGTAACCTTAACCCCGAGTATGGCGAAAAAGTGCCCGCTGCCGAAATCCGGGTGGACAATGCTTAATGCGGGTTACCAAAGCTGCAGAACGAAAAGGGCTTCACTGCAGTGAAGCCCTTGAAAAGATTTAGAAGATTCGCCCGGCCGGCGGTTAGCGAGGGACAGTCCGGCGGGGACGTTGCACCCGCGGCGGGGGCGGCGGGGGTGTCCGCGGCCCGAACAGCCGATCGAAGAATGATGGCCCAGAGCTGCCATAGTCGCTGTTGAACGCGACATTCGAGGGCAGGCTAGAGCCCGGCGGGCGCGAATAGCTCGGCTGCGAACGGGCGACCACGTTTTCGAGGTCCTTGCCCTTGCCGCCGCGCAGGATCGACTGCAAGGCGGCGTCGCGGCCATAGACGTCCTTGCGCAGCTGCAGCTTGCCGGCATCGTCCACGAACGCGGTCTGGTAGGTGATGTGGACCGGGACCGGCGTCGGGAATTTGATGTCGATCTCGCTTTGGCCGTACATGCTGCGGATTTTCTCCGGCGTATAGCGTCCGTTCGGCAGGGTGATGCCGAGCAGCGTGGCCGCGTATTGATCCGGATTCTGCACCCGCATGCAGCCATGGCTGAACGCGCGCTCTTCCTTGGCGAACAGGTGCTTGTCCGGCGTGTCGTGCTGATACACCAGGAACTTGTTCGGGAAGTTGAAGCGGATGCGGCCGAGCGCATTGCGTTCGCCGGGTGGCTGCGAAATGTGGATGCTGCCGTCGCGATTGCGCTCCAGCCGCAGCCCCATGCGCTGCAGCACCGTCGGATCCTGCTGCAGGGCCGGCAAGTATTCGTTGTAGATGATCGAGGGCGGCACGTTCCAGGTCGGATTGACGGTGATGAATTTCATTGTCTCCGTCAGCAGCGGCGTCGCATGGTTACCCGGCTTGCCCGTCACCACCCTGGTGGTCCAGACCGGCGCGCCGTTCTGCATCACTCTCAGCGTGTAGTCGGGAACGTTGAGAATGACGTAGGCGTCACCGAGCGACGGCGCGCCGAGCTGGCGCGGCAGCCAGCGCCAGCGCTCCATGTTGACGATCACCGTATCGATGGCGCGGTCGCGCTTCGGGCTGTTGATCGCCTTGACGGTGCGATCGTCGAGCACGCCGGTGGCTTTGAGATCGGCGCCGTCCTGGAACTTGCGCACCGCTTCGGCGACCTTGGCGTCGTACTTGGTATCGTCGGGATTTTCGGCGATGCCGAGCTTGGCGCGTAGTTGCGGCACGCGCGGATCGTCGACGACGATCTCAGGCTGCTTCTTGCCGCGCGCCGGGGTGTATTTCAGCACCGGGCCATCGGCGATCTGCACCACCGGGCCCTCGCCCTGGCCGCGCAATTCGGCGAGTTTCTTCTTCAATTCGCGATAGAGCTTGTGCGGGGGGTTGTAACCCTCCAGCGCCGCGCTGGCATCCTTGGCCGTGGTGACATTGGCAAGAACCTCGGCCGGATCGGTCGGATGATCGGGATAGAGGATGTCGGCGCTGACCTGCGACCAGTGCATCCGGCCGCTCTGCGCCTGGCGCGCGTAATCGAGCATGCTGGCGGTCAGTTTCAGCTCGGCATCCGCAAGGGAGTCCGGAGAAGTTGCAGCGGCCAAATCCGGGACCGGGTAGTCGGCGGCATTGAGGCCGTCGGCCGCAGCGTCCTTGAGCCGGGCCATCACGCCCTTGGCGCTTGCGGTGAGGGCGCCGGTTTGTGTCCACACCGGCGCATATTCGCGCGTGATGTAGAATTTCTCGACGGCGGCGCGCTCGCCCTTGCGGTCAAAATATTTCGATGCTTTTGCGCCGAGCATTTCCTTGAGCTTGTCGGCGACCGGCTGATCCGCCGGTGCGACATTGCTGGCGGCTTTGACCGGTTCCGTGGCAGGTTCGACAACCGGCGGTGCAGCCGCCGCCGGCGGGGTCGCGGTGTCGTCTTTCTTGACGGCTGCGGGAGCCGCGGCTGTCTCGGCTGGCTTGGTCTCCAAAGCCTTCTCGGTCGTCTTAGTGGGGTCGGGGACGGTCGCGGTGGTTTCCATCTTGAAGTCGCTCGCCGTCGGCGGCGGAACATTTGCGGGTTCGGGGCGCGGGATCGCTGCGTCGATCGCGAGGTCCGCAGGTGTGCTTCGCGGCGCATCGCTTTGCGCAAATGCCGCGGTCGCGGACACCGTGAGGAAGGTTGCCGCGACGGCCATCAGAACGCGGTCAAATCCAGCACGGCCATTGCTCTGGCGGCCTTTGCAGTAGTCACGCATCGTCACACCCCTTGGGTGAAACTGCCCCGGCATGGAACAGCTCTTAGGTCTTCTCCGTCACAGCTTTTGCTAAATGCGCCGCTTGATCGGACCTTGAAACCATTCAGTCAACGAACCCGCGCCTGAATGCGTTCCAAATCTTGGTAGCGTCGCTACGCCTGCGCGCGACGATTCACACGCAGACGATATACACGCTCGATTCATGCGGCCAGTGCTACGCGGTGCATGTCACGACAAACTGACTTCAAAAGGCATCCATTGCAACGGATTGCGCGCTTTTGCCACGCGCTTTTCCTTTTGTCTGTCACCGGCCAGCAACGGTTCAAGGTTTCGTCGCGCTCGGATTCCGGAAAGCGCATGCGTCCCGGAACCACGCTCAGCGCGTCTGGTCCGGTCCCGTAGCCGGGTCGCTGGCGGCTTCATCGAGCTTGCGATACAGAGTCGAGCGCCCGATTTTCAACCGCCTTGCCACTTCGGACATCTGGCCGCGATAATGCGAGATCGCGTACCGGATGATCTCGGTTTCCATTTCTTCCAGCGGGCGCATCTCGCCGCTTGCCGTCAGCATCAAAAGGCTACCGGCAACGGATGTGGGAGCGATAGGTATCTCATTACCCGAAACCATCGCAGGTGCAGTCGAGTGAAATGCCTGCTCAATCGTAAGCGGTTCGGCGTGATGATCCTGTGGCTCATGCGACGCCGATAACGCCGCGTGGGCTTGCGGAAAATCGGCAAGCCCGAGCTGATCGCCCTCGCTCATCACCACGGCGCGATAAACCGCGTTTTCCAGTTGCCGGATATTGCCGGGCCAATCCAGTTGCGACAGCCGCGCCATCGCCTCGCCGCTGATGCCGGTAATGGGGCTATTTTCTTCGGCGCAGAACCGCGCCAGAAAATGCCGCAGCAGATGCGGGATATCCTCGCGCCGCATCCGCAAGGGAGGAATCGTCAGCGGCAGCACGTGAAGACGGTAGAACAAGTCCTCGCGAAAATGTCCGCCCTTGACGCGGTCGAGCAGCTTGCGATTGGTGGCGGAGACGATGCGTACATCGACTTTGACCGGCTTGCGTCCGCCGACCGCTTCCACGGCACCTTCCTGCAGCGCGCGCAGCAGTTTCACCTGCGCGCTCAGCGGCAATTCGCTGACCTCGTCGAGAAACAGCGTGCCGCCGGAGGCTTCGACGAATTTGCCGGTGTGACGTTCGGTGGCGCCGGTGAATGCCCCCTTTTCGTGACCGAACAGAATCGATTCGACGAGATTGTCGGGGATCGCGCCACAATTGACCGCGACGAAGGGCTTTGCGGCGCGCTCGCCCGTGCCGTGAATGGCGCGCGCGAAAAGTTCCTTGCCGACGCCGGACTCGCCTTCGATCAGAACCGGGATCGTGGAGCCTGCGGCCTTCTGCGCCGTGCGCAGCACGCCCGCCATCGCGTCGCTGCGGGTGACGATGTCGGCGAAGGTCAATTTGCCTTCGCGGCTGTGCCTGATCCGCTGCAACTCGCCTTTCAGCGCGCTGGCGTTGAGCGCGTTGCGCAACGACACCTGCAGCCGTTCGATGCCGACGGGTTTTACGACGAAATCATGGGCGCCGGCGCGCATCGCCGACACCACATTGTCGATGCCGCCATGCGCGGTCTGCACGATCACCGGAATGTTCAATCCGGCTTCGCGGATTTTCGCCAGCACGCCCATGCCGTCGAGGCCGGGCATCACCAGATCGAGCACGACGGCGTCGATCGCCTTGGTGTCCGGCGCGGTGAGCAGGGCGATGACGGCGTCACCGCTGTCGACGACGACGGTCTCATACCCGCACCGCTGCACCATGTTTTCGACCAGACGGCGTTGCACCGCGTCGTCGTCGGCGATCAAAATGGTGGCAGCCATGGCATTCCCCGCACCTTACAACTATCTGTCTCGAATCGGGGCACTCTCGCCGATGGCGATTAACGTGCTCTTAAGGGCTGTCATCACGACGCGGTCTGATCGCAGCGATGGTTAGGATTGAACGTTATAGCAGGTACGAAAATATGGCCCCGCGCTCTTCCGCTCTCCGCAAGTCCTCCGCCCAACGCAAATCGACTGCCAGGAAACCTGCCGCCAAGGCCGGCCCCGGCAAGCTGCCGGAATGGAATCTGGCCGATCTTTATTCCGGGATCGACGCGCCCGAAGTGGTGCGCGACCTCGACCGGATGGATGCCGAATGCATCGCATTCGAGCAGGATTACAAGGGTAGGCTGGCGGCAGAGACGGCGAAAGATGGCGGCGGCGCCTGGCTCGCTAAAGCCGTGAAGCGCTACGAGACCATCGACGATCTGGCCGGGCGTCTTGGATCGTATGCCGGCCTGGTCCATGCCGGCGACAGCGTCGATCCCGTGCTCTCCAAATTCTATGGCGATGTGTCCGAGCGCCTGACGGCGGCGTCGGTGCATCTGTTGTTCTTTGGACTGGAGCTCAATCGCATCGACGACGCGGTGATCGAACGCGCGATGCAGACGCCCGAGCTTGGGCATTACCGCCCCTGGATCGAGGATCTCCGCAAGGACAGGCCCTATCAGCTGGAGGATCGCGTCGAACAACTGTTCCACGAAAAATCCGTCAGCGGCTACGCCGCCTGGAACAGATTGTTCGACCAGACCATTTCAGGTCTGCGCTTCAAAGTCGGCGGCAAGCAACTGGCGATCGAGCCGACGCTGAACCTGCTGCAGGACCGCGCACCGGAAAAACGCAAGGCGGCGGGACAGGCGCTGGCGAAAACCTTCAAGGCCAATGAGCGGGCTTTCGCGCTGGTCACCAATACGCTGGCCAAGGACAAGGAGATATCCGATCGCTGGCGCGGGTTTGAGGACGTCGCGGATTCGCGTCATCTGGCCAACCGCGTCGAGCGCGAGGTAGTGGATGCGCTGGTGGGGTCGGTACGGGCAGCCTATCCGCGGCTGTCGCACCGCTACTATGCGCTGAAGGCTAGCTGGTTCAAAAAGAAGAAGCTTGCGCATTGGGATCGCAACGCGCCGCTGCCGTTCGCCGCGACCGGCAGCATTGCCTGGCTAGAAGCGAAGAAGATGGTGCTGACCGCCTATGGCGCGTTCTCGCCGGAGATGGCCGGCATCGCCGAGCGCTTCTTCACCGATCGCTGGATCGATGCGCCGGTGCGGCCGGGCAAGGCGCCGGGCGCGTTTTCGCATCCCACCACCCCGTCGGCACATCCCTATGTGCTGATGAATTATCAGGGCAAGCCGCGCGACGTGATGACGCTGGCGCACGAACTCGGCCACGGCGTGCATCAGGTGCTGGCGGCAAAAAACGGTGCGCTGATGGCGCCGACGCCGCTGACGCTGGCGGAGACCGCCAGCGTGTTCGGCGAGATGCTGACCTTCAAGCGGCTGCTGGCCCAGACCAAAAGCACGAAGGAGCGGCAGGCGCTGCTCGCCGGCAAAGTCGAGGACATGATCAACACTGTGGTGCGGCAGATCGCGTTCTATTCATTCGAGCGCGCCGTGCACACCGAACGGCGCAACGGCGAGCTGACCGCGCAACGCATCGGCGAGATCTGGCTCAGCGTGCAGGGTGAAAGCCTTGGTCCAGCGATCGAACTGCGGCCGGGCTACGAGAATTTCTGGATGTATATCCCGCACTTCATCCATTCGCCGTTCTATGTCTACGCCTATGCGTTCGGCGATTGCCTCGTGAACTCGCTCTATGCGGTCTACGAAAACGCGCAAGGTGGCTTTGCCGAACGGTACCTCGCAATGCTCTCGGCCGGCGGCACCAAGCATTATTCCGAACTGCTCAAGCCGTTCGGGCTGGATGCCAAGGAGCCGAAATTCTGGGACGAAGGGCTGTCGGTCATCGCCGGGATGATCGATGAACTGGAGCGAATGGACTAAAAAATTGAATTTGCGCGAATTGGCGCGTACAACGTTTGTTGAACAGAGCGATTCTCTTGTTATACATCCCGTATAACAGGAGCTAAAGGCGATGAATGAGATGCCGCGCAAACTCTCCGAAGGCGAGGTCCTTCAAATTCGCAAGATCGGCAATTCGGTCGGTGTGATCCTGCCGAAGGAATTGCTTGCCCGGCTTAATCTGAAGGAGGGCGACAAATTCTATCCGGTTGAACAACCGGACGGGAGCCTGCGGCTGTCGCCCTTTAATCCGAAACATGCGCGGACGATGGAAATCGCCCGCAAGATCATGCACGAGTATCGCGATACGTTTGCAGCGCTTGCAAAATGAGTGAGCCAATTTGGCTCGATGTCGATGAAGTCATCGACATGCATGCAGAGCAATTGGCGATATTCGGCGGACCGGAAGGTGTTCGGGATCACGGCCTTCTTGAGTCGGCGATTTTGCGGCCGGTCAACCAATGGCATTATGGACAAACTGACTTGGCTGCGCTTGCGGCAGCCTATGCGTTTGGCCTCGCCCGCAACCATGCATTTGTAGACGGCAACAAGCGCATCGCTTTCCACGCGATGATGGTCTTTCTGCGCAACAATGGCATCAGGTTTTCCCCTGATCCCGGGCACGCTACGGAAATTATCCTCTCCCTCGCCGCCGGCGAAGTCAGCGAGGAGAGCCTCGCGCGCTGGATCAGGGACAATTGGCCTGTCGAGCCGGACAAATAGAGGCACGAGTCCACGGACAACCACCCGCCGCCGTTGCTCTCCCATCCCGATTGGGTTAATTCCAAGGCAATTGCTGAAGATCCCCTGGAGAGACTGATGGCTGAGCATAACGAAGTTGCCTACACCACCGCTGACGGCAACGATTACCCCGCGCATGAGCAGACCTACGAAGGCTTCATCAAGCTGGTGAAGTACGGCACCGGCAGCGTCATTTTGATCGTTGCCTTGATGGCGCTTTTCCTGACCTAATCCATTCGAGCGCGCCGCCTCCCGGCGCGCTGATCTGCTCACGCGCGTGCCCTGCGCCGGAGGCCCCATGAAGATCGCCGTCGCCAAGGAAATCGATCCCTCCGAGCCGCGGGTGGCGGCGTCGCCCGATACCGTGAAGAAGTTCAAGGCGCTCGGCGTCGATGTCGCCGTCGAGCCCGGCGCGGGGATCAAGTCGGGGCTGCCGGATTCGGAATTCACCGCCGCGGGGGCTGTCGTCAGCGCCGACGCGCTGAGCGATGCCGACGTCATCATCAAGGTGAAGCGTCCGGAAGCATCGGAGCTCGCAGACTACAAGCGCGGCGCGCTGGTGATCGCGATCATGGATCCTTACGGCAACGATGCCGCGCTGAAGGCGATGGCCGATGCCGGCATCTCGGCGTTCGCGATGGAATTGATGCCGCGCATCACCCGCGCGCAGGTGATGGACGTGCTGTCGAGCCAGGCGAACCTTGCGGGCTATCGTGCGGTGATCGAGGCGGCGGAGGCATTCGGCCGCGCCTTCCCGATGATGATGACCGCGGCGGGCACCATTCCCGCGGCAAAAGTATTCGTGATGGGCGTCGGCGTCGCCGGCCTACAGGCGATCGCGACCGCGCGGCGTCTCGGGGCCGTGGTCACCGCGACCGACGTGCGCCCGGCGGTGAAGGAACAGGTCGAAAGTCTCGGCGCAAAGTTTCTCGCGGTCGAGGATGAGGAATTCAAGCAGGCGGAGACCGCGGGCGGCTACGCCAAGGAAATGTCCAAGGAGTACCAGGCCAAACAGGCCGCGCTCACCGCCGAGCATATCAAGAAGCAGGACATCATCATCACCACTGCGCTGATCCCCGGCCGTCCCGCCCCGAAACTCGTCACCGCCGAGATGGTCAGGTCGATGAAGCCCGGCTCGGTGCTGGTCGATCTTGCGGTCGAGCGCGGCGGCAACGTCGAGGGCGCAAGGGCCGGCGAAGTTGCCGATGTCGGCGGCATCAAGATCGTCGGCTATACAAATGTTGCGGGCCGTGTCGCGACATCGGCGTCGAGCCTTTATGCACGCAATCTTTTCTCGTTCATCGAAACGATGATCGACAAAACCTCAAAGGCGCTTGCCGTGAACTGGGACGACGAGCTGGTCAAGGCCACCGCGCTGACCAAAGACGGCGCCGTCATTCATCCGAATTTTCAGCCGAAGGCATAAGGAGCCCCGCCATGGACCATATCGCGCAGGCCGTCGATCACTTCGTGTTCCGGCTGTCGATTTTCGTGCTCGCCGTGTTCGTCGGCTATTTCGTCGTGTGGTCGGTAACGCCGGCGCTGCATACGCCGCTGATGTCGGTGACCAACGCGATCTCCTCGGTGATCGTGGTCGGCGCGCTGCTCGCGGTCGGCGTTTCGCTGGTCGGCAGTGGCGGGGCCTGGGCGCGCGGCTTCGGTTTTGTCGCGCTGATCTTTGCGTCGGTGAATATTTTCGGCGGCTTTCTGGTGACGCAGCGCATGCTCGCGATGTACCAGAAGAAAAAGAAGTGAGCGGCGTGGCTGGTTTTCCGATGACGGGTACAATGGGGCTTTGCCAATGAACGCCAATCTCGCCGCAGTACTGTATCTCGTCGCCGGCGTGCTGTTCATCCTGTCATTGCGCGGGCTGTCGAGCCCGGCTTCATCCCGACAGGGCAATTTCCTCGGCATGATCGGCATGGGGATCGCGATCGTGACTACGCTCGCGGCGCATCCGCCGGCGGATGGCATCGGCTGGTTGCTGGTGGTTCTCGGCATCGCGATCGGCGGCGGCATCGGCGCGGTGATCGCGCGGCGGGTGCCGATGACGTCGATGCCGGAGCTGGTCGCGGCATTCCATTCGCTGGTCGGCATGGCCGCGGTGTTGGTCGCGGCCGGTGCGTTTTATGCACCGGCGGCATTCGATATCGGCGTCCCCGGCGCGATCCACCGCGCCAGCCTCGTCGAAATGTCGCTCGGTGTCGCGATCGGTGCGCTGACTTTCACCGGCTCGGTGATCGCCTTCGCAAAACTGTCCGGCCGCATGAGCGGCGCGCCGATTATCCTGCCGGCGCGCCACGTCATCAACATCGCGCTTGGCGTGTTGCTGGTCGTCTGCATCGCGCTTTTGGTCAAGACCGGCCTTGCCGGCTATTTCTGGGCGGTCACTATCATCGCGCTGGTGCTGGGCGCGCTCCTGATCATCCCGATCGGCGGCGCCGACATGCCGGTGGTGATCTCGATGCTGAATTCTTATTCCGGCTGGGCCGCGGCCGGCATCGGCTTCACCCTCGGCAATTCGGCGCTGATCATCACCGGCGCGCTGGTCGGATCAAGCGGCGCTATCCTGTCCTACATCATGTGCCACGCCATGAACCGGTCTTTCATCTCCGTCATTCTCGGCGGCTTCGGCGGCGAAACCGCGGCGGCCGGTGCGGTAGCCGGCGGCGAAGCGCGTCCGGTCAAGCTCGGCTCCGCTGACGATGCGGCTTACATCATGAAGAATGCGCAGAAGGTGATCATCATACCCGGCTACGGCATGGCCGTGGCGCAGGCGCAGCACGCGTTGCGCGAGATGGCGGATACGCTGAAGAAGGAAGGCGTCGAGGTCAAATACGCCATTCACCCCGTAGCAGGCCGCATGCCCGGCCACATGAACGTGCTGCTGGCGGAGGCCAATGTCCCCTATGATGAGGTGTTCGAGCTGGAGGACATCAATTCCGAATTCGCCCAGGCCGACATCGCCTTCGTGATCGGCGCCAACGACGTCACCAATCCAGCCGCCGAGGACGACAAGACCTCGCCGATCTACGGCATGCCGGTGTTGCAGGTCTGGAAGGCCGGCACCGTGATGTTCATCAAGCGGTCGCTGGCCTCCGGCTATGCCGGCATCGACAATCCGCTGTTCTACCGCGACAACACCATGATGCTGCTCGGCGACGCCAAAAAGATGACCGAGAACATCGTCAAGGCGTTGTAGGACTTCCGCGAATAGGCGGAACCGCTGGGTTGCCATCATATTATATAATTGATGTCATTATTGACAAATGACATCAAAATGCTATTTTGAAACCAAATGTGAGGTAGCAACTATGGCAAATACAGTTAAAAAAGCAACGACCTTCCGAATTGAAGAGACCACCATGAGTGGCTTGGAAAAATTGAGTGCAATACTCAATAAACCTCTAAACAAGCTAGCAAATGAGGCGGTGCGAGAATACGTGGCCAGACGCATTTCGGAAGTAGAAATTGATCTTGCTTCGACGCTCGAAGATTTACGGGCGTACAGAAAGACTGATCCTAATTCGAACGTTCTATGGCTGAGTTTATAGAAGCAGAAGCTTCGGCGACCCATGATCCAGTAGAAGGCCGCGTTGTATCTGAGGTCGGTCCGGCTCAGAAAAGGATGTCTAAACTCTTGCATGGCTGACTGGGACGAGGACAGCCCCCAGTTCCGTGCGAATCTGGCGGGAGTGCTCTCGTCCGTACGGAATGATGCTGTTCGACGTGCCAAGCGTACGATCGAGATCGTTCGAGCTTGGCACGAAGACATGATGCATAAGCTGAGCATATCGAAAGCGGAATACGGCAGATTCACAGATCATGCTGTCGGCCGATTTCGAGGTGAAATTGGTCTCGAAGGCTGCGAGGTAGAAGTTGGTGGTTACGATGGAGTCGAATCCAGCCTTGTCGCGAGTGCACTAAAATCTTTTGAAGAAACGCTGCAAGACGCCGTTCAATCGCTCGATGATTTAATCGCGCCTGGCCGGGAATTGGACGATGATCAGCTAGCAGCAGTTATTGAATTGTGTGCTTGGGCTCACTCCGAATGGGCAAGAATTCACCCCTTCGTTAATGGCAACGGCCGCACCGCCCGGTTGTGGTCTAACTATATCGCCATGCGTTACGGTCTGCCGAATTTCGTGCGCTTGAGTCCGAGACCGGATAGCCCATACGACTTGTCGCGGCTGATGCCATGGAAGGACGCTGGAGGCCAACCGCGTTAGTGTTTCGACAAATGTATGCTGAAGCTGTTAAGCGCCCGACAAAATAAGCCTTCTACTGACCGGAAAAATCAAGGGGATGTAAATTGCGAGATTTTGCAACGGCGAAGCCATGACCGTCCTGAAATGGCTGGCGTCGCTTGCATTGATCGCCTATTTCGGCGGCCTCGCGTTGCTGTATTTCGCACAGCGCTCGATTCTTTTCCCGATACCGGAAACGCGGCGTACGTCGCCGAAAGCCGCGGGTCTTCCGCAGGCTGAAGAACATCTGCTGCAAACCACCGATGGCGAGAAACTCGTCGCCTGGCATGTTCCGTCCCGCGCCGGCAAGCCGGTTGTCATTTTCTTCCACGGCAATGGCGATATCCTTGCCTGGCGCGCACCGTGGTTTGCCGCACTGACCGCCGACGGCACCGGCCTTGTTGCGGTATCGTTCCGCGGTTATGCCGGGTCGTCAGGATCTCCGACCGAGGCTGGTCTCATCAACGACGCTGAGGCGGCCTATGCGTTCGCTGTGGAGCGCTACGCGCCCGATCGGATCGTGCTGTGGGGCTATTCGCTCGGCAGCGGGCCGGCGGTTGCCCTCGCAGCAAGGCAGCGGGTAGCAAAGCTGATCCTGGAAGCCCCATACACGTCGATCGCGGATATCGCCGCGGCGGCTTTTCCATTTGCCCCGGTGCGCTGGTTTGTACGCGACCAGTTCCACGCGGACCAATGGATCGCGAATGTGACGTCACCCGTTCTGGTCATGCACGGCGGACGTGACCGCACGATTCCAATGCGCTTCGGCGAAAGGCTATATGAACTTGCTCGCGATCCGAAGCAGATGGTACGATTTCCGGAAGGCGGTCACGATGATCTCGATAATTTCGGCGCGATGGATGTCGCACGGGCCTTCCTCGCCAAAACTACGGATTGATCGACAAGGTGTGATCGCATGAGCGCGCACGGCCCGATGCCGCCGTCGGCGTGGATATTCCCCGTGCTCGCCGTTCTGCTGTTCGCCGCGGCTACAACACTCGGCTTCACCTTCACGCCGTCGCCCGCCGGGCTGGTGTTTGCGGCCATACTGCTGGTGATCCTGTTCGGCACTGTATTCGCCGCCGTGCATCATGCCGAGGTGATCGCCGAGAGAATTGGCGAGCCCTACGGCACGCTGTTGCTGACGCTGGCGGTCACCGTGATCGAGGTCGCGCTGATCGCCACCATCATGCTCGGCGAAAAGCCCGTGCCCGCGCTGGCGCGCGACACCGTGTTCGCCGTGGTGATGATCGTCTGCAACGGCTTGGTCGGCATCTGTATCCTGGCGGGCGGCCTGCGCTACCGCGAGCAGGATTTTCAGGTCACCGGCGCCAATCTCTATCTTTCGGTGCTGATCGTGCTTGCGACCATCACGCTGATCCTGCCGAACTACACCCTGACCACGCCCGGGCCGTTGTATTCGGCGGGCCAACTCGGCTTTGTCAGCGTCGCGACCATCATTCTTTACGGCGTGTTTCTCTACACCCAGACCATTCGGCACCGCGATTATTTCATCATTGAAAGCGACGGCGCCGGAGATGATGCGGCACACACTTCGAACCGGACGCTGATGTTCAGCACGGCGCTGCTGCTGGCGTCGCTGCTGGCGGTAGTGCTGCTGGCAAAAAAGTTCTCGCTGGTGGTCGATGCCGGCGCCGCCGCGATCGGCGCGCCGCCGGCCTTCGCGGGCATTCTGGTGGCGCTGTTGATCCTGCTGCCGGAGAGCGTTGCGGCCATCGCCGCCGCGCGCAAGAACGAGTTGCAGAAGAGCATCAATCTGGCGCTGGGCTCGTCGCTGGCCACCATCGGACTGACGATTCCGGCGGTGGCCATAGCCGCCTATGCGCTCGACAAGACCCTGCTTCTGGGTCTGGATCAGCGCGAGGTGGTGCTGCTGGTGATGACCTTCTTCATCAGCATGCTGACCTTCGGCACCGGCCGCACCAACATCCTGTTCGGGCTGGTTCACCTGCTGGTGTTTGCGGTATTCGTGTTCATGGTGTTCGTGCCGTAAAAGGAGAGGGAACGACCATGATCAGCGCAAAATCCGACGTTCAAGTCGACACCCCGGAAGTCCGCGTTACCGAATGGCGGCTGGCGCCGGGCAGCGCCACCGGACATCACATCCACGGGATGGACTATGTGATCGTGCCGGTAACCTCGGGCGAAATGACCATCGTGGCGCCGAACGGCGAACGTTCGAAGGCGCAGCTCGGCGTCGGAAAATCCTATTTCCGCAAAGCCGGCGTGGAACACGACGTGCTCAACGAAACCGCTGCCGAGATCGTGTTCCTGGAGGTCGAACTAAAGCCCTGAGCAAGCTTTCGCGCCGGGAGCGTTCAGACGGGCCAATTGCCACCGATCTGTCGCAGTTGATCCCTCAATGCGCCTCAAAGTTCCCGCATCAGAAAAGCGCGGGGGAGGCCTTTGATGCTGAAAAAGTACGTCTCGAAGTTCACGATCGACATTTTGCCCTCGGTGCTGGCGACCATCATCGGCGCCTACATCGTTAATCATTACATCATTGCCAGGCCCGCTGACGCGCCGGCCGCAGCCGCGGTCTCCACGTCCGCTCCGGCAAAAGCCGACCATAAGGCGTCGGAATCGGTCGCCGCTATTCCCGAGGCGGGCGTAAAGGCCAAGGGCATTTCCGAGCGCGCCATCCTGGAGAAGACCGCGACGGAAAAGCCGGCGGTGGTCGACAAGCCGTCCGACAGCGCGGGCCTCCCCGCCGAGCCGCGCCGGCATCAGCCGGTGCCGCGTGAAAAGGCGGTTGCCAAAGCCGTGCAGGCGCCGGCGCCTGTCGCCACGCCGCCGGTCGAGGCTGCTGTTGCTCCGGACGAGAAGCGCGACGCCAACGATCTTGCGCGAGCGGCGATCGAGCGCCTGCGTGGCAGCAACGAAGCCTTGCCGCGTGCGCAGGAAGCGGTGCGTGTCCCGGAAGCTCCCCAGGCCCCTGAGACGCCGCACCTGGCGTCAGCGCCGGCCGTGCAGCCCTTGCCGCCGCCGATCATGGTTTCCGCGCCCAACACCGAAGCGCTCAATTCGGCAACAATCTCGGCGCCGATGAAGCCGCCTACCGGGGCTGCCCGGATCGACGATCCGCGCCGGCCGACGCCGCCCGCCGACATCCCGTCGTCCTCGCCGGTCGACCTTCGCGCCGAGGCGGCGCTGCCTCCGCCGCGGGAACGTACGTCGGTTGCCGATGACGTGCTGTCGGCGGCGAAGTCGGTATTCCACGCGGTACTGCCGCGGTAGCCTTCCGTCATTGCGAGCCAACGGGTCGCGCGAACGCGCGCCCGATGACAGGCTCCGCGAAGCAATCCAGAACAACAAGCGAAACTGGATTGCTTCGTCCGCTTCGCTCCTCGCAATGACGCGTGGAGTTATCCGCCGACGCGCGCGATGCCGCTTCGCGCCGCTTCATCCTTGGGCCGGATATCGATCGCACGGTTATACGAGGCGGCCGCCTTGGCCTTGTCGCCGAGTTTCTCGTAGGCGAGGCCGCGGGTTACCCAGATCTGTCCATTCATCGGGGCCGCCTGCACCGCCTCATCGAGGTCGGAGGCGGCCTCCTTCGGCTTGTCTAGTGCGAGGTAACTGACCGCGCGGCCGAGCAGCGGATCGGCCTGCTGCGGCGCGAGACCGTTGGCGGAGGTGAAATCGGTGATCGCGAGTTCATGCTGCTTGGTGCCCTGATAGAGCAAAGCGCGATTGTAATACGCCTCGGCATTGTCAGGCCGGAGGCTGATCGCCTTGGTGAGGTCGTCCAGCGCTTCCGCCTGCTGGTTTCTTGCCTTGTGAATCATGCCGC
>NZ_DASYMN010000367.1:0-2914 GCF_036009065.1 Bradyrhizobium sp. | reverse complement strand
CGGTTCCGCTATCCGCATGAATTCTCCGGCGGCCAGCGCCAGCGCATCTCCATCGCGCGCGCGGCGGTGCTGGAGCCGAATTTCGTGGTGCTCGACGAGCCTACATCCGCGCTCGACATGCTGTTCCAGGCGCAGATGGTCGATCTGTTGCGCGAGTTGCAGCGCAAGCGCGATCTCACCTACATGTTCATCTCGCACGATTTGCGCGTGGTGGCCTCGTTGGCGAGCCACTTGATCGTGATGCGCCACGGCAAGGTGGTCGAGGAAGGGCCGGCGTCGGAGCTGTTCAAAAATCCGAAGACCGCATACACCCGCGCACTGTTTGCCGCTGCGTTCCGCATCGAAGCCGCGCCGGGTGCTGTGGTTGCGGAATAGAAATTTTTTCACGCGTCATGCCCGGGCTTGTCCCGGGCATCCACGTCTTGCTTTCTGTTTGTGAGGCCAAAACGTGGATGGCCGGGACAAGCCCGGCCATGACGAATGCAGAGCAATAGCTTCTGCTATTACAGCCGCTTGATGCTGGTAATTTCGCTGCCTGCGGCCTTGATGCGGGCGATGGCGGCGCGGGTGTTTTCGACCGCGGTCGCCATGTGATGGGCATTGGCGTGAACGATGCTTTCTGCGTCGCGCGCGATCGCGACATGCCCCTCCCAGAAGATCAGATCGCCGCGCCGTAATTGTTCCGATTGCGACAGCGCGCTTCCCAACGCCGCTTCCTGCATATCGCTGTCCCGCGGGCATCCGATTCCGCTGGCGTCGAGCGCGACCTGCACGAGGCCGGAGCAATCGACGCCGAGGCTGGTCTTACCGCCCCACAGATATGGTGTTCCGATGAACCGCTCGGCGACCGCGACGAAATCACTCTCATAGACGTCGAGCCGACCGAGATGCCGTTGCGGCACGTACAAACCGTCATGGGTGATCGCGAATTCGCCATCGTCGCGCGTGATTGAAACTTTTGCACCCAGTGGAAGCGCATCGGCAGGCGGGAGTTTGATCGACGGACCGGGAAACATCAACGTCCGTAATGCGGTGACCTTATGCGTCGGCATGGCGCCGAGCTTCGCCAGCGCGCGGTCGGGAAGCCAGCCAACATAGCCGTCGCTGTTCAATTGACCCCAAGCCCAGCCCTCGCCATTGCGGTCGTAGATCGTGACTCGGTCGCCCTTCAGTGCTTGTGTCGCCAGTTCGGCATCGGAAGCTGGCTCGCGCCGCACCGGCGCGACGGCATCGACAATTTCGAATTCCGCGCCTGTGGCGAAGCGCGTGGCCTTGACCTTGCCTTCGAGATACTTCGCGGCGAGATCGGGCCGCGCCGGCATCAGGCGCGGGTCATCCATAGCGGTCGCTCAACAATCTGTAGATGGCGCGCGCGGCCTGGCATTCGCCGCCTTCGGGACGCGCCGGTTTTGCCGACGGTGTCCAGCCGTAGATATCGACGTGCAGCCAGCTCTTCGCGGTCTCGACGAAACGCTGCAGGAACAGCGCGCAGGTGATTGAGCCCGCGAACGTTCCCGAGGGCGCGTTGTTGATGTTCGCGACCTTGGAATCCAGCCAGCTTTCGTAAGGGCCCCATAGCGGCAATCGCCACAATGGATCATTCTCTGCTTTCGCGTGAGCCGCGACATCCAGCGCCAGCGTGTCGTCGTTGGTGTAAAACGGCGGTAGATCCGGACCTAATGCCACCCGCGCTGCGCCGGTCAGGGTGCCCAGATCAATCAGCAGGTCCGGCTCTTCCTCGTCGGCCAGCGCAAGGGCGTCGGCCAGCACCAGCCGACCTTCGGCATCGGTATTGCCGATTTCCACCGTAATGCCCTTGCGCGAGGTAAAGATATCGAGCGGGCGAAAGGCGTTGCCGGCCACCGCATTCTCCACTGCCGGGATCAGCACCCGCAGCCGAACCTTGAGCCCGGCATCCATCACCATCGACGCCAGCGCCAGCACGTTGGCGGCCCCGCCCATGTCCTTTTTCATGACCAGCATTCCGGCCGCCGGTTTCAGGTCGAGCCCGCCGGTATCGAAGCAGACGCCCTTGCCGACCAGCGTCACCCTGGGATGCGCAGGGTCGCCCCAGGTAAAATCGATCAGTCGCGGCGCGCGCGCCGATGCCATTCCCACCGCATGAATCAGCGGAAAATTCTGACGCATAAGGTCGTCGCCGACGATGCAATTGAAATTCGCGCCGAACCGTTTTGCCAGCCCCTCGGCCGCTGCCGCCAGTTGCTCCGGCCCCATGTCGTTGGCCGGCGTGTTGATGAGGTCGCGCGCCAGCGCAACCGCCTCCGCCATTCGCGTAAGTTCGGCGACGTCGATCCCTTCAGGGGGCACCAGCCTGACGTTGGGTGCATCATTCTTGCGATAGCGGCTGAACCGGTAACTGCCGAGCGCGAAGGCAAGCGCCGCAAGGCGCGCATCATGCGGCGCATTGGCGAAGCGGTAGACGCCCGGCGGCAGCAGTCCAGGCAACTGGCCCGGCCGAAACGGGTCGCGCCATTTGGCGGTTTCATCCTCCAGGCCGAAGATAACGTGTGCGATCGAGCCGTCCGCCCCGGGCAGCGTCAGGCACTCGCCCGGCCTGGCCGCAAAGCCGTTGGCTAAAGCGAACTGCCGCGCCTGCGCGGGCAGCGTGGCGCTGACGTCGTGCCATGTCGCCTTGGTCGCGAAGGTGATCGGAATGGAGGTCGCGGGCGTGGTTTCAAAGGCGGAAGTCATGCGGGTCTCGGTCTTGTGGATGCGGTAGAGCGCCGGCCGATTAGCGCACATTAACCGGCTATTAGGGTTAACAGTCTATTGCTGGGCGCATTCGGCTCGATCGATGCGCCGGCTATGATGAGTTAAAGTGCCATGCGTCAGCAGTCCAGTCTTGCCCGGTTCCTTGCCTCCGCAGCCGTGACGGCGATGTTGGCCGCCAGCC
>NZ_DASYMN010000366.1:0-3091 GCF_036009065.1 Bradyrhizobium sp. | reverse complement strand
GATGGATGAGTCGGCCCTTGACGCCGAAGACAAAGCCGAATTGGCAGCATTGAAAGGCGCCAAAATCACGCTGCGTGAAGCTATTGCGTCAGCTGAGAAAGCGAAGGGCGGCCGTGCGCTCAACGCAGGATTGGAGCGGGTGCGCGGGCACGCCGTATGGGAAATTCTGATTCAAAATACAAAACATCCACAACAGATCCACATCGATCCGATCACCGGCAAAATTCTGTGACGGCGGGCCCCTCCGATGGCCTGTCGGGTGACTCCAAAATCGCAATGTTTCGCTTGGTCCGCTTTTGTGCAGGTTTTTGGACGCCGGGATGACTACACTATCAGCGCGCTCTTGCGGCCGGCGTCCAAAAAGCGCCAAGGCACGAAATCGCGGGAGGTGTGCAGGGGCAGTGCCGCGGGCGCTATGGGGATTTTGCCGCGGGTTCGGGCTTGCTGAGGTTGGATTGAAGTGGTCGCCGCGATTGGCTTGCGGCGAACCATGGTCGGATGCGTCGGTATGTACGAGCGATCTTCGGGTAACGCGACAGGATTGGTCGCGCGACGGCTATTGAATGCAGCGCGCCGATGCGAGCTTGGGCGGTGCCGGCTGAGAGCCAGCAAGAATGCCGGGCGTTGCGATAGCGGTAGATCGATGGCAACGGCATCATGACGTGTCGATCCTGATTGCCGCCGGAGGCGGCGTGGGCCGGTGCTTCGGCTCGTAGCCGCGGGCGAAAGTCTCGATGATGATCATGCGGCTGCCGCAGCACGGGCATGGACGCGGCAGCACGCGGGGTTGTTCGAGCGCTGCTTCGGGCGTTTCGGTTTCTTTTGGGCGCGCCGGCACGGCGAGCAGCTCGCGCGCGTGGGCAATGTTTTCGGGTCGGTTGCCGTTGGCGAGCAGCCCATAGTGGCGGATGCGATGGAAGCCCTTCGGCAGCACGTGAATTAGGAAGCGCCGGATGAACTCGTCGGTCGCCAGCGTCATCGTCTTGTAGCGGGCGGGCCCCTCGATCCGATAGTCCTTGTACTTGAAGGTGACGCCATTCTCGTCGGCGGACACCAGCCGGCGATTGGAGATCGCGATGCGGTGGGTGTAGCGCGACAGATAGCGCAACACCTGCCTGGGCCCGGCGAACGGCTCCTTGGCGTAGACCACCCAATCGATCTCGCGCAGTGGCGCCAGATAGGCCTTGAATGCAACCTTGTCGGCGAGCCGCGCATGATCGCCGAAGAACTGCAGGCGGCCGGCGTGGTGGGTCGCGACCAGCATCTCCAGAAACAGCCTGCGGAACAACGCCGAGAGAACCTTCACGGTCAAAAAATAGCGTGGCTGGCACGCGATCCACTTCGATCCGTCCGGCGACAGGCCGCCACCCGGCACGACCATGTGCACATGCGGGTGATGCGTCAGCGCGGAACCCCATGTGTGCAGCACCGACATGAAGCCGATGCGAGCGCCGAGATGCTTGGGATCGGCCGCGATCGTAAGCGTGGTCTCGGCCGAGGCTTTGAACAGCAGGTCGTAGATCACCGCCTTGTTCTGATAGGCGATGTCGCCGATCTCCGCCGGCAGCGTGTACACCACATGGAAGTACGGCACCGGCAAGAGCTCGGCTTCGCGCTCGGCCAGCCACTGGCGTGCGGCAGCGCCCTGACACTTGGGGCAGTGCCGATTGCGGCAGCTATTGTAGGCGATGACGGTGTGAGCGCAGGTCTCGTTCTCGCAGCGCCCGACATGGCCGCCGAGCGCCGCCGTGCGGCAGCGCTCGATCGCCGACATGACCTTCATCTGGCCGAGGCTGACATGGTCGGCATTGGCTTGGCGCCATGCCGGTCCATGGCCGCGGAAAATATCCGCGACCTCCAACGCCGGGCGGGACATGGCCGCGGGCTGTTATGCCGGCGGCGAATCCTTCCCGCCCGCGTCGGGCTTCTTGCCAGGCTTCCTGCGAGGCTGTGACAGCAGGTCGAGCGGGCTCTTGACACTCGCGATCATGCCGGTAGCGACGCGCGTGTAGCGCGCCGTCGTATCTAATTTGTCGTGCCCCAGAAGTGTTTGGATGATTCTAATATCGGTCCCACGCTCGAGCAGATGGGTGGCAAAGGAGTGGCGAAGCGCATGCAGCGTCACGCCCTTTTTGATTCCGGCCCCATCGGCCGCCTCGTGGAACAGCCGGTTGAGCTGGCGGGTGGTCATCGGCATGCCGGGCTTGCGCCCAGGAAACAGCCAGCGTTCTTGAAGGGGTGTTGTGTGTGCATCGAAACCTCGACGCGCCTTCCACCACTGCCGCAACAGATCAATCATCTCCGGCGACAGCATGACATTGCGATCTTTGCGGCTCTTGGATTGCTCTATACGAATGATCTTCTGCGCGCTGTCGATATGCTTGACCTTCAGCCGGACCACTTCGCCGGCACGCAGGCCGCACCCATAACAAAGACTGAGTGCCACGCGGGCCTTGAGGCTTGTGGCAACGGACAGCACGCGACGCGTCTCGTCCGGACTCATTACCTGCGGAATCTTCTGGGGTTCGCGGATGTGATAGATCTCGGCCGCGAGGTCCAGCCGCCGCAGTGTCACGCGCAACAAGAACTTCACCCCGGTCATGATGCGGTTGCGATTGCAGATGCTCGTGCCCGTCTCGGAAAGATGCAGCTGAAACCGGCGGATGTCCTCCGCTGTCGCCGTGTCAGGTGACCGTTTGAGAAACTCAGCGAACCGCTTGCAGCTGTGAATGTGGCCCCTTCGCGTTTGCGCACAGAGCTTGCGGGCATTCATGTCTTCGATCATGCGCTGGCGCAGCGGAGTGACAGCATCGATACTCATGGGAGACTCCTGTCTTGGATGAGGTTGACGACACCTCGATCTTCAAGACAGGATGACCCACATGCTACCGACGATCTCTCCTCGGGTTGAGCCGTACCGGTGCGCACCGCGCCCACCTCCGCGGGCTATCGCGCAGCGATTTAGTGCGTTGGCACTTTTGAGACATGCCACGCCTCGCGATGTATGTCGGCTTTCAGGGGTAAAGCAGAAGTGGCTCGGACATGACCAAACCGACGCGATTGACCCGATTCGGACCCGCCGAGGTCGTGG
>NZ_DASYMN010000365.1:0-3065 GCF_036009065.1 Bradyrhizobium sp. | reverse complement strand
GGCAGATGTCCTTCGAACTGCACGTCGACGACGGCGCCGATGACCTGCGTGATGCGTCCGGTCTGGTTGGCAGGGGTAGCCATAAAACTCTCTCCTTGAAGTCCGAAACTTAGGGCATGATCCCGAAAAGTGGATACCGGTTTTCGGAAAAGATCATGCCCAATTAAATAACGGTCAGCTTGACCGGAATGTTGCCTTTGGTCGCCTTCGAATAGGGGCAGACCGTGTGAGCTTCCTCCGCCGCCGCCTGCACCTTGTCCTTGTCGGCGCCGGGGACCGAAATCTTCAGTTCGGCGGCGAGGTTGAAGCCGCCCTCGGTATTCAGCGTGACTTCGCAGGTCACTTTGGCGGCCTGGGCATCGATGCCGTGCTTCTTCGCGATCAGCATCAGCGCCTGGCAGTAGCAGGACGACCAGCCCAGCGCGAACAGCTGCTCGGGGTTATGGCCGTCGCCGGCGCCGCCGAGCTCCTTCGGAAAACCCATCGCCAGCCCGAGGACCCCGTTTTCGAGAACCGCGCGGCCGTTGCGTCCGCCTGATGTGGTAGCCTTGGTGACATATGCCATCTTGACTCTCCTCAGATTGCCTCGGCGCCGGAGATGATCTCGATCAGCTCCTTGGTAATCATCGCCTGGCGGGTTCGGTTGTAGATCAGGGTCTGCTTGCGGATCATGTCGCCGGCATTGCGGGTGGCGTTGTCCATCGCGCTCATCTGCGCGCCGTAGAACGAGGCGTTGTTTTCCAGCAGCGCGCGGAAAATCTGCACCGCGAGATTGCGCGGCAGCAGCCCGGCCAGGATTTCATCTTCTTCCGGCTCGTATTCGTAAGAGGTCGCCGGACCGGCATTCGCCGCCGGCGCTTCCACCACCAGCGGAATGATCTGCTGCGCGGTCGGAACCTGCGCGATCACCGACTTGAAGCGCGAGTAGAACAGCGTGCAGACATCGAACTCGCCGGCCTCGAAGCGGGCGATCACCTTGTTGGCAATGTCCTCTGCGTTGGCGAAGGCAAGCTGGCGAACCGAGCGCAGTTCGACGTGTTCGACGATCTGCTTCTCAAAAGTGCGACGCAGCTGCTCATAGCCTTTGCGGCCGACGCAGAAGAACTTTACCTCTTTGCCCTGGTTCATCAGCGACAGCGCGCGCTCGCGGGCGAGGCGCACAATCGAGGAGTTGAACGCGCCGCTAAGACCACGCTCGCCGGTGCAGACCAGCAAGAGGTGCACCTGGTCCCTGGCGGTGCCGGCCAGCAGCACCGGCGCGCCGGGTGAACCCGCCGCGGCAGTGGCGATATTCGAGATCACCGCGTCCATCTTCTCGGCATAGGGCCGCGCGGCTTCGGCGGCGTTTTGCGCGCGGCGCAGCTTCGACGCCGCGACCATCTGCATCGCCTTGGTGATCTTCTGCGTCGCCTTGGTGGAGGCGATGCGGACGCGCATGTCTTTAAGTGAAGCCATTTCTCAAGTTCTTTAAGTTCGTCATGCCCGGCCTTGTGCCGGGCATCCACGTCTTGAAGCGTCTACCACGTCTCAAGACGTGGATGGCCGGGACGAGCCCGGCCATGACGGAAAAACTATGCAGCAAACGTCTTGGCGTAACCCTCGACCACTGCCTTGAGCTTGGCGGCGGTGTCGTCGGAAAGATCGCGGCTGTCGCGGATGGCGTTGAGGATGTCGACGTTCTTGCCGCGCAGCAGCGAGAGCAGGCCGTCCTCGAACGCGCGCACCTTGGCTACGGGGAGCGGATCGAGATAGCCGTTGGTGCCGGCCCAGATCACCACCACCTGCTCTTCCATCTTCAGCGGCGAGAATTGCGGCTGCTTCAGGAGTTCGGTGAGGCGCGAGCCGCGGTTGAGCAGGCGCTGGGTCGAGGCGTCGAGGTCGGAGCCGAACTGCGCGAACGCCGCCATTTCGCGGTACTGCGCAAGCTCGCCCTTGATCTTGCCGGCGACCTTCTTCATCGCCTTGGTCTGCGCCGACGATCCGACCCGCGACACCGACAGGCCGACGTTCACCGCCGGCCGGATGCCCTGGAAGAACAGGTCGGTTTCGAGGAAGATCTGGCCGTCGGTGATCGAGATCACGTTGGTCGGGAGGTAGGCCGACACGTCGTTGGCCTGGGTTTCGATCACCGGCAGCGCGGTGAGCGAGCCCGAGCCGTGCTCGTCATTGAGCTTGGCTGCGCGCTCGAGCAGGCGCGAATGCAAATAGAACACGTCGCCGGGATAGGCTTCGCGGCCGGGCGGGCGGCGCAGCAGCAGCGACATCTGCCGATAGGCCACCGCCTGCTTCGACAGATCGTCATAGATGATGACGGCGTGCATGCCGTTGTCGCGGAAATATTCGCCCATGGTGCAGCCAGTGAACGGCGCGATGTACTGCATCGGCGCCGGATCGGAGGCGGTCGCGGCAACGATGATGGAATATTCCAGCGCGCCCTGCTCTTCCAGCACCTTGACGAACTGCGCCACGGTCGAGCGCTTCTGGCCGATCGCCACATAGACGCAATACAGCTTGATCTTCTCGTCGCCGGTGGCGTTGAGCGGCTTCTGGTTGAGGATGGCGTCGAGCGCGATCGCGGTCTTGCCGGTCTGGCGGTCGCCGATGATCAATTCGCGCTGGCCGCGGCCGATCGGGATCAGCGCGTCGATGGCCTTCAAGCCCGTGGCCATCGGCTCGTTCACGGACTTGCGCGGAATGATGCCGGGCGCCTTGACGTCGACGCGCATGCGCTTGTCGGACTGGATCGGGCCCTTGCCGTCGATCGGATTGCCGAGCGCATCGACCACGCGGCCGAGCAGGCCCTTGCCGACGGGTGTGTCGACGATGGCGCGGGTGCGCTTGACGGTCTGGCCTTCCTTGATCTCGCGGTCGGCGCCGAAGATCACGATGCCGACATTGTCGGTTTCCAGATTCAGCGCCATGCCGCGGGTGCCGTTCTCGAACTCGACCATCTCGCCGGCCTGGACGTTGTCGAGGCCGTAGACGCGGGCAATGCCGTCGCCGACGGACAACACCTGTCCGACTTCGGAAACCTCAGCCTCCTGGCCGAAATTCTTGATCTGGTC
>NZ_DASYMN010000364.1:0-36832 GCF_036009065.1 Bradyrhizobium sp. | reverse complement strand
TAGTGGCCGCGGAGCTTCATCTCGCGGAAAATACCCTCGCGCTGCATCTTCTTCTTCAGCGCCTTGAGGGCTTGATCGACATTGTTATCGCGAACGAGAACCTGCACGCGGCATCCTCTTTCAATTGATCGGATTGGAATCTTCAGAAAGCGGAGAGCCGACTAAAGCCGTGCCCTCAACCTCAAGGGCGCGGATGTACCAGATCAAACCGGGAATGTCCACCTCGCCAGGCCGCGGTTTTGCGCCATTTTGGCCTGCGGAAGCCGCTCTTTTCGGCCAGTTATCATATTTCTCGCGCAACAAGGGCGACCTCGACAGCAGCCCGAAGGCGGCCACATACTCGCGCAGGACGACTCACAAAAATGGCGTCCAGATCACCATCCGGGAGGATTCGACATGAACGCAAAAAAATATGCCGCCGAGGCGATCGGCACGTTTTGGTTGACGTTTGCGGGGTGCGGCAGCGCGGTCATCGCCGCGGGGTTTCCGCAGGTTGGCATCGGCCTGCTCGGCGTGTCCCTCGCCTTCGGGTTGAGCGTCGTGACGATGGCCTATGCCATCGGTCATGTCTCGGGCTGCCATCTCAATCCGGCGGTTACGGTGGGGCTTGCGGCAGGCGGCCGCTTCCCGACGGGGCAGATCCTTCCTTACGTGATTGCGCAGGTTGTCGGCGCAATCGTGGCCGCGGCTTTATTGTACGTCATCGCGAGCGGCGCCGCCGGTTTCGACCTCAGCAAGGGCTTTGCATCGAACGGCTACGACGCGCATTCGCCCGGCAAATACAGCATGGTGGTCTGCTTCATCACCGAAGTGGTGATGACCATGATGTTCCTGTTCATCATCATGGGCTCCACCCACGGCAGGGCGCCCGCGGGTTTCGCTCCGCTGGCGATCGGATTGGCGCTGGTGATGATTCACCTGGTCAGCATTCCCGTCACCAACACCTCGGTCAATCCGGCGCGCAGCACCGGTCCGGCGTTGTTCGTCGGCGGGTGGGCGCTGGCGCAGCTGTGGCTGTTCTGGATCGCACCGTTGATCGGCGGTGCGCTCGGCGGCGCGCTCTATCGCTGGCTTAGCGAGGAGCCGGCCGGCCTCGTCGAAGGCAAGACGCCCGCGTGATGCTGGAACACGATGCTTTAGGTCGAATTGCGATGTTAGGTCACCTCTCCCCGCAGGGGAGAGGTCGGATCGCATCGCAGATGCGATCCGGGTGAGGGGACTATCCGCGAGTCCGAATGCGCGGAGAGACCCCTCACCCGAAGCCTGCGCTTCGCTCCGGCTTCGACCTCTCCCCTGCGGGGAGAGGTGACACGAGCCGCTTCAAGGTAAATTTGACGGCAGCTATTTCTTGCCCGGCGTCACTTGCGTGACATGTCCCATCTTGCGGCCGGGGCGCGGCGCGCCCTTGCCGTAGAGGTGTACCGTGGCGCCGGGGACCGTGAGCCACTGCTCGTAACCGAGGACGTCGTTGCCGATCAGATTGGTCATGGTGACGTCGCCGTGGCGGACCGGCTTGCCGAGCGGCCAGCCCGCGATGGCGCGGATGTGCTGTTCGAATTGCGAAACCGAGGCGCCGTCCAGCGTCCAGTGCCCGGAATTGTGCACCCGTGGCGCGATCTCGTTGACTAGGAGCGGCCCGGATGTGGAACCCTCCCGGCCCGGCACCACGAACATTTCGACCGCGAGCACGCCGACATAATTCAGCGCGTTGGCGATGGTCTCGGCGATGCCGCGGGCCTGTGCCGCCAACGCATCTGAAACCGCGGCCGGCGCGCGCGATATCTTCAGAATGTGGTCGCCATGTTCGTTTTCGGTAACGTCGAAGCATTCGACATGGCCGTCGGCGCTACGCGCCACGATCACCGAGATTTCGCGCTCGAACGGGATGAAGGCCTCCAGGATGGCGGATTTGGTGGCAAGGTCGGCCCAGACCCGATCCAGGTCATCGCCCTCGCGGATGATGGCCTGGCCCTTGCCGTCATAACCGAAGCGGCGGGTCTTGATCACCGCGGGAAGCCCGATCCTCGTGATCGCGGCTCGCAGCCCGTCTAGCGACGACACGTCGGCATAGGCGGCGACGCCGATGCCGAGCCGCGCCACGAAATCCTTTTCGGCAAGGCGGTCCTGCGTGGTCCCGAGCACCTTGTATTCAGGCAGCACCGGGCGGCGCGCCGCCAGGATCATCGCGGCGGCCGCCGGCACGTTCTCGAATTCATATGTGATGACATCGACGTCGTTGGCGAACAGCTCCAGCGCCTCGACGTCGGCATACTCCGCGCAGGTGGCGTGCAGCACCACGTCGAACGCCGGCGAATCCGGATCAGGCGAAAACACCTGGCACTTGAAACCGAGGCGCGACGCCGCCATCGCCAGCATCCGGCCCAATTGCCCACCGCCGAGAATTCCGATGGTGTCGCCCGGCTTCAGCTTCACCTGGGTGGAAGCCATCACGCGGAGTCCTCCGGCCGTTCGCCAACCGCATCGGTCTGCGCCTTCCGCCAGGCGGCGAGCCGGCCCGCCAACGCCGGATCGTTCAGCGCCAGCACGGAGGCTGCCAGCAAGGCGGCATTGACGGCGCCGGGCTTGCCGATCGCCAGCGTTCCCACGGGAATGCCGGCCGGCATCTGCACGATCGAATACAGCGAATCGACGCCGGACAGCGCCTGGGATTCGATTGGCACGCCGAACACCGGCAGTTCCGTCAGCGACGCCGTCATGCCCGGCAGATGCGCCGCGCCGCCGGCCCCGGCGATGATGACCTTGAAGCCGGCAGCCTTGGCACCCTTTGCGAAGGCGAACAGCCGGTCCGGGGTGCGGTGCGCCGACACGATTCGCTTCTCGCAGCCGACGCCGAGCGCCGTCAGCGTTTCGGCGGCGAAGCGCATGGTGTCCCAGTCCGACTGGCTACCCATGATAATGGCGACGGCGGCACTCATTTCCAAGTCAATTCTGTTCGGGAATCCAAAAACATAGGGCGGATTATAGGTTTAGCCTTTGTCGTGGCAAGGATCACGGAATGGGCTATTGTTTCATGGTCAATGACGGTGGCCCATGAAGAAGAAACCGAAGCTCGCTGCACTGAAAGCGATCAAACACCGAACAAGCGGCGAGAGGGCGGGGACCAAACCCGATCAGGCCGGGCGCGTCAAGCGCGGAAGCGGGGGCTCAAAATCCCGGGTCCCAGCTGTCGCCGCCGATCCCAAACTGACGGTTCGCCGGCTGCGGTCGCAACTCGCCAAGGCGCAGGCACGAATCGAGGAGCTGGAGGCTTCGGCCGATCAGGATTTCCTGCTCGACATTCCGAACCGGCGCGGTTTCGAGCGCGAACTGAACCGCTCGATCGCTTACATCAAGCGCTATCACGCCAGCGGCGCGCTGATCGTGCTCGACGTCGACCGCTTAAAGCCGATCAACGACGCCTACGGCCATGCCGCCGGCGACGAAGTGCTGAAAGCGATCGTCGCGGCGCTGCTGCGGCATGTCCGCTCGTCGGACGTGATCGGACGGCTTGGCGGCGATGAGTTCGCGCTGCTGTTGTGGAACTTAAGCGAAACCGACGCCCGCGCCAAGGCGGCCGCATTGGAGGAAGCCGTGGACGGGCTGTCCTTCATGTTTCGAGGCCGCAGGATCTCGGCAGGCGCCTCCGCCGGGGTCGCGGTCCTGGGGCCTCAGGCCGAGGCGCGCAAGGCGCTGGAAGAAGCCGACAGCGCGATGTATGTCCGCAAGGCGCAGCGACGGCACGAGGGGTGAGGATGACAGTCAAGCCCGTTCCATTCACGCTTCACATTCCAGACGCCGATATTGCCGATCTTCGCGAGCGCCTCGGACGCACCCGCTTTCCCGATTCCGCTCCCGGCGAAGCATGGGCCTATGGCACGGAGGTCGATTACCTTCGTGAGCTCACCGAATACTGGCGCACAAAATTCGACTGGAGGGCCGAGGAAGCCGCACTGAACGGCTTTCCGCAATTCCGCGTAGCGCTTGACGATGTCGACCTGCATTATTTGCACGTCCCCGGCGTCGGCCCCGACCCGATGCCGCTGCTCCTGCTGCACGGCTGGCCGGGTTCGGTGTTCGAGTTTCTCGACATCATCCCGCGCCTCACCGACCCGGCGCGCTTCGGCGGTGATGCGCGCGATGCGTTCACCGTGGTGGCGCCGTCACTGCCCGGTTATGGCCTCTCGTTCAGGCCCGGTCAGAAGCGGTTCGGCGTTCCCGAAATGGCGGACTGCGTCGCGGCGCTGATGACCGACGTGCTCGGCCACGAAAAATTCGGCGCGCAAGGCGGCGACTGGGGCGCGGCAGTTACCAGCCGGCTCGGCTACGCGTATGCAGATCGCATGATCGGCATCCACATCAATCTGATGATGGCCGCGAGCCGTGATCCCGCCGATTTTCCCAAGCCGACCGAAGAGGAGCAGAGCTACCTCGTCGAATTGAAACGATGGCTGCGCGAGGAGACCGGTTACCAGTGGATCCAGGGCACCAAGCCGCAGACCCTTGCCTTTGCACTCACCGATTCGCCGGCGGGCCTGGCTGCGTGGATCGCGGAAAAATTCCGCTCCTGGTCCGACTGCAACGGTACCATCGAAAATGCGATTTCCCGCGACCGCATGCTCGCCGACATCTCGCTTTACTGGTTCACCGGCGCGATCGGCGCTTCGTTCTGGCCGTATTACGCCCGTCTGCACGGCTCGGCGATCCTGCCCGCGGGCGACACGATCTCGGTGCCGACCGGCTACGCGCAATTCCCGCGCGAAATGCTGAGACCACCGCGCCGGGCTGCCGCGCGCGTGTACACTAATATCAGGCGCTGGAGCATCATGCCGAAGGGCGGACACTTTGCCGCGCTGGAACAGCCGGAATTGCTCGCCGGCGACGTGCAGGCGTTCTTCCGGGAATTGCGGTGACGGACCGGCAGGCCCTGTACAATC
The DNA here is from genome assembly GCF_036009065.1 of Bradyrhizobium sp. Taxonomy (GTDB): domain Bacteria; phylum Pseudomonadota; class Alphaproteobacteria; order Rhizobiales; family Xanthobacteraceae; genus Bradyrhizobium. The sequence goes on along the minus strand of NZ_DASYMN010000364.1, from coordinate 31,898 downwards.
TCGCGCAAGGTCAGGCCGCGCCCTTTGCGCGGGCCGATCCGGTTCGCGTCAAGCCACCCGACGCCAGCGCCTGCAATTCCTGAAGTTCATGCTCCAGATATTCGTTGGCCATGATCAGCGCCTTGATCGCGCCGCGCATATTGCCGCCGCACATCGCAATCGCCTGGTCGCAGGCCTGCTCATAGTGGATGTTTTCGGTCAGCGGGGCGCGTTCGGACATGGGAAACTCCGTGCTTTCGGCGTGGGTATGGCGGCGACGAAGGCATGTTCTCTTTTTGTTCTTTCGGAGTCAAGGCGGATCGTTAGGCCGCACCGGTTTTCCCGCACTAATCGGCCGGCATCTTGAACGTGAACCGCGTCTCGACCTGGAATCGACGCTGAGCGTCCCGCCATGGGCGCGCGCGATCTCGGGGGCGATATAAAGCCCCAGGCCGAGGCCTAGCGAGCGCTGGACCGCGACGCGGTAGAACGGCTGGAACAGCCGCTGCATGGCGTCCGGCGGAATTGGATCGCCGGAATTGGCGACCGACAGTTCGAATGCGCCGTCGCGGGTCACGGCCTGCACCCGCACCGGGCTGACCGGGCTTCCGTGAGTCAGGTCGTTGCCGAGCAGATTGGAGAACATCTGCGCGATACGTCCGCTGTCGCAATTGACCGGCTGACCGAGCGCGAACTTCGCCTCGACTTTTCGATCGGGATAGCTGGCGCGCAGTTCGCGACACGCGCGCGGCGCTCTTTTGCATCAGCCGGAGAATCTCCTCGGTGGCTTCTTCGATCTGGCCTTTGCAAGCATCCTGGTCCCGGCGGCAATCGAGGCCAGCGGATTGCGCAAATCGTGCCCTAGCACCGCGATGAACTGCTCGCGCAATTCGGCGGTCTGCCGTTCGGTCAAAAGCTTGGCCTCGGCGCCGACAAGGCGGTCGACCGCATTCGAGACACGCTGCTCGGAACCAAAACAATATCCGGGGTTTAACCGCGTGTTCGCAAGGAGTGAGACGCATGGGTCTTCCACAAGCCAAAAGACCCCTGGTGCTGATCGTGGAAGACGAGTTCCTGTTGCGCATGAATGCCGTGGAGATGATCAAGGCCGCCGGCTTCGACGCCATCGAAGCCGCCAATGCCGACGAGGCGATCGAGATCCTTGAAAACCGCCGCGACATCACCGTGGTATTTACCGATATCCAGATGCCGGGTTCCATGGATGGATTGAAGCTTGCCCAGGCGGTCAAGGGCCGCTGGCCGCCGATCAAGATTGTCGCTACCTCCGGTCATGTGAATGTGAACGAAGTGGATTTGCCGGACGGCGGACGGTTTCTGCCGAAACCCTACAGCCCGCATCAGATCACCGGCGTGCTGCGCGAATTGATCGGCGTGTAGACCGAAAGGGCCGTCATTCCGAGGCGCGAGTGAAACGAGCGAACCCGGAATCCGGAACCAAAGCGCTGTGCGTCTGGATCCCGGGTCCATGCGAAGGCGCGTGTCCCGAAATGACTAAGCAATAATATCCGGCGTGATCTGGTCTTCGATGAAGGCGATGCGATCGCGCAGCTGCAGCTTGCGTTTCTTCAGCCGCTGCAGCCGCAGCAAGTCCGGCGCTGGCGATTGATGCAACGCATCGATCGCCGCGTCGAGGTCGCGATGCTCCTGCTGCAGCCGGGCAAGCTCGGATGCGAGCTCTCGCGCTTCGCGTTCTTCGTCGGTCATGGCCTACACTAACTTAAACCGAACGGGTTTGCGAAGGGATACCGCGGTCGCAAGGAATATCGTCCGCGCGGCGGCTGCGGCGCGCCGGCCGGGGCAAGAAGGTTCCCTCACGATTCATTTCAACTAATACACCATGTGAACATTTCAATTTTTAATACCCATCGACAGCCGCCTGGGCTGATGTACACTCCGGTTGTCCAGATCGAATCTGAGGTCCACAACCGAGGAGACTTTGTATGGCAATACAGGCGCATCTCGTTGAACTGGAACGCAAACATCGGGTTCTGGAAGGCGAATTGCACGAGGCTCTCACCCATCCATCCACGGACGACCTGCTGATAGTCGAGTTGAAGCGCCGCAAATTGATGGTCAAGGATGCAATCCAGCGGTTGAAACTGACCGCGAGTGAAACGGTCCACTAGCGTTTTTTAGACCTAGTCCGGTTGCATCACCACGGACAGGCCTTCGGGTTTTACAATTGTGAGTATCGGGGATAATTGCCGTGGCGGTCAGCCGCCGCGCGAATTGTCATGCCCAACCAGTTCTCCGACATAGTCCGCAATCGCCAGCGAGGACGTCAGCCCCGGAGATTCGATTCCGAACAGGTTGATCAGTCCGCCGACGCCGTGGTCCGGCGGGCCCTGGATCAGGAAATCCTGCTTGGCCACCGCCGGCGGCACGATTTTGGGGCGAATGCCGGAATAGCTAGGCATCAGCGCGCCATCCGGCAGATCAGGCCAGTAACGCCGGATTGCCGGATAAAACAGCTCGGCCCGCGCCGGATCGACGGCGTAGTCGATGGTGTCGACCCATTCCACGTCGGGACCGAACCGGGCCTGGCCTGCGAGATCGAGCGTGAGGTGCACGCCGAGCCCGCCGGGTTCCGGCACCGGATAGATCAGGCGCGAAAACGGTGCCCGCGCGCTGCAGCTGAAATAGTTGCCCTTCGCAAGATAGGCCGGCGGAATGAGTTCGATCGGCATGCCGTCGATACCGCGCGCGACCGCAGTCGCGCCGAGGCCGGCGGCATTGACCAGCAGCCGGCATTGCAGCGTCATCGGCGCCTCGCCGCCGACATCGAGTTCAATCGCCCCCGTCGTCGCCCTGGCGCGCAGCAGCGGCGCGTGGAAGGCATAGGCGGCGCCGGCGGCTTCCGCATCGCCGCGCAGCGCCAGCATGAAGGCGTGGCTGTCGACGATGCCGGTGGAAGGCGACAGCAGCGCCGCGTCGCAATGAAGCGCCGGCTCCATCGCGCGCGCGGCCTCGCCGCTGAGAACCTGCATGTCCAGCACGCCGTTGGCTTCGGCGTGGGCCTTGATCGATTGCAGCTTCTCGGCCTCGCTGGCCGTTGTCGCGACGATCAGCTTGCCGCAATTGCGGTGTGGGATGCCGTGATCGCGGCAATAGCCGTACAGCGCCCGCTTGCCGGCCACGCACATCCGCGCCATCAGGCTGCCGGCCGGATAATAGATGCCGGCATGGATCACCTCGCTGTTGCGCGAGGAGGTCGCGGTGCCGATGCCCTCCGCAGCCTCAACAACGACGACTTCCAGCCCCGCCAGCGCCAGCCGCCGCGCAATGGCGAGACCGACCACTCCCGCACCGACGACGACGCACTCAACTCTGTCCATTCGCGGCTCGCGATTTCCGGATCGGTTGCTTGTTCAATGTGCCCTGGGCGGCCGCGGAAGCGTGGCCTTTTTAACGCGCTATCGCCCCTGTGATAACGCGTTTTTTGCCCGCAGGCCCGGCCTCGATTTTGCCGGCGTTTCCAAGCCGGGCTGTTTGTTAGCAAAGCATTAATCATCAAGGGCCAATTGCCGTCATTTGAGTCAGTTTTTCCCGTTGCGGGGGTACGCGTTTACCCGATTCAAACCCGTGAAGCCAGACACTCCGCCCGCAATCCGCGGGTGAGGTATGGCTTCCAAGAATTGGCGGGCAGGCGGCAAAATTCTGATTTCTGCGCTGGCCGCCATGTGCCTGTTCGCAGCGCCGTCGGACGTGGTGCGGGCCGCGTCCGGCGACTTCGCGCCGCCAAGCTATATCGGCTCGATGGATCCGCACCTGGTCTGGGAAGTGCTGATCGGCGGCATCGTCGTGCTGTCGTTTCTCGGCGCCATCACCCTGTGGGTGATGTCGGCGTCGCGCAAATTCACACGCGCGCAGCTGCGGCGCAACGCATTCATCAGCTCCGCCCTGAACAATCTCAGCCAGGGCGTCGTCATGACCGATGCGCAAAAGCGCGTCGTGTTCTGCAACGATCGCTATCTCGAAATCTACGGGCTGACGCGCTCGGATATTCGCAAGGATATGACCGGGCCGGAATTGCTCGCGCTGCGCCGCAAACGCGGCGTGCTCGATATCAGTATCGACGATTTCTACCAGTTCGCCGGCACCGGCGAAGGCCTCATCACCGAATTGCCCAACGGGCAATCGATTCTCGTCAAATACTGGAGCCTGCCGAACGGCGGCTCGGTGGCGACGCATGAAGATTGCAGCGAGCAGCGCCGGCTGTCGCGGCAACTGGCGACCACCACGCAGTTCCTGGAATCCGTCATAGACAACGTGCCGGTCTGCGTCGCCGCCAAGAGCATCGAGGACGGCCGCTACATCCTCGCCAACCGCGCCTTTGAGAAGTTTTCGCGGCTGTCGCGGGAAAACATCGTCGGCAAGCGCGCCGACGAGATTTTCCAGCCGGCCACGGCGGCGGGAATCGCGGAAGCCGACCGCGCCGCGCTGGAATCGCCGGACAGCCAGTTTCGCAACGAGATGGTGGTGGAGCGCGGGTCGCAAAAGCGCACGCTATCCAGTAACCGCGTGATCGCCCGCGACGAAAACAACCAGCCGAAATTCCTGATCGCATTGTTCGACGACGTGACCGATCACAAATCGCTGTCGCGCGAACTGGAAAACACCAAAAAATTCCTCGAACTGATCGTCGACAACATTCCGGTTTCGCTGATCGTCGAGCGCGTCAGCGATGGAAAATACCTGCTTGCCAACCGCAGCGCGGAGACCATTCTCAACCGCCGGCGCGAGGACGCCACCGGGCTTACCGCCGCCGATATTTTCAATCCGCGGGAAGCCAGGCTGATCATGACGCGCGATGAAGCCGCGATCAAGAAAAGAGGCATGCTCACCGAAGAGCACCCGATCAGCACCAAGGACGGCTTGCGGCTGTTCCTGACGCGGCGCGTCACCGTGCTCGATGATTCCGGCCAGCCGCAGTATCTCATCAAGACCCATGAGGACGTCACCGATCGCCGTCAGACCGAGTCGCGGATGGCGCACATGGCCTATCATGACGGCCTGACGGACCTGCCGAACCGGGCGGCGTTCCTGCAGGCGCTTTCCCAGATGATCGAGGCCTGCGCTGATACCGACGAGCAATTCGCAGTGTTGTCGGTTGATCTCGACGGGTTGAAGGAAATCAACGACGTGTTCGGCCATTCGGTCGGCGACAAGCTGCTGATCGAAGTTTCGCGCCGCATTCAGAACTCGGCGCGTGGCGGCGTTGTCGCGAGACTCAGCGGCGACGAGTTCGGCCTGCTGATCGATGGAACGCAGCCCGGGGCCGGCAGGGCGCTGGCGGAGACGGTCTCGGAAGCCCTGGCGAGCGGCTTCCTGATCGACGGCAAATCGGTCCGCATCGGCGTCACCACAGGCATTTCGATCTTCCCGCGCGACGGCGCCGACGCGGCGTCGCTGCTCGCCAATGCCGGCGCGGCGCTGTTCCGCGCCAAGGCGAAATCGCGCGGCTCGATCGGCATCTTCGAGCCCGAAATGGACCAGCAGATTCGCGACCGCCGCGTGCTGCATCAGGACCTGTCGCTCGCGATCCGGAACGGCGAGCTTTCGCTGTACTACCAGCCGCAAGCCAAGGCGGGCCAAACCGTCGCAACCAGCGAGGTGCTCGGCTTCGAGGCGCTGGCGCGCTGGTTCCATCCGGTGCGCGGTTTCGTGCCGCCCGGCGATTTCATCCCGCTGGCGGAAGAAAGCGGCCTGATCGTCGAGATGGGCGAATGGATTTTGCGCGAGGCCTGCCGCGAGGCCGCATCCTGGCCGCACCCGCTGCAGATCGCGGTCAACCTGTCGCCGGCGCAGTTCATGCACGGCGATCTCGTCAGCTTGGTGCATTCGATCCTGCTGGAAACCGGCCTCGCGCCGGGCCGGCTGGAGCTTGAAATCACCGAAGGCGTGCTGATCGAGGATTTCGATCGTGGCCTCGCGCTGCTGCGGCGGCTGAAGGCGCTCGGCGTGCGCGTATCGATGGACGATTTCGGCAGCGGTTATTCCTCGCTGAGCTATCTGCAGGCGTTCCCGTTCGACAAGATCAAGATCGACCGGGCCTTTGTCATGAACCTCGGACGCAACCCGCAATCGGCGGCGATCGTTCGCGCGGTGATCGGCCTCGGCCACGGGCTGGAGATGTCGATCGTCGCCGAGGGCGTCGAAAGCCAGGAGCAGCTCTCATTCCTCGCGGACGAGGGCTGCAACGCGGTGCAGGGCTATTTCATCGGCAAGCCGGCCCCGATCGTGCAATATTCCGCGCTGGTCGGGCGCAACGATACCAGCCCGATGGCGCCCGCGCGCAAAGCGGGCTGAAGGCGTGGGCCGGGCGCGTTGCGCCTTGGCCCGCCCACCGTGTACACCATGCAATCATGGCTGAGGAATTAGCGACCACCGAACCGCCTGCCCCCGCGGCCGACATGCCGCTGCTGCGCATCGATGCCGTGGTGAAAAAGTTCGGCGGCTTCACCGCGGTGGACAAGCTATCGCTCGACATCCGGGCGGGAGAATTCTTTGCGCTGCTGGGGCCGTCCGGCTGCGGCAAGACCACGCTGCTGCGGATGCTCGCCGGTTTCGAGACGCCCGACGCCGGCCGAATTGTTCTGAACGGCAAGGACATCGCGCGGGTGCTGCCGCATCAGCGGCCCGTCAACATGATGTTCCAGAACTACGCGCTGTTCCCGCATCTGTCGGTGCGCGACAACATCGCCTTCGGGCTCAAGCGTGCGAACATGCCGCGGCCGCAGATCGACACCCGCGTCGCGGAGATGGTGGCGCTGGTCAAGCTCGAGGGACTCGAACGGCGAAAACCGGATCAGCTCTCCGGCGGACAGAAGCAGCGTGTGGCGCTGGCGCGCTCATTGGCAAGGCGCCCACAGGTGCTGCTGCTGGACGAACCGCTCGCCGCACTGGACAAGAAGCTCCGCGAGAGCACGCAGGCGGAACTGATCCAGCTGCAGCGGCGGCTGGGCATGACCTTCGTCATCGTCACCCACGACCAGGAAGAGGCGATGACGGTGGCCGACCGCATCGGCGTGATGGATTCCGGCCGGCTCGAACAGGTGGCGACGCCGCGGCAACTGTACGAGGCGCCTAGCTCGCGCTGGATCGCCGAGTTCGTCGGCGACATCAACATGCTCGAGGGGCAGATCGAAAACCGCGAACAGCACCGGCTGAGCATTGCGACGCGTGATGCCGGCACCATCGTCGCCGCCGAGCCGCGGCAGCCGCTAACCAAGACCACGATCTGCGTTGCCGTCCGCCCCGAGAAAATAAAACTGTCGCGCCGCGGACCGGTTTCCGAGGCGGCCGGTGCGATCCCAATGAACCGGCTCGAAGGCGTGGTCATCGAGGTCAATTATCTCGGCGGCCTCACCACCTACAAGGTCAAGCTAGACGGCGGCGCGATCCTGCGCGCATCGATGGCCAACACCGCGCGGCTCGAGATGGACGCCTACAATGCCAGCCAGCGCGTGACGGCGTGGTTCGCGCCCGACGATTGCGTGGTGCTGGAGCGATGAGCACCCGCCGGATTTTCGCCCGCCCCGCGCGCATCGCCGCGATCGCGCCCTATCTGTGGATGGTGCTGTTCTTTCTGGTGCCGTTCGGCTTCGTGCTGAAGATCAGCCTGTCGCAAACCGCCATCGCGCAGCCGCCTTATCAGCCGCTGTTCGACCTCACGGCGGGGTGGCCGGCGCTGCAAGCCGCCTTCGCGGCGCTTTCGCTGGACAGTTTCAGGCTGCTGATCGCCGACGACCTCTATGTGCTGTCGTACTTGCGCAGCATCGCCGTCGCACTGGTCTCTACCGCGATACTGCTGCTGATCGGCTATCCCATCGCCTATGCCATGGCGCGGTTGCCGCCGCGCTGGCAAAGCGTGGCGATGATGCTGGTGATCGTGCCGTTCTGGACCTCGTTCCTGATCCGGATTTATGCCTGGATCAACATCCTGCAGCACGACGGCGTGCTCAACAAGACGCTGCTGGCGCTGCATATCGTGTCCGCGCCGGTGGTGTGGCTGTCCACCGACAGCGCCATGTATCTCGGCATGGTCTATTCGTATCTGCCGTTCATGATCCTGCCGCTGTATGCGACGCTCGCCAGGATGGAGCCCGCGCTGCTGGAGGCAGCCGCCGATCTCGGCTCGTCGCGAGCCCAGGCGTTCTGGCTGGTGACGTTTCCGCTGTCGCTGCCGGGCGTTGCCGCCGGGGTGCTGCTGTGCTTCATCCCGATTCTCGGCGAGTTCGTAATTCCGGATCTGCTGGCCGGCTCCGATTCCATGATGATCGGCCAGACGCTGTGGCTGGAATTTTTTACCAACAAGGACTGGCCGATGGCGTCGGCGACCGCGGTGGTGCTGCTCATCCTGCTGCTGGCGCCGCTCTTGACCTACGATCACCTGCAGCGCCGCAGGCTGGAGACGCGGTGATGGTTGCAGAGCAGCACGGTGTGCTTCACCTCTCCCGCGGGGAGAGGTCGGATCGCATCGGCAGATGCGATCCCGGTGAGGGGTTAGGGCCTAACGATAGTCCGTACCCCCTCATCCCAACCCTCTCCCCATGGGACAGGGGGCGCGCTGCCGTTGTGGTAAGCCCTTCCAGCAATAACAGCCTCTCAAATCATTCGCGATGGGGAACTCTTCGATGAGCCCCCTGAAACGGCTCTCGCCATTCAACGTCACTTCGCTGGCGCTGGGGCTGGCGTTTCTGTATCTGCCGATCGTGATCCTGGTGATCTATTCGTTCAACGCCTCGCGGCTGGTGACGGTGTGGGGCGGCTGGTCGACGCGCTGGTACATCGAATTCTTCAACGACCGCGCCATGCTGGACGCCGCCTGGATGAGTGTTCGGGTCGGCGTGGTGTCGGCTACCGCGGCGACCATTCTCGGGACGCTGGCGGCGGTGGCGCTGTCGCGCGGCGAGCGTTTTAAGGGCCGCACGCTGTTTTCCGGCATGCTCTATGCGCCGCTGGTGATGCCGGAAGTCATCACCGGGCTGTCGCTGCTGCTGCTGTTCGTCGCACTCAATGCCGAGCGCGGCTTCTGGACCGTCACCATCGCGCATACCACGCTGACCATGTGCTTTGTCGCCACCGTGGTGCAGTCGCGCTTGAGCGCGCTCGACCGCAGTCTCGAAGAAGCCGCGATGGACCTCGGCTGCGATCCGCTGCGGGCATTTTTCGCAGCGACGCTGCCGCTGATCCTCCCCTCGATCGCGGCGGGCTGGATGCTGGCGTTTACGCTGTCGCTGGACGATGTGGTGATCGCCAGCTTCACCACCGGTCCTGGTTCGGCGACGCTGCCGATCCGGATCTATTCGGAGGTGCGGCTGGGGGTGAAGCCGGAGATCAACGCGATCTGCACGCTGATCATCGGCCTGATCGCGGTGGTGATCGTGGTGGCGTCGCTGGCCTCAAAGCTGTCCGGCGCGCGAGGAGAGACGGCGGCGCCGCTGTAGCGCACCGCATCTCAACGAGTCGTCCCCGCGAAGGCGGGGACCCATACGCCGTGTCGTCTCGTTTCACGCAAGGCCGTTGCACACATCTTTGCAACCGTAGACGCCAGGGGTTATGGGTCCGCGCCTTCGCGGGGACGACTTATGGAAAGGTAATGCGCTGCTCAATTCCCCTTCGGCGCTTCGGCCGCGGGTGCGCTGGCCGGCGCAGGCGCGGCGGCTTCCGGCGCAACTTTCTGCCCGGTAATACGCTCCAGCACCGAGCGCACGGCGTCGCGGGTCTTGCGGTCCTTGGCCGCGTCGAGCAGCGGTGCTGCGCCCGGCGAGCGGCGGATCAGGCTTTCCGGATCGGGAAAGATCAAGGGATCGTCCCACGGCCCTTGCACCACGAACGGCAGGTCGAAGCCGGGCGGCGCGTTCGCCACCGAGGTCAGGCTGGCGACGCCCTTCAAGTCGTATTCGCGCGCGGGCACCGAGGCGGTGCCGGTCAGCGTCACCCGCGACGCCGGCCCCTCGACGCGCACGTTTTCGGCGGTGGCGATGCCGTCGCTGAATTTCAGCGCGATGGTCAGCTTGTCGTAAGGCGTCGAACCGCTGCGAAAATTGCCGCCCCCGGACAAGGGCCGCCGCTCCAGCCGCTTCAGCAATTGTTCGACGTTGAAGCCCGAGATGGCGCCGTCATGGCCGGTCAGGGTGGCGGTGCCGTCGAGCGATTGCGCGAGGCCGAACGGACTGTTGCCGGTGGCTTCCAGCGCGACATTGAGATTGCCGCGGCCGGAGAGCTTGGTCAGGCCGAACAACTCGCTGGCGCAGGACAACAGGTCGACGTCGATGAACTGGAATTGCGCCTTGACGTCGACGACCGCGTCGGAGCGCGCGACATTGAACGAGCCCTTGGCGATGCCGCCATACATCTGCGCCTCGCCGATGCTCAGCGCCAGCGTGCCGCCGCGCAGGTTGGCGCCGAGCGCGGTGCGACCGAGCGTCGATTTTCCGACGGTGACTTTTGCCGCCGACAGCCGCATATCGAGATCGGTGGTGGTCAGCGAATTGAGGTCGAACAACTGCCGGTTCCAGTCGCGCTGGCCGCTGGCCAACAGCCGCACGGTCGAGACGTAAGGCGTAAAGTCGAGCGCGCCGGCGGCCAGCGTCGCCTGCAGGGTCTGGCGGCCGTTGTTCGAATAGGTCATCACGCCCTCGGCGACATTGCCGTCGAGTTCGATATTGACGTTGGTCAGCGCGATCGACGCGCCCACCATATTGGCGCGCGCCCTCAGCGCGAAGCGGCCGAACCCGCCGGTGCCGGCGGGGGGCGCCTGTCCGGTCCAGCGCAACGCGTTACGCAGCGAGACGCTGTCGGCGGTCAGCGTGCCCTCCATCAGCATGCTGGTGCGGTTGGCGACCGCGCCGTCGAACGCGACTTTCAGGGGCGCGCTCGCCAGCCGCGCCTTCAGCCCGGAGCGTTCGCCGGACAACGCGGCGATGAAGTCGCTGACGCTGATGCTGCCGTCGACGCGCTCGCCGCGCCAGTCGAATTGCCCGGTCGCGGCGAAGGAGCGCGAGATCGACGGCCACGCCAGCGACAGGTCGATGTCGCCCACGGTTTCCGATACGCGGTTGGCGGCGTCCTGGTAGCTGAGCACGCCGTCCTGGATTCGAATTTCGGAAAACGACAATTGATTGCTGGCGCCGGGCTTCATGGTCCGCGTCAGCGTATCGATGAACGGCGTCCAGTTGCTGGTGCCGTCGGCGGCGCGGATGACGTGGATATGCGGACGCAGCATCATCACGTCGGCGATTTCGAAACGCCGCAGCAGCAGCGGCAGCAGCCGCAGATTCGCGGTCAGGACGTCGACCCCGAGCGCGGGCTCGCCGGCGCCGCCGCCTTTCAATCCGACGTCATGAAACGAGACATAGCTGGCGGGAAACACCGAAATGTCGATATTGCCGTTGACCACCAGCTCGAGGCCGGTGACGGCGCGGATCTGCGCCTCCACCGCTGCACGCAAGGCGTCCCGGTTGAGAAACCACGACATGACGATCAGGCCGATCAGCGCAAGGCCGAGCAGCGCCGCGATCGGCATCCCCAGGCGTTTCATTCCTTGGGCCATCGTCAATGACATATCCGGGTCGAATTCGTCGGGGTCGAGGCTGAAGGTCAGGCGGGGCAGCCGGCCCGCCATTATCAGCAACTTGAAGGGTTTTCTTGACGCTTTCAAGGCTGCACTTCCGCTCTCCCCTTGTGTTCGCGGGGTAGCAGCGCCCGCCGGGGGATCCGATGCCGAGCAAAGCCAACCAGCAGCGCTATCGACGCCCTATCGATTCTACTCAAAGGACGTCATCTGATCGGTTCGAAGGCGCCGGTTCACCGCGCGAGAAAACATTCACAATTGTGAACCAGTTCACATAATCAAGAGGCGGAATAACCCAGAATTATGGTGTGGCATTTTCGAGAAGTGCGGCAGATGATCGGCTGCGTGCTCTGAGGGGACTTTATAAATGCGTCGCGATTTGACGATCAAGTCGGGCAATCTGGCCGGAACTTCTGACTTCAGGGTCCTGGCACCGATCAAAAAGGGGCTGATTCCTGCTCTGGACACCATGACATACAAGACCCGCGTGAAGCGCGTGCTGCGCGGACTACACGCCGGCCGCGCAGGCGGATTCGAGTATGAGTTCGCCCGCGTGTTGTCCGACGCAGTGGAGCGCGTGGGCGTCATTCATTCGGTCGGCATCGCCGTGCTCGAACCCGAGGATAAGGTCCTGCTCACGGCAACTTTCGACGGCGCGTGGGAATCCTATGTGCGCATCATCTGGCAGAAAGTGTCGCGACTGCTTGACCTCGTGTTCTGCAACACCGAGGACTACGTGCTCGGTTACGAGAACAGTTACGAACAATGGGGTGCCTGGCTTAAACGCTCACAGAGCGAGGCCTATTTTCTCTACGCCACGCCCGACCTGACGGTAGACGATACCCGCTACCTTCGCATGCAGGAAAGGGTGTACCGCCGCGAAGCAGGCGATGCGGCCGAGCAGCGCGTCACGCGGATCAGAATTCCGACCGCTGAGGAAATCGCGCGGCAGTCCATTTTCGGCAGAGGCGGCGCGGTCGGCACCGATCCCACCAACGCCGGATTCGGTGTGCCCTTGACCAAGCAGAGCGCGGGAATCCCCCCATTCCGTCAGGGCGTTCGGAGCCTGGTCGGCCTGTACCGGTTGGCCGACGTGTTTCCGCCCGGCACCAAGGACGGTGAGGTACTGCATCGCGCCGCGCAAGAACTTCTCCCGGAATTTCTGGACATGGTCGGAGACGGCGTCTACCAGAACGGCATCCTCCGTGCGCAGAAGCGCTTCGATGAGGCGATGCTCTGGCTTCAACAGCCTCCTCCCTCTGAACCCGAAGCAAGGCGCGGACTGCCGCTGGAGCCTCCCGCGGAGCCGCCGCTGAAAGACCTTGGCAATGTGCAGGCTGGAATCCTGGAGGCATATCCGGACGTTCATTACGGATGCCTGTTTCTGCTCGGCTTCGACGGACCGGCGGCGCTTGCAGCGTTTTTGAAAGCGCTGCCCTTCAGGTCGGCGGCCCCGGCCGATACGCTGCAGCCCGGGCAGATCGCCACCAATATTTCCTTTACGGTCGAGGGCCTGCGCGTCGCCGGCCTTTCGGACGACGAAGTGCGCGCGCTTCCTGACGAGTTCGTGCAGGGCATGGAGCGCCGTGCCGGCCTGTTGGGGGACTTGCGGATCAATCATCCGCGTCGGTGGCGGCTGCCGGCTCTCAACTGGCATCTCGGCGTGGATGCCCCCGACATTGGTGAAGACGATCCGGCACCTCGCATCGATCTGAGTGCCGTTCATGCGGTCATCCAGGTTCGGCTGCGGGGTCCGCATGAACATGCGGAAAAGTCGAAGGCGCAGCTGATGAGCGCGATGCAAAAAATGGTTGCCAGTCATCCCGGCGTCAAGCCGCTGTCGCTGCAGTGGATGAAACGGCTACTGAATTCGGCCGGCGACGTTGCGGAGCATTTCGGCTTTATCGATGGTACTTCCAACCCCGTATTGAAGAAAGGCGACGCAGGCGAGCGCTATTCCAACCACGTCCATCTTGGCGAGGTCTTGTGCGGCTATCCGAACATTTCCGACAACACAAGCGGCTATGAGAACGCGCCGGACTTCATCCGGTCGCTTCTCAACGACGGCAGCTTCATGGCACTGCGCAAACTGCGGCAGGATGTGGAGGCTTTTGACGAAACCTTGAACGCCGCGCAGCAGCAAGCCGCGGCCGCAGGGCAGGCGCTTACACGCGAAGACTTCATGGCCAAGATGATGGGCCGTTGGCCCGGCGGCCACCCGAAAGCCGGTCAGCCGCTGGCCGTGGTCCTCGATCCGGATCCGCTTTCAAATGACTTCCATTTCGACGCGGACAAGGACGGTCGGTTATGTCCGCTTCATGCCCACATTCGGCGCGCAAATCCGCGAGTCAGGAACCCGGAAGCCGGCAGCCGGCCACCGCGCTTCATCCGTCGCGGCATGTCCTACGGTCCACATGTCCGCCGGTCGAATGACGCGCAGACCGTAAAGGACAGCCTCGATCAGGAACGCGGGCTTATCTTCATGGCATATAACGCCAATCTCGGCGAGCAGTTCGAAACGGTACAGCGTTGGCTGAACGGCGCAAACAGCTCGGCTTCGTATTCGGGACAGAGCGATCCTATCTTCGGCGTGGCCGAATCCGGCCGCCGCCGCTATTTCCGCTTCGAGCATGACGGCCAAACGGTCCATATGCCGGTCGACGGCTCCGACCGGCTTCACGACGAGCCGCGTCCCCTGGTGCGGCTGGAGTGGGGAGCCTATTTGTTCGTCCCTTCCAGGAATGCGCTTGCGCTCTTGCAAGAGCGGGCCGCGGCGCAGGGTTGCAAACGGCCCGTGATATGGAGCGCGGACGCCGGCGAAATAGCGATCGCCCGGCTGCGCGACATCGAAACGCGCCTCGGCCACGCGGAAGCCATCACGGCCTGGAAATCCGCGCTTGAAGATCCTGATGCCGCCGCCGACTTTACAACTGCATCGATCTGGGCGGCCATCCGCGAGCGTCATGGCGGGGTGCTGCGGACGCCGTTCGGCGTCCTGATGGCAGAGCGACGCATGGTTGATGAGGTGCTGCTGGATCCCAAGCGCAACTTGTCGGTCAAAGGATATCTGCCGCGTATGCATGACTCTTTTGGCGAAATCTATCTGGGGCTGGATGCTGGTCAGGATGGGGCTTACGAGCGCGAATCCGCGGCGTGCAATGACGCCATCATGGCTCTCGACCCGCAGTACACGTTCAAACAAGCACGGGATTGGACCAGGGCTGCGCTGCAAGAGCTGGTCAACGAAGCCGTCGGCTACGCCAAGGAAGACGGCGAGACGCGCTGGGACCTGACGGTGGACGTGCGCGTACTCGTCGACTCGCTGCTCGCCGACTTCTGCGAGGAGTGGTTCGGGCTTGCGGAAGACGGCAATTGCTTCCGGCGCAGCGGCTACCGCTGGGACTGGCAGCCCGGCCAACCGCCGACCTACCCGGGTCACTTTCTCGCCCCTTCGCGCTATTTCTTTCAACCACGCCCTTTTGACAAGGTCGAGGAAATCGGGAAAACGCACGGTGTCGCGTTGCGAAGCGCGACGCTCGAGTTCCTGCGCAGTCGCGGCAATCAACTCAAGGCGCCCGTGGCACGCGCGATACTCGATTCCGAACCGGGCAAGGATCTGGATTTCGCCGCACGCACGCTGATCGGCGCCGTGATCGGGTTTGTTCCCACCGTCAACGGCAATATCCTGCGGGTCTTGAACGAGTGGCTGCGCGAGGGCACGCTGTGGTCATTGCGCGCGCGCCTTGGCCGTGTCGAGGCGGCTGATTTTACCGACGCTTGCAATCGTCTCGGCGCAGACTTTATCCCAGCCATGCAGTTGCGCACGGCGCCGGAGCTATTGTGGCGAACCGCAACAGTCCGGCATTGGATGGGTGAGGGTCTGCATAAGGTGGCCGTCGACCCAGGCAGCATCGTTGTTGCGGCGGTGATCTCCGCCACGCAACAAAACCTGCAGGAGGGCTGCCCCAACTATCATCACGCCTTTGGTGGCAACCGCCGGGCTAAAGACCATCCGACCCATGCCTGTCCCGGAGCCGACCCGGCCCTCGCCGTGATGCTTGGCTTCTTCAGCGCCTTAGTCGAGTCACAACTGCCGTTGCGAGCCGGACCGGGCCCGCTGACGCTCGCTTTGGATGGTCGGTTGCCGGCTCCCGATGACGCGTTCGAATCAAGGAAAAGAGCCACCATTTCGCCCGGGCCGGATCATGACTTTGATCTCCGGGCGGAAACCAAACTGTGGCAAAGCTCGACGGCCACGCCGATACTGGCGGTCGGCGATTCCTGGCTTTTTGATCAGTGGGAGCGCGACTATGGGGTCGTGAGGGGCAACCTGTCCAAGTCGCTTCTCAAGCTGGGTTATAAGGATAACGCGCGCGCTACGTCAGACTTCGCGTCCGCCGGCCGGACATTGAGCGGTATGACCCACCGGTCCTTTCTAAAAGACGTGACGAACTATCTTGCCGATGAGCCAGGTATAAAGGCCATCTTTGTCGGTGGGGGCGGCAACGATGTTGTGGCGGGCCTTCCGGGGCAGCAGCCGCTGTACAGGATGCTGAAGCCGCTGAGCGCCGAAGAAGATCCCCTGAATGAAGCAGAGGTTGCCGACTTTATCGACGTCACGCTGTTCAAGTACTACGACACGATCATCAAGACGCTGACCACGAACTCCAAAATCCCCATCATCATCCACGGCTACGATCATCCGATTCCCGATGGCAGAGGGGATACGCTACTGATCGCGAGGTCCGGACCGTGGCTACAGCCTTTCTTCGGGATGCGCGGCTACGACATCATCAACAACAGTCAGCATTTGGCCCTGGCGAGCAAGGTCATGCGTCGCTTGATCGACCGGCTCAACGCCACGGTAAAAAAGGTCGCGGACGCCTATCCGAACCGTGTCTACTACGTCAAGCTGACCGGAACGCTGGCCGAAAACTTCGGAGATGCTGACAAACATACGCTGCTATGGGCCAACGAGTTGCACCCCAACGAGCAAGGCTACGATCTGGTGGCCGCGCTGATCGCGAAGCAATTGAAGGATCTCAATATCGGCTGAGTCATACCCGGGTCTCGAGCCAGCGGGTCGCTTGTGCTGCGTGCCAATGCATCCCAAGCCCGCGCAGCTCCGCGGCGGCTTCCGTCATCGTCCGGCATGCCGCTTCGGCATGACCTTGTCGAGAGAGAATCTCTCCGCGTACGGTCTTGTTCAATGCGGCCTCGCGTGGCGAACCACGCAGCTTCGCGGAGGTTTCGGCCCGCCGCAGCCAACGCCGGCTGGCGACGAAATCATCGCGACCGGCAGCGATTCGTGCCATGGCACGGCACGTCGCCGCCTCACCCAACCGCTCGCCCTCGCGTGCGCGGCGCAGCACATGTGCAGCGTATCGTCGCGCGCTGACGATGTCCCCCTCGGCGGCACAAGCTTCAACTAGCCAACCATAGTAAAGCGAGGTGTAGAACCGGCCACGCCGCGCCTCCATCCATTGCACGGCATCGCGCAGTTGCTGCAGGCCGGCAGCGTTCCCGGTCCGCGCCCAGCGTGCAAAGCCGGCCGCTGCGCGACAGACGACCAACAGTAACAGGCCATGCGTGTTCTCGGCAATTCGCGCGCTCTCGGCGGCGACGACCTCGGCTTCCTGCCAGCGTCCCTGCCAGATCAGGGAGACCGCCACCCAGTTGCGCACGGAATTGGCCGCCGGGTGTCTCGATTCGTCGAGCAACGTCATCGCCTCCGCAAGGCAAACGCGCGCATCGTCGAAGTCGCCACGGTCGGCCAGTATGCTCGCCTTGCAAGACAGCGCGTAAGCCGATCCGATCGCGATGCCGCCACCCGGACGGCTGCGCTGCTGCTTGGCCGAGACAGCGGCGTCCAGCAGGGTGGTCGCTTCGTCGTACTGGCAGGTCGCGGCAAGGATCTGCCCCAGCGTCGCTTCGATCTGAGCGACCAGGCGCTGGTCACCCGCCGCGCGCGCCAGCGTCGCCGCCTGCCGTGTGTGTTTCTCGCCTTCCCGAAATCGCCCGAAGCCATAGCACATGTAACCGAGCCAGTATTGCGCACGCGCGACTGCGTTCGCATCGTCCAGCGAGCGCGCCAGCGCCACCGCGCGTTCGAAGACGGCGACCTCGTCGCTGAGCGCCAGCGGGTCGAATATGCAAACCATGCCCAGTTTGTTGGCCAGCAGACACCAACGCAGCGACTGCTCGTGCGTACGCTGCGGCACGCGGTCCAGTGCGTCCATGGCGGTCTGATACTGCGCCCGCGCGCGGTCGAGCGCGAACGCGGCCATCGCCTTGTCGCCCGCGCGTTCGGCATAATGCGCGGCGCTTTCCCAATGGCCCGCGCCGCGGCAGTGGTACGCCAGGGCTTCGAGCGCGTCCTCGCGATCGGTCTGTTGGGACCGCGCCAGCAGCGCGGTCTGGACGCGCTGGTGCAGCGCTTGGCGCTCTCGCAGGCCGATGGAATCGTACACCGCGTCGCGGGTGATGCCGTGCTTGAACCGTAATCCGCCGCCGGCCGGATCGGCATAAAGAAAGTCGGCGTCCGCCAGTGCCTGTATCATGGTCCGATCCGGCGCGCTGCCGCAGGCCGAAATCAACAACCCGCCCGGAACCACGTTGCCAATGACTGCCGCGGCGCGCACCACGCTAACCTGCTCCGGCGGCAGGCGAGCCAACCGCGAGGCCACCAGCGTCGCCACCCACCCCTGCGTGCCCCGGCCTTGCAGCGCTTGCGAGAGGTTGTTGGCTGAAGCCGAATGGCACAGCTCTTCAATGTACAGGGGCACGCCGCCGGCGTAGCTGTGGATGCGCGCCACCAGAAACGGGTCGGCATGCGGCACCCAGCGTCGCACGGCAAGGTCGGTTTCCGACCCTTGAAACGGCTCCAGCACCAGATGGGGCGCACCGGAAATCCACTCAGCGCCGTCGTCGCGCGGCCGGCTGGCCAGGATGACACGCGGGCCCACGGCCGATTGCAGCAGCGCCTCCAGCAGCTGGCGGCTCGCATCGTCGGCCCATTGCCAGTCGTCGATCACCAGCACCAGCGGAATCTTCGCGGATAAAGCCGTAAAGAAACCCAGGAGGTCGCCGACCACGCCGCTGGCGGTCAAACGGCCGCCTGCTTCGGCTCCGGCGGATACCAGCGCAAGGATCGATTCGGCGCGCGGACCTAGTTCGCCAATCCACGGCTCCAATACGGCACGAGCGGCGGTGGCGGCCTCATCTTTCGGCATATCCGGCTGCATTCCGAAGAAGGACCGCAGCACCTGCAGGAAGGGCTGCAGGACCTCGGCGCCGAGATAGCTTTCGCAGCTGCCGCGCAGCAGTGTAAGGGATCCGCCTTCAAACTGGCGCAGCACTTCCTCCAGCAACCGCGTCTTGCCCAATCCGGGGCCGCCGACCACGAGCGCACACCGTCGCGCGGCCGGGTGTGCCGCACCCAGGAAATCGGTCAGAAAAGCGGCGACTTCGCCGCGGCCGATGAAGGGCGTCAAGCCGCGGCCAGCGGTGGCGTCGAAGCGCCGGGTGGCCGAGCCGCGTCCGAGCACCGCACGGACCTGCGGCAGCCCGAACTGAGGACTGGCATTGGCGGGCCCTTCGCCGAGCTCAAAGAAATTTGCATATGGTCCCAGAGCTTCAAGGCTGGCGAGAATCTGGTCGGGAGCGGCATGCTGGGACAGATGAGCCGCCGTGTTGACCACATCGCCGATCAAATCAAACCGGCCCCATTCGATGTCGCCAGCGGACAGCAGCAAAGTACCGGCATGGATTCCCGAATGCATTCGCAACGGCTGATGACCGGACGGCAAGCCTTCGTGCTGCAGCTGCCCGGCCCACTCGTGGATGTCGAGGGCGGCCTCTGCGGCACTCCGGCCGTCGTCCTCGCCTGAATGTGGGTAGCCGAACACTGCGAGAGCGCCGTCACCCTGCGTTCTAATCACGCGGCCCCCATGCTTAGCCGCGGCTTGATGCCAGATCTTGCGCAGTTGGCCCAGCAGTTCGGCGAAGTGCTCCGACTCCATTTCCCTGCTTAGCGCTGTTGATCCCACCAGGTCGGAGAAAAGGACCGTCAATCGATGACGTTCGCCGGTGGGGGGAACAGCAGTTTCGCGGGACTGTGCTTTCATCGTCGCTGTGGAGGCCGGGCGTTCTTGAAAGGCGAGTCCGGCCCTTGGCTTGGTACTGAACCGGCTGCCGCGCCCTATCCTTACACCCGGTCGATGTCCGGGCATACCCCCGGTGCAAATTTCCGCGGTCCACCGCAGGCCTGTGCGCGATTTAAGGAAGCGCAGGCACTGTCCCAACTCAGGTCAACACCTCGTGCTCACGCCAGTTGTGGTAGAGCATTTCGCATAACACCGGCAGACGTGGTGATGACACAAAGAGGCTTTTCGTGCGCTTCACTCACTGAGAGATCATGATAGGCGAAGCGAAGCCGCTGAGGGCTCTTTTCAATTGCGAGGGTTGCAACCCCTTCACCCGACTCGCATCTGACGATGCTCGCAACCCTCTCCACAAGAGGCGAGGGGAACGAGGTCCTGTCATTGACGCACTGCGAAGAATTCGCCTAATAGTCTTTTCCTCGATCAGGTCGCAATCCCCATGAACAAGGTCTACCCCGACGCCAAATCGGCCCTCGACGGCATTCTCAAGGACGGCATGATGATCATGTCCGGCGGTTTTGGCCTGTGCGGCATCGCCGAGACCCTTTCGGATGCGATCCGCGATTCGGGCGTGAAGAACCTCACCGTGATCTCCAATAATGCCGGTGTCGACGGCATCGGCCTCAGCCGCCTCCTGGAAACCCGCCAGATCAAGAAAATGATCTCGTCCTATGTCGGCGAGAACAAGCTGTTCGCGCAGCAGTATCTGGCCGGCGAGCTCGAACTGGAATTCAATCCGCAGGGCACGCTGGCCGAGCGCATCCGCGCCGGCGGCGCCGGCATTCCGGCGTTCTACACCAAGACCGGGGTCGGCACGCTGATCGCCGAGGGCAAGGAAGTGAAGGAATTCGACGGCGAGAAATACCTGATGGAGCGCGGGCTGTTCGCGGATCTTGCCATCGTGCATGCCTGGAAGGGCGATACCGCCGGCAACCTCGTCTACCGCAAGACCGCGCGCAACTTCAATCCGATGATGGCCACCGCGGCGAAGATCACCGTTGCCGAAGTCGAACATCTGGTGCCGGCCGGCGAGATCGACCCCGACCACATCCACACCGCCGGCATTTTCGTCAAACGCATCATCGAGGTCGGTACCGGCAACAAGCGTATCGAATTCCGCAACACCCGCCCGCGCGCCGACAAGGCGGCGGCAGCGGCAGCGACTGGGGAGGAAATCTGATGGCCTGGACCCGCGATCAGATGGCCGCGCGCGCGGCGAAGGAACTGCGCGACGGTTATTACGTCAACCTCGGCATCGGGATTCCGACGCTGGTGTCGAACTATATCCCGGACGGAATGGACGTTGTGCTGCAGAGCGAGAACGGCATGCTCGGCATGGGGCCGTTTCCCTATGAGGGCGAGGAAGACGCCGACCTCATCAACGCCGGCAAGCAGACGGTGAGCGAACTGCCGACCACCAGCTATTTCTCCAGCGCCGATTCCTTCGCCATGGTCCGCGGCGGCCATATCGACCTGTCGATCCTGGGCGCCATGCAAGTTGCCCAGAATGGCGATCTCGCCAACTGGATGATCCCGGGCAAGATGGTCAAGGGCATGGGCGGCGCGATGGATCTCGTCGCCGGCGTCAAGCGCGTCGTGGTGGTGATGGAGCATTCCGCCAAGGACGGCCCGAAACTGCTGAAGAAATGCGACCTGCCGCTGACCGGCGAGAAAGTGGTCGACATGGTGGTTACCGATCTTGCGGTATTCACCATCGACAAGCACGGCAAGGACGGCATGGCGCTGATTGAACTGGCCGACGGCGTCACGCTGGACGAGGTGAAATCGAAGACCCAAGCCGATTTCCGGGTGGCGCTGAAGAACGCGTGAAGCTGTGTCCCGGAAGCGGTGCGGCATTCTTCATGCCGCTCCGCAGAGCCGGGACCGTCACAAACACCGTGCTCTGTTACGACCCCGGCTCTGCAGCGCACCGCTCCGCGAAGAGCTACGCGCTGCGCTGCGTCCGGGGAACGGACCGCGTCACGCCGGCCCGCTCGGCAGATCGGAGAACCGCGTCAACCACGCCACCGGTCCGATGCTTGCGGCAACGATCAATAGCGCCGCCAGCGCGCCTTCCTCGAAGCTGCCGCGGCTGGCAAATTGGTAGATCGACGTCGCCAGCGTTTCGACGTTCAGCGGCCGCAGCAGCAGCGTGGCCGGCAGTTCCTTCAGGCAATCCACGAACACGACGATGACCGCACCCAGCATGGCAGGCCGCAGCAGCGGCAGATGTATCAGCCGCATCGATGCCGTCTGACCTGCGCCCGCAGCTCGCGCGCTGTCATCGTAATCGAGCGGAATCCGCTCGAATCCGGCCTTGATGAATCCGGTCGGCACCGCCAGAAACCGGATCACATAGGCGACCACGACGGCGGCGCCCGAACCGACCAGGATCAGCCCAGGCAGTGAGCGCCCCATCCATTCGGCAAGCGTGTTCAGTCCGTTGTCGATGGCCAGCACCGGGGTGAGCAGGCCCAGCGCCAGCACCAGCCCGGGAAGCGCGTAACCGGTTTGCGAAACGTTCATCGCGATCAAACGCAGCGCGGTCGGCCGCCAGCGACAGGCGAGAATGGTCGTAAAGCCGAGCAACAGCGCGATCAGCGTGGCAAGCCCTGCGAACGCCACCGAGTTGAAAGCATCACGCCACAGCGACATATCGACATTCGCAAGCAAGCCACGCCTGAAACTTTCGCGCATTAGAAAAAGCAGTGGAACGAAGAATCCCAACAATACCGGGAGCAGGCAGGCCGCGAATGCCGCCTGGCCTTTGATGCCCACAAGCATGGTCCGCGGGATCAGCCGCGGGCTTTCGGCGGAAAACTCGATAGCGGCGTTGCGGCGGCCGTAACGCTCCATCGCGATGAGGCCGGCGACGATCGCAAGCATGAAGCACGACAGCTGCGCCGCGCCGGCCAGGCTTCCGCGATTGAGCCAGGTCGTGAAGACCGACACCGTAAGCGTCCGGACCCCGAGATATTCGCTGGCGCCGATATCGTTCAGCGTTTCCAGGGACACCAGCGCCACGCCTACCGCCAGCGCCGGCCGCGCCATCGGCAACGAGACGCGCCAGAACACATTCCAGCGGCTGGCGCCAAGCGTCCTGGCGGCCTCGGCGAATTCCGCGCTTTGAAACTGGAACATCGCGCGCGCCGACAGATAGACATACGGATAAAGCACGATGCCGATCACGAAGATGGCCCCGGGCAGGGAACGCAGATTGGGCAGTGCGAATACCGCATCGCCCGGCGGAAACCAGATCGCGAGCGTGCGATGGACGAGACCCAGCGGCTCGAACAGATCGACGTAGACGTAGGCGGCTAAATAGGTCGGAATCGCGAGCGGCAGCGGCATCAGCCAGATCAGCATCTGGCGCCCGCGAAAATCGTGCAGCGACATCAGCCAGGCGGTTCCGGCGCCAACCAGCAAAGCCAGCGTTCCGACGCCGCCAAGCAGCAACGCGGTGTCGCGGATTGCCAGCGGCAGCACATAAGCGAGCAAATGCTGCCAGACATCGGGCGCGGGCTGGATCGCGAGTGCGACGATGCTGACGACGGGGGCTGCGACAAGGATCGCCGTCAAGACCGCGATCGCGGCGACGATCCTGCCTGCGCGCATGGGATGTGTCACGCTGGGTCAGGCTCGCTTGAATTCAAAACGCATGAGGCTTTCTTCCCTCTGCCGTTGTGGGAGAGGGAAGAAAGCAAGTTCTGAGAAGTTTCAATTATCGAACCCGACCTTGTCCACCAGCGTGGAAGCGGCCTTGCGGTTGGCGGCGATCTTGGCGATCGGCATTGGATCGGCGTTCAACCTGCCGTAACCTGCGATGGTCGGATTGGCGGCCACGCCGGCGCGAACCGGATATTCGTAATTGGAGTCGGCATACATCTGCTGCGCCGTCGGCCCGGCCAGCCAATTGATCAGCTTCACGCCATTGGCCTTGTTGGGTGCGTGCTTCGCCAGCAGCACGCCTGATAGGTTCACATGGGTGCCACCGCCCTCGAAGGTCGGCAGAATAACCTTGGTCGCTTCCGCCCACGGCTTCTTGTCGGCTTCCTTGTCGTTCATCAGCGCCCAGTAATAAGTATTGCCGATGCCGATATCGCACTTGCCCGCGGCGACGTCGCGCGCGGTTTCACGATCGCCGCCGGACGGCTTCTGCGCAAGATTAGCTTTCAGGCCCTTGAGCCACTCCTCGGCCACGGCCTCGCCGTGATGCGCGACATAGGCCGCGAACAACGCGTTGTTGTAGATGTGCTGGCCGGAGCGGATGCAGATTTTGCCTTTCCACTTCGGATCGGCGAGTTCCTCATAGGTGATGGCGTCCTGCTTGACCCGCTCCTTTGACGCATAGATCACGCGGGCGCGCATCGAAATCCCGGCCCAGTGGCCATTGGGATCGCGGTACTGCGGCGGGATGATCGTCTCCAGCACCTCGGAGATCACCGGCTGGGTGACGCCGGCCTGCACGGCTTCGTCGATGCGTCCGATATCGACCGTCAGCAAGACGTCGGCCGGACTGTTGGCGCCTTCGGCCTTCATGCGCTGCTCCAGCCCGGAACTGGCGGAGACGACATTGACCTTGATGCCGGTATCCCTGGTGAAGGCGTCGAACAGCGGCTGAATGAGTTTGGTTTCGCGATAGGAGTAGACGTTGACCTCGCCGTCGGCGGATGCCGTCGTGACAGTCAGGCAGGTCAGACAAAGCAACGCCGCGGTTGCGGTGAAGGCGCGAAATTTCTTCATGAAAGCTGCTCCGGCGAAGCTGGTGACCATGCCGGTTTCAGTAGCGCAGAGGGCACGGCACTGTCAGCGACGCGATGTCGCGAAAGCGCTGATTTAGAGATATTCCAGTCCAGGACAGCGAGCCGATTACGCCCTCGCCATCGCCTGCCCGAACGTCACCTCGATCAGCGTGCCCGATTGCGGCCCGGTCTTGATCTGGAACTGGGCGCGGTTGGCCTCGACCAGCGCCTTGGTCAGCGCGAGACTTACCCCCGAACCGTTGGTGTGGTCCGCCGGTCCCTGGGTGCGGAACGGCTCCATGGCGGCTGCGACCTCGTTGTCGTTCATGCCATGCCCGGTGTCGCGGACCCGCAGCACCACGTCGCCGAAATCCGACAGCGCGGTCGAGACGATGACCTGGCCGCCGGCATTGGCAAGATGGATCGAATTGCCGATCAGGTTCAGCGCGATCTGGCGGAGCGCGCGCGCGTCAGCCACGACGGGCGGCAGCGTATGCGCGAGCGAGGTGCGGATGATGATGCGCTCGCGGTTGGCCTGCGGCTGCATCACCGCGACGCATTGCTCGACCAGGTCGTTGAGGTTCTGGTTGGCGAAGGAAAGATCGAGCTTGCCGGTTTCGATCCGCGACAGATCGAGCAGATCGTTGATGATGGCGATGACGCGTTCGCCGGAGGCGCGGATGTCCTTCATGTATTCGACGTAGCGCTCGTTGCCGAGCGCGCCGAAACGTTCGTCGATCATCACTTCGGCAAAGCCGATGATGGCGTTGAGCGGCGTGCGCACCTCGTGGCTGATGCGCGCCAGCACGTCGGCCTTGGCACTCGCCGAGCGATCGGCCAGCCGCCGCGCCTGCAACAGTTCGGCTTCGCTGTTCTTTGCGGACGACAGGTCGCGGAACACCGCGAAGAAATTCGGGCTGTCTGCCTGGGTGCGTCCCATGGTCATCGATAGCGCGATCAGGCCACCCTCGCGCACCCGGCCCAGCACCTCGCGGCCGTGGTCGAGCAGGCTCGCCACGCCGTCGTCCCTGATGCGTTCGAGATAGTCCTGCACCACGCGCTGGCTCTCCGGCGCGAACAGCTCGGCGAGATTGCGCTGCACGAGGTCGTCGCCGTCATAGCCGAACAGCGCTTCGGCGCTGCGGTTGCAGGAATTGAGGCGGCCTTGCGCGTCGAACATCACGATGCCTTCCGCCGTGGTGTCGAGGATGGCGCCGAGTTCCTCGGCATTGGCGTGGCCGACCTGCGACGGCTCAGGCGCGGCAAAAGCGGCGACGGCTTCCGCCTCGACGCGCGGCGCCAGGCAGATCAGCGCATGTGCGGAGTCGCCGTCCCATGAAATCGCATGCAGATGGGCGTCGGTGGCCGACGCCGGCGCATGTCCGGGAGACGACTGCGTGGCCGATATGGTAACCGGCGTGCCGGTATCCGAGGTGCTGCTGGCGCCGGACACGCCGGGCTCGACCAGCAGCGCGTCGAGGCCGCCGGCCTCTTCGAGCGCGTGCAGGCTGTCGTATCCCACGCGGTTCAGAAACGCCGGGTTGGCGTACAGCAGCCGGTCGAGCCGGTAGATCAGCACGCCGGTGGGAAGCAGGTCGAGCAGCGTCCTGTCGCGCGCGGCCTCGCCGCGCGGCGGCGGCTCCGGCTGCGACAGCCAGTCGGGGCGCTCGCCGGCCGGTCCGGATGCGCGGCCGGCCGGCGGTTCGGCAACAGGCTCGGGCGCATCGGATTGAGGCCTTTCAGAAGCAGCGTTGGTCTCGTTCTCGAGCCGCGCCGCCAATTGCCGCGCAAGCTCGTTGAAGGCGCTGTTTTCGACCGGCGTCAGCGACGGCGATTTCGGCTCGCTCACCGGCCGGAACGGTAGGACGTTTTTGGGGGTGGGGGTTTCCACGGCGGTTTCCAAATCGGTTGGGTGTGAAGTCTCGCTTACAATTGACGCCGGCAATTCCGAAACGCTTGATGGAACGTCAGGCTCCGCCGGGATGTTCGCGGCGGTTATGTCTTCAGCTGGACCCGGCTGCGCGACGTCGGCGGAGAGCGGCAGCGGAGCCGGCGGGTCGCCGAAGAATTCATAGCGGCGCAACGCCTCTAACCGCGCCAGACCGTCGAGGTCGCGGCAGACGCCGAAACCGCGGTAACCGACGAAATTGCGCGCGCGGTCGAACAACGGCAGTCCCGACAATTCCACGCGCAGCCGCGCGCCGCCATCGACCGGCCAGTTCAGCGCGATGCCGCTCCAGGTGTCGCGGGTGGCGACGGCCTTGGCGACGCGGCCTTCCGGATCGAGGCCGAACACGTCGGCGATCTCGCTCCAGAGCCGGCCAAGGCTGGCGGCGGTACGCGCGCCGATCAGGCGGGTGAATTCATCGGAGCCGAGCGCGAAGCGGCCTTCGGCGTCCATCTGCCACATGAAGCGCAGCGGATGCCGCCGCGGGTGCGGCGGCGGCGCGCGCGCAGCGTCGGCAGCGGGTCGAGGCTCGATGGTTTGCAGCGGCGGGGGTAACTCGTCAGCCGTCGGCGTGTTAGCCGCGGGCGGCAATTCGAGCGCGGGCGGCAATTCGCTGTCCGATGATGGCGACGGTTCGTCGGCGATGGCCTCGACGAAGGGCGGCGGCTCTCTGTCATGAATTTCGGCGTGCGGTGTCGTCGCGTCCGCCACGCCGCGCTCGACGGCCGGCTCTGCCGCGCAATCCGCAATCTCGTCGATCAATGCAAACTCGGCCGGCGCTTCGCCGGTGGCCGCGGCCTGCTCATAGTCGGGCGTCAATTGGTCCATCGCCGCAGCATCCGGCTGATGCGTCGGCTCGATCTCCGCATGATCAGCCGATTCGGGCAATGGCTCGACCACGAGATGCCCGGTGGCCTCGACGGCGTCGGTCGGCTTTTCCGTCGCAATCGAACCGGAACTTTCGAGCTGTTCCACAGGGCGCTCCAACCGGCGGACGGGTGGCCGCGCGGCATCGATCCGCTGCAACTGCCCCGGTGAGAGCATCGCGACGACGAGCACGCCGGCGCCGCCGTCGGCAAAATCCAGCCGCGAGCAGGCGCAGGTCGCCAGCGTGCCGAACGTGGCGCCGAAACCGCGCAGCCGCTCGAGGCGCGTGGCGCCCGTCGGCAGCAGCCGTCCAACGAGTTGCGCCACCTGGCGCCGATGCGGATCGGCGGGGCCGAATGTTTTCGCCGCCAGCGCTGCGGCATCCGCCGCGCCGAACACCCTTGCGCCGACCGGGTTGGCCCATAGAATCCGCGTGCCGTCGGTTGACCACAACCATGCCGGCAAGGAACTTGCAGCATGGACCGCCAGCCTTGGATCGGCACCACCGCGCAACTGGAATTCCGCATCGTTCATCGTCACCGCATGACTGATTGGTTGGGCCTTGGCATGCCGTCAGAACTCGGCGGCCAAAGAATGACAGCCTTAACAGTCCGTTAGTATCGCGCCCTCGCTCCGTCAGGTCCACGCTGCAGCCGGCGCGGACGCAGCCTAAGCGGCGATAACCTTAATTCGGGGCGAAACACTGCGCCGGGCCGCGCGTTGGGAAATGCGGCTGCAGGGCGTATATGCGCAGAACCAGTTCGCTTGCCGGCGGAGGAGGCCAGCGAAACGGGCCAGATCGTCGGCCGCGCCGCGATGCACGCCGCCAAGCCGAAACACTGACTAAAACTACTGCGTCATACGCGGGCTTGACCCGCGTATCCATCGATCTACGCAAGGGTCTTTCGAAGCGGATGGATTGCCGGGTCAAGCCCGGCAATGACGCAGTCGTTTAACCGCCTGCACAGGTTGATTTATTACAGTTCCTCGGCCGGAACGTGCGTTCGGCCGGGGGCTGCCATGCGGCATTGCACCTCAAATTGCGTTGCATTGCACAAAATTGACATGATAATGGCGTTAAGTATGGGCGTCCCCCAAGGAGGGGGCATCTCCGTGATCCTGTTGGACGCCGAGCCCTCATCGAGGGCTGCCGGCCGTTTTTCAGGGGTCACACCGATTTCACCCCCGATGCAACAAGGATTCCGCATGACCAATTCGACTGACCCGTTCTCCGCTTCCATCATCCCGTTCCAGGCGCCCGAGCAGATGCGCGCCCTCGCCGAAAAGGGCTTGTCCCATGCCCGCGACAGCTACGCGAAATTCAAGGACGCCGCCGAAAGCCATAACGGCACCATCGAGGCGGTGTTCGGCTCGGTCGGCAAGGGCGCCAGCGAATATTCCGCAAAACTGCTCGAGTTCACCCAGGCCAACACCACCGCGACGTTCGATTTCGCGCAGGAACTGCTCGGCGTGAAGTCGCTGCCGCAGGCCGGCGAGTTGTGGGCTGGCTACAGCAAGAAGCAGTTCGAGACCCTGACCGCGCAGGCCAAGGAGCTCGCCGAGCTGACCAGGAAGATCGCCACCGAAACCGCCGAGCCGATCAAGGCCAGCGCGTCGAAGATCTTCACGCCCGCCGCCTGATCGCGAGCGAATTCAATAAGAAGGCCCGGGCTCAAGCCCGGGCTTTTCGTTTTGTTTCATCCACACACCTCGTCATTCCGGGGCGCGCTCTTCGCGCGAGCCCGGAATCCATAACCACGATATTTGCGTTCAGCATCCAACCGCCGACACAGCGCGTAGGGCGCAATAAGCGAAGCGCATTGCGCCATCTGTCCTCCGCTCTTTTCGCGTAAGGCGGCGCAATGCGCGTCGCTGACGCGCCGCTTATTGCGCCCTTCACGCTGAATTTGTGTCGACGCATCGTAAATTTCCGATCCACAGATTCAAACAGCCACGGCTTCGTATTCTCGCGGCGCAATGCGTCCGAGGTATGCCAGTCCCTCGCCAACTCAAGCGAGGGGGTGGAGCGGCGGGAGGCGCCAGGGCACCAGCGGGCACCCTTGGAGGCGGGATTAACGTACCCACCTCGCGCGGCAAGGCACCGCGCGCGCCCAGTGACGTAGGGCGCAGCGCCTCC
Organism: Bradyrhizobium sp.; assembly: GCF_036009065.1. Lineage (GTDB taxonomy): Bacteria > Pseudomonadota > Alphaproteobacteria > Rhizobiales > Xanthobacteraceae > Bradyrhizobium. The sequence continues at coordinate 2,464 of NZ_DASYMN010000364.1, read as the reverse complement.
CGGCGCTCCACCTGGCCACCAGCCTGTCGACCGTTCCGGGGCGCCCCGGTCCAGCCAGCTCTCGCTCTGCCCAAAGAAGGATCGCTTCTAGAAAGCGCCCCTCATCGGACAGGACTAGTAATATATACCGCATTGTAGGAATAGCATCAATAGGAATTTTTAGGTTCCCAAGAATTATTTTAGTCGCCCGCGAAGGCGCCAGGGCATCGCACATCGTTTCAAAGCTGGACGCGGTCTCCTCAATCCGGTCTTAGCCCGCTACGCGAGAGCCCTAATCCTTGGGCGAAGCCCAGCTCAGATGAGCAAATTCTCGGCGGTTTCGACCAACTCATTGAGCAGGGTCCGGAAGGTGTGCAGATGCCCTCGCGCCCGCGCGGGGACGACGCTGAAGTTGCCTGCTCCCGGCCTTGCCAAAGCGGGGCGTTGCACCTAGTTTCCGCCCGGTTCGGGACCCCCTTTTTTTGGGCCGCTGAAGGATGCAGTTGTAGCTCAGTTGGTTAGAGCGCCTGTCTGTGGAACAGGAGGTCGGTGGTTCGAGCCCACCCAACTGTACCACTTTTAAAGGCTTTCCTGTTCCTTCTGAAATTTCTGGCTCTTCACTCGCGATGCGACCGTATACGGGGGTGCAGGCCCAGGTTTCCAGTCTTCAGGGTTTCTTCCTCCCCGGCCGTGCCGGTACTTTGAGCTTTTTCGCCTCGGCGTCGATCACGAATGCCCGGTAAAGAAAGTGCTCCAGGATCGACATCATGGGGTCGAGCTCTTTTTTGCTCGGCTCCCAGCCACGGTGTGCTGCGGCGCTTCCGGCGTCGACCAGTGTCGCGAGGTTCCTCCGTTCGGTATCGCCGATTTGCCCTGCCGCTACCAAGTCGGCCAGCTTTTTTTCGAACGGTTTTGCCGGGTCAATACCGAGCAATTCAGAAGCCCGGTCGAACGACGTGCGCATGCCGATCGCGGCAAGCACGGTCAGATCGTGGTCCAGTGCGGTGTAAAGGCTGCCGGTCAACTCATAGAGCAGCATGTCGGCAGTCATGAAATCGAGATCGAGCCATTCGGGCCGGTCGCGCTTCGATTGCGCCGGCCAATATTGCACATCGACCTCCAAGTCGCCTGTACGGGAATCGTAGTCTTCCGAAAAAGCAGAATCCTTGCGATGAAAAACCGTGTCGCATCGACCGCATTTTAGAATGTAATGATCCTTCTGCACGAAAATACTGTCGTCGTCGGGTGCATATTCCCGATGCGGTGGTGCCCGAGAATTTCCGTGTTCTGCTCCCTGAGACAGGTCGGGCAGAAGCCTGTTTTCTTGTCCGCCATCACTCAACCTCTGCATATAAAGACAGCTGCGGTTGGACCCGCAGCTCTCTGCGCTCCGAAGAAGCGCCTGTTTCAGGTCAGGCGCGCGGGCGTGAAGCTATCCACTCCTCCACCTCGTCGGCATGCCAGCGGACCCTACTAAAGGCGTTGCGGCCGGAAGCGGTCGAATATTCCGAGCACTTGCTCGGCGTGGAACAGGCGGTTCCTCCTGACGTCTTCCGGGACCACAAGAATCTTAGCGTTCGTCATGGCCTGCGCCGCGGTGTTTGCCGCGGCATAGCTGACGCTGAGTTCTGCCTGCGCGTCGTTCACCGTGAAAACCGGCTTCGTCACCGCGTATTCGACCAGGCGATGGACGACGCTGTCCGACCGGACGTGGGCGAAGCGCGCCTTCCACTCCGCCTCCAGCGCCTGGAGCTTGTCCAGCCGCTCCAGGTTTTTCTGCGCCGTCGCGTGGACGAATGCGAGCATCTGACGGAGATAGTTCGACATCTTGCCGGTGATGCGGGCGCCCTTCAGGGCTTCGACATAGAGCGCCTTTTCCTCATGCACGGCTTCTCCGAAGAAGGTGCACGCGATTCCCGTCTGCCCCTTCATTCTCATCAGAATCGGAACGAGAAGCCGGCCGATGCGCCCGTTGCCGTCGGGGACGGGATGGATGTGCTCGAACATCCAGTGAGACAGCAATTGACGCACGAGTTCGGGCGTCCGGGCATCGGCGGCGAGGGTAAACTCACGCCAGTCGCGCATGGCATCGGCAAGCGACGACGGGCTCGTGTAACCGAAGAAGCCTTCGGGGAATTCCGGATCCCCCACGAAATTCGGAAACGTCTTGAGCTTGCCTGCTGCTGCGGCAACCATCTTGTCCCGGGCGTGCTCGAACAGCCGCCGGTGTATTCGCAGGACGAGTTCTTCGATGCCGCCGCCGGCGTCCTCCTGAAAGGCGTCGGCAACCGCAGCAACGACGGCTGCGTCGTCCGCGTCGGGCGCTATCCGCAAGCTCGTTTCATATTCCATCAGGTCGGTGAAGGTGGTCGTCGAGCCCTCCGCAGCCGAGGAATGTACGGCATCCAGACGGGCAAAGAGGCGACCGACGGCCGCGTCACGATTCCAGGCTCGTAGCCGGCGGTCGAATTCGCGGATGGAAGCC
>NZ_DASYMN010000363.1:0-3183 GCF_036009065.1 Bradyrhizobium sp. | reverse complement strand
TGGCGTCACCGTTCAGTCCTCATTAACCTAGGTGTTCGAAACTGCCGCTGCGGCGCGGCCCCGGCGTTTGCTTATGCTCCCTCGAGCCTTGGCGTTCAGTCCTCTCTAGCAGAAGGCCGGGCCAAGACAACCCGGGAGAGCAGGGCAGACCACAATCGGGGCTTCCCCTCAAAGAAGTTGAGATTGGTTCTCGGCAGGAGACGAGTGAATGGCGTTTCGGCAGATTTTCTTGGGCGCGATGCTGGCGGGCGCGTTTTTGGGCGCGTCGGGCTCCACCGGACATTCGGCAAAGGACACGGCGGTTTCCTCAAGCGGGTTGCCGGTGCCGCGCTATGTCAGCCTGAAATCCGATCACGTCAATGTCCGCGCCGGCCCGACCAAGGACAACGACGTGGCCTGGGTCTACACCCGCTCCGGGCTGCCGGTGGAAATCACCGCCGAGTTCGAGAACTGGCGCCGGGTGCGCGATTCCGAAGGCGCCGAGGGCTGGGTCTATCACTCGCTGCTGTCCGGCCGCCGCACTGCGGTCATCACCATGAAGGCCAAGGATGACCTCGCCTCGCTGTACGATCGTCCGGATCCGGCGGGCGCGATCTCGGCCCGCCTGCAGGCCGGCGTGGTGGCCCAGGTCAAGAAGTGCGCGGCCGGCTGGTGCCGCGTCATCGGCAACGGTTTCGACGGCTGGATCGAACAGCAGCGGCTGTGGGGCGTCTACGCCGACGAGAAGGTGGAGTGAGTTCTACGAACTTATCTCCGCGTCGTCCCGGCCAAGTGAGCGCAGCGAACGCGAGCCGGGACCCATACGCCGTGTGCGCGCGTTGGGGCACAGCGGCCGACGCGTTCCTTGATCATCGATGTCAGGGGTTATGGGTCCCCGCCTTCGCGGGGACGACCAGTCAGCGCTTCTTGCGCAGGCGCACGACCATGTCGACCCGGGCGATCTCGTAGCCTTCGGGGACCTCGGGCATTTTCTGCAGCACCAGATGCGGATCGGGAATGTCGACCAGCTCGTGACTGCCTTCGAGATAGAAGTGATGATGCGCCGACACGTTGGTGTCGAAATAGGTCTTGGTGCCGTCGACGCTGACCTGGCGCAACAGGCCGGCATCGGTCAGTTGGTTGAGCGTGTTGTAGACGGTGGCAAGCGAGACCGGGACCTTGGCGTGGGTGGCCTCTTCATAAAGCATTTCGGCGGTGAGATGGCGTGCGCCTTTTCCGAACAACAGCCAGCCCAGCGCCATGCGCTGCCGGGTCGGACGCAACCCCGCCACCTGCAGCATCTCATTGACGTCATGCCATGGGCACCCGGTCAGCGCCGGCTGGCGCCCGGCCGCTATCTTTGCGCCGGCGTCGTCGTCGCTGGAAACCGCAACGTTTTCACTCACATCCACTTCTGCTACCTCAAGGTACCACGGGCCTAACTATAGGTAAGGAAACGGTTAGATGCAAGTTTTTCGCAACTAGAACGTTTCCAGACCCCAACTCCGGGAACTTTTGCGGAAAACCGGTCCGATAAGAACATTTAGGGGGTTTTGGACGATTTGTCTCACGCGGAGGGGACGCGGCTTTGCCCGTTCACGGGCTTATGATAGAGAGCGCGCGAACCCGTTTCCCGCGGTTTCGGCAAGAGCGGGCGGCAGTCTGCCGCGGTCAATGCTTGCTTTGCGGCGTCAACCCTCAACCCGGCCTCATGGCGCGTTTCGCTTGAAGCGGACCATTGGCATGACGGATTTCAGACAAGGCCATCCCCAAATGATCGTTCGGCGAGGCAGTTACGAATACGAGGATCTGCTGGCGTCCGGCCGCGGCGAATTGTTCGGCGTGGGCTACGCCCAGCTGCCGCTGCCGCCGATGCTGATGTTCGACCGCATCAGCGAAATTTCGGCGACCGGCGGGGAATATGGCAAGGGGATCATTCGCGCCGAACTCGATGTGAAGTCGGACCTCTGGTTCTTCGGGTGCCATTTCAAGGGCGACCCGGTGATGCCCGGCTGCCTCGGCCTTGACGCGCTCTGGCAGATGGTGGGCTTCTTTCTGGCCTGGAGCGGTGGCGAGGGGCGCGGTCGGGCGCTGGGTCTCGGCGAGTTGAAGCTTTCCGGCCAGGTGCTGCCGGACGTCCGCAAGATTGTGTACAACATCGACATCAAGCGCGTGATGCGCTCGAGGTTGGTGTTAGGTATTGCCGACGGGTGGCTTTCTACCGACGGCGATATTATCTATCGCGCGAAGGATTTGAGGGTCGGTCTGTTCAAGCAGAACGCTGCACCGCAGCCGGGAATCTGAAGTCAATGCCGGGCCGGCGATGCGGCTTGGGTTTTGACGGCGGCCATCACACCACAACGAAATGACAAGGGCGAGGCGATCATGAGGCGGGTTGTCATCACGGGGATGGGGATTGTCTCATCGATCGGAAACAACACCCAGGAAGTGCTGGCGAGTCTCTATGAGGCCAAGTCCGGCATCACCCGCGCGGACAAATATGCCGAACTGGGTTTTCGCTCCCAGGTGCAGGGCGCGCCGACGCTCGATCCGGCCGAATTCGTCGATCGCCGCGCCATGCGCTTCCTCGGGCAGGGCGCCGCGTGGAATCACGTCGCCATGGAGCAGGCGATCCAGGACGCGGGTCTTGAGCCGGCGGATGTTTCCAATGTGCGCACCGGAATCATCATGGGCTCTGGCGGCCCGTCCGCCCGCACCCTTGTGGAGGCCGCCGACACCACCCGCACCAAGGGCCCGAAGCGCGTCGGCCCGTTTGCGGTGCCGAAAGCGATGTCGTCGACGGCATCCGCGACGCTGGCGACGTGGTTCAAGATCAAGGGCGTGAACTATTCGATCTCGTCCGCCTGCGCGACCTCCAATCACTGCATCGGCAATGCCTACGAGACCATCCAGGTCGGCAAGCAGGACATCATCTTCGCCGGCGGCTGCGAGGAGCTGGACTGGTCGCTGTCGGTGCTGTTCGACGCCATGGGTGCGATGTCGTCGAAGTACAACAGCACCCCGGCCACCGCGTCCCGCGCCTACGACGTCAGCCGCGACGGTTTTGTGATCGCGGGCGGCGCCGGCGTCGTCGTGCTCGAGGAGCTTGAACACGCCAAGGCGCGCGGCGCGCGCATCTATGGAGAAATCGTCGGCTATGGCGCCACCTCCGACGGCTACGACATGGTGGCGCCTTCGGGCGAG
>NZ_DASYMN010000362.1:0-1954 GCF_036009065.1 Bradyrhizobium sp. | reverse complement strand
GCCAATGCCTATTATCTCTCGGTGTCGACCAATTCCGCGGAGGACGCGCGCAGAAATACCGAGACGATCGAGAAAACCATCCCGGTGATGAGCGACCTTGCCGACAATGACCTGCAGCGCCTGGCGCTGCAGCGATTGAAGACGCGGACCGTGGCGCTGCGCGAAGGTCTTGCCAAATTGTCGGAACAACTCGCCAGCCGCACCGATTTGCTGCGCAACTCCATCGATGCAAGCCAGGCCGCCGCCATCGCCGCCATCGATGGATTGTCGATCAAGATGCGGCAGCGCGAGCAGAAAGCCCAGGCGACGTTCGACCGGACGCTGAGCAATATCGCGCACCGGGTGCTGTCCATCGCGCTGCTTTTTCTGGCCGTCATCATCACCGCGGGAGTCATTATTGCGCTGAGCATCCGGCTGCCCTTGCAGCAGATCATGACGTCGATGCGGGCGATCAGGTCGGGCGATTACGACCGTCAGGTACCGGGCACCGCCGCCAAGGACGAAGTCGGTGCGATGGCGCGGGCGGTCGAGGTATTCCGCGAAAACGCCATCGCCAAGCGCGAGGCTGAGGACGGGCTGCGCGCCTCCAAGGAGAAGGCCGAGTCCGCGCTGCTGGAATTGAACGCCGCCCAGCAGAACCTGATCGATGCCGAACGGCTGGCGGCGCTCGGCGGACTGGTCGCCGGCGTCGCCCATGAGGTGAACAATCCGATCGGGATCAGCCTTACGGTGGCCTCCAGTTTCGCGCGCCGCACCGATCAGTTCGAGGCCGAGATGAAATCTGGCGCGACATTGCGGCGATCGCAGCTCGAGGAATTCGTCCGCAGTTCGCGCGACGCCTCCCAGCAACTCGTCGGTAACCTGCATCGCGCCGCCGAGCTGATCCAGTCGTTCAAGCAGGTCGCGGTGGATCGCTCCCATGCCGAGCGCCGGCAATTCAGCCTCAGCGAAGCCACCGATCAGATTATCGCCAGCCTGAGGCCGGTGCTGAAGAGATCGCCGATTGCCCTGTCGGTGGATGTGCCCGAGGGCCTGGTGGTCGATGGCTTTCCGGGCTCGTACGGGCAGATCCTGACCAATCTGTTCCTCAATGCCGCAAATCACGCATTTCCCGGCGGCCGGTCTGGAGCTATCACCATTTCAGCCAAGCCGCGCGGCAATGATGACATCGAGATCATTTTTGCCGACAATGGCGCAGGAATGACCCCGGACGTGCAGCGGCAGGCCTTCGATCCCTTCTTCACCACGCGCCGCAACGAGGGCGGCACCGGACTTGGTCTGCATATCGTCTATAATCTCGTAACCCAGCAGCTCGGCGGACGGATGATGCTCGAGTCAAGGCTGGGACAAGGCACCACGTTTCGCATTATCATGCCGCGGGCCGCCAGGCGCGGCCCGCTAGAGACTGACACAGAAAGCCACGGGACCACGCAATGGCCGACCAGGACGATGTCCTCCAACTGATTGAAGATTCCGGCCGTGCTCCGGAGGCGTCGACGGCGCGCAAGTGGAAAGTCGCGGTGATCGACGACGATCAGGCCGTCCATGAAGGCACCCGATTTGCGCTGAGCGACTACAATCTCAACGGCCAGACCCTCGAAATCCTGTCGGCTTACTCCGCCGCCGAGGGGCGGACCTTGATGCGCGCGCATCCCGACATCGCCGCCGTGCTGCTCGACGTCATCATGGAGACCGACGCCGCCGGCCTCGACCTCGTCGAGTTCATCCGCAACGAGATCAAGAACGAGACCGTCCGTATCATCCTGCGCACCGGCCAGCCCGGACAGGCGCCCGAGCGCCGCGTCATCGTCGATTACGACATCAACGACTACAAGGCGAAGACCGAACTGACCGCCGACAAGCTGTTCACGTCGCTGACCGCGGCGCTGCGCAGCTATCAGCAGCTCGAGCGCATGGTGCAGACCCGGCGCGGGCTCGAAATCATCATCGATGC
>NZ_DASYMN010000361.1:0-4969 GCF_036009065.1 Bradyrhizobium sp. | reverse complement strand
ACAGGCTGGTGGCCAAGGTGGAGCGCCGGGAGGTGCCGCGCCCTACGTCACTGGGCGCGCGCGGTGCCTTGCCGCGCGAGGTGGGTACGTTAATCCCGCCTCAAGGGGTGCCCGCTGGTGCCCTGGCGCCTCCCGCCGCTCTACCCCCTCGCTTGGGTTCGCGAGGGATTGGTATACCTCGGACGCATTGCGCCGCGAGAACGCAGAAGCTTGGCTGTTTGAATCGTCGAATTGGAAATCTTGGCAAGACGCTGCAACATACTCCGCGTCATACGCGGGCTTGACCCGCCTGCGGGGCCGAAGCCCCTTCGGCGCGGCGAAGGCCCGCGTATCCATCCCTCTTCGCAAGAAGCATTTTTCGAAGAATGATGGATTGCCGGGTCAAGCCCGGCAATGACGATTCCGCGTGTCCCGAGCGGTATGCACGTTGACGACTCCGCCCGGCTCGGTTGCCGTGACCGGCGGCCCCGGCTATACCGCAAGCTGTTATTGAGAGGACTGAAATGGCGGATATGCGCTTGATCGTTGCGGGGGCGGGCGGCCGGATGGGCCGCGCGCTGACGCGCGCCATCACCGAGACGCCGGGCGCTGTGCTGACGGGTGGGCTGGAGGCGCCGGGGTCCGAGCTTCTGGGCAAGGACGCAGGCTCTCTCGCCGGCTTGGGCGAAAACGGCATAAAACTGTCGGCCGATCTGTGGTCGCTGTCGAAGGACGCCGACGGCATTCTGGATTTCACCGTGCCCGGTGCGACCATCGCCAACGTAGCCATCGCCGCCCAGCGCGGCCTTGTGCATGTGATCGGAACCACCGGCCTCTCGGCATCCGACGACGCGGTAATCAAGAGCGTGACGTCGCGCGCCGTCGTCGTGCAGTCCGGCAATATGAGCCTCGGCGTCAATTTGCTGGCGGCGCTGGTCAAGCGCGTGGCGCAATCGCTGGACGAGGGTTTCGACATCGAAATTCTCGAGATGCATCACAAGGCCAAGATCGACGCGCCGTCGGGCACGGCGTTGCTGCTTGGCGAAGCCGCCGCCGCGGGCCGCGGAATCGCGCTCGATCAGCACTCCGCGCGGGGGCGCGATGGCGAAACCGGCGCGCGCAAGGCGGGCGACATCGGCTTTGCGTCGCTTCGCGGCGGCACCGTCACCGGCGATCACAGCGTGATTTTCGCCGGCCCCTACGAGCGCATCGAACTCTCGCACCGGGCCGAAGACCGCATGATCTTCGCCCACGGCGCGCTGAAGGCGGCGATGTGGGCGCACGGCAAGAAGCCCGGGCTGTATTCGATGGCCGACGTGCTCGGCCTCCGCGACTTCTAGAATCGAACGGAAATCATACCGAATGAGCGACCGCCTTCTCGTGCTCGTGCGTCACGGCCAGAGCGAATGGAACCTGAAGAATCTTTTCACCGGCTGGAAAGATCCCGATCTGACCGGACAGGGCATCGCCGAGGCAAAAGACGCCGGCCGCAAGCTGAAAGAACAGGGTTTTACATTCGACATTGCGTTCACGTCGGTGCTGCTGCGGGCGCAGCACACGCTCGATCTGATGCTGGCCGAGATGGGCCAGACCGGCCTTCCGGTCAAAAAGCATCTGGCGCTCAACGAGCGCGATTACGGCGATCTCTCAGGCCTCAACAAGGACGATGCGCGCAAAAAATGGGGCGAGGAGCAGGTGCATGTCTGGCGCCGTTCCTACGACGTGTCGCCGCCCGGCGGTGAGAGCCTGAAGGATACGCTGGCGCGCACGCTGCCCTATTACGTCCAGGAGATATTGCCGTGCGTGCTGCGCGGCGAGCGCACATTGGTCGCAGCCCACGGCAATTCGCTGCGCGCGCTGATCATGGTGCTGGAGAAGTTGACGCCGGAGGGCATTCTGGCACGCGAACTCGCCACCGGCGTGCCGATCATCTACCGGCTCAATGCCGACGCCACGGTGGCATCGAAGCTCGACCTGGCGGCGTGAGCGCGGCATTTGAAATCGGGGTACTCGAGGCGCCGGTTGCCGAACCGGCGCTTGGTCAGCTCGCCGATGTGCTGGTCGATTGCGTCGAGGGCGGCGCTTCCGTCAGCTTCATGGCGCCATTCCCGCATGCCGAGGCGCTGGCGTTCTTCCGGAAAGTGGCGGCGTCGGTTGCCTCAAGCGACACCGTATTGCTGGCGGCGCGGCTGGAGGGCAGGATTGTCGGCACGGTCCAACTCGGACTCGACACGCCGCCCAACCAGCCGCATCGCGCCGATATCAAGAAGATGCTGGTGCATCGCTCCGCGCGCGGCCGGGGCATCGGTGCGGCGTTGATGGCGCGGGCGGAGGAAGAGGCGCAGCGCAACGGCCGCTGGCTGCTGGTGCTGGACACGGTGCCGGGCGAAAACGGCCACCGCGTCTACCAGCACGCCGGCTGGACGCAATCCGGAATCATTCCGGACTATGCGCTGTTTCCGGACGGCCGCCTCTGCGACACCGCGGTGATGTGGAAGCGGCTGGAGCGATGATCCTCACGACGCAAGCTGCCGCAGCAGTTCGCGCGCGAACAGCGAAAGCGAATCGTCGCGGGCTCCCATGACCAGGATGCGGTCACCCGGGCGGGCCAGCTTGACCAGGCGCTCGCCGCAAGCGCTACGGTCCGGAAAGGCGAAGGCTTTTCGACCCCGCCGTTCGATCTCGGTGACGATTTCGCGGCTGCCGACGCTGCGGTCGACGGTGCCGCCGAAATATACCGGCTCGGGCATGACCAGGACATCGTCGTCATGCAACCCGTCCGCAAAGCAGCCCACCAACGCGTCTTTCATCAAGCGAAGCGGGCCATAGCCATGGGGTTGGAACATCAGGAGCAGGCGTCCGGGAAACGCGTGCATGGTTTCCAGCGTGGCCGCTATCTTGTCGGGGTTGTGGGCAAAATCGTCGATCACCGTGATCCCGTTGGCGGTGCCAACGACCTCCAGCCGCCGGCGGATGCCGCTGAACTCACTTAAGCAGGCCGCGGCGTCGGCCAGCGCCACGCCGCAGGTCTGCGCGGCGCAGAGAGCGGCGAGCGCGTTGGCGATATTGTGCAGCCCTGGAACCTTGAGATTTACCGTGACGGCTTCACCGCACCCGCGCGCGGTCACGGTGAACGCGATTCCACCCGGCGACGGGACTGGCGACGAGGCGAGAAGATCAGCCTCGGCTTTCGCCAGGCTGTAGGTCAAAGCCTGGCCCGGCTTCAAATCGGGCAACAGCGCCGCGGTTTCCTCGTTGTCGAGATTGAGCACCACCGTTTCCGCCTTGGCGACGAAATCCCGGAACAGCTTACGCAGTTCGTCCAGCGATTTATGATCCAGCGAGATGTTGTTCACCACCGCGACGCGCGGCTCAAAGAACGCAATCGAGCCGTCGCTCTCGTCCACTTCGCTGGCGAATGCTCCGCCCTCGCCGATCCTTGCGCTGGCGAACGGCGAATCCGCCGCGACGAAGTTCTTCATATCGGCGCCGTTCATGATGGTCGGGCTTTTTCCGGCGCGATGCAGGATCCAGCCGATCATGCCGACCGTGGTGGACTTTCCGCTGGTGCCGGCGACGCCTACGCTTAGAGGAGAAGCATTGAAAAGTTCGGCAAGAAGCTTTGCGCGCGTGGTAACCGCGGCGCCGATGCGGCGCGCGGCTTGCACGTCGGGGATTGTTTCCTCGACAGCAGCCGAGGTGACCAGAATCTGGCCGGCTCTGCGAATGCCGCTGCCATCCTGCGGATGCAGCAGCACGCCCCGCGAACGCAAAAAATCGAATCTTTCGGTATTGCGTCCTTGGTCGAGCGCGCGATCAGAACCCTCAACCCGTCCGCCGCCGGCCTTGACGATCAGGGCGAGCGGGGTCATGCCACTACCGCCGACGCCGCAAAAAAAGTAATCTCTTGTGAAGAACATCGGCGGAATCTACAAGCGCCGCCGGTGAAGTGCAACGCAGGCGAGGCGATGAGCAACCAGAAGTGCAGGATCGCCGTCGTAGCGCCGGGTTCGCGTATTTCTCCTGACGTTGCCGACAAAATACGGGCGGTAGCCGGATCGCTGTATCCGGACGGACGGGCGGAGATTTTCTTTCATCCCCAGTGCTTCCTATCGCACGGGCATTTCGCGGGCGATGACGAGACCCGCGCGCGGGCCTTCCTCGACGTCGCCAATGACGACAACACCGACGCGGTGTGGTTCGCGCGCGGCGGCTACGGCTCGTGCCGCATCGTCGAAGAGGTGATTTACGGTTTGAAGGAGCCGTCCAAACGAAAAACCTATCTGGGTTATAGCGATAGCGGCGCGTTGCTTGCCGTTTTGTACAGCGTAGGGTTCGAGGCCGTAGCGCATGGTCCGATGGCGCAGGACATCCGCCGGGATGGTGGCGAGGCGGCAATCGGGCGGGCGCTGGCCTGGATGGTCGATCGGGGGCCCGAAACGCTGGAGCCGACGGTCAACGGCTTGAACAAGACCGCGGCGTTCAACATCACGGTCCTTAGCCAGTTGCTTGGAACGCCGCTGCAGCCCGACCTCGATGGCCATGTGCTGATGCTGGAGGAGGTGTCGGAGGCGATGTACCGGATCGACCGGTCGCTCTTTCACATCACCAGCAATCCCGAGATCCGGGGGGTGGCGGGCATCATGCTGGGGCGTTGCAGCGACATCACCGCGAACGAACCGGATTTTGCAATGAACGAAGAGGAAGTCGCCCGCTACTGGTGCGACCAGTCCGGCATTCCATGGCTCGGCCGCGCCGACATCGGGCACGATGCCAACAACAAGATCGTGCCCTTCGGCAGCAGCGTGTGCCAGCGCTGAGGCCACCTCTCCCCGCAGGGGAGAGGTCGGATCGCGTCGTCAGATGCGATCCGGATGAGGGGACTAACCGCGAGAATGAGCGCGTGGAGAGTCCCCTCACCCGAAGCCTTCGGCTTCGACCTCTCCCCTGTGGGGAGAGGTGACGCGAGCCGCTTCAACCTAAATTCATC
>NZ_DASYMN010000360.1:0-12947 GCF_036009065.1 Bradyrhizobium sp. | reverse complement strand
CTGACCTCAGGCAAATCTGCAGTTATTGCGATGCTCCAACGGGTTTCAACAAGTCGCATCTGAAAGTGGGCTGACTTTCCGTGTCTCGAACTCCAATGATTTGAGTCACTTATTTTGAATCAGACTCTCAGGATGAGGTTGAGTTTGTGTCCACGAATAATCGAGACCGCCCGTGAACGACTACTCCGCCCTGCGCGATTACCTGAAGCGCCAGAAGCTCCCCGAATTCACGCTGAGCTTCGAGCAGATCGAGGAGATCATCGACGCGGCGTTGCCGCGCGCGGCGCATCGGGCGTCGTGGTGGGAGACGCTGCGCAGCCCGCAGGAAAAGATGCCGCAACGCGAGGCCTGTATCGAAGGCGGCTACATCGCGACACGGCTGGCGGACGGCAAGAGTGTAAGGTTCAAGCGGATGAAGTAGAACACTCCACGGCTGTTTTGCGAAGCGCTGCCACATAACGCGAGTCGTCCGCGAAGGCGGGGACCCATACGCCGTGTCGTTGATGTTCTGGATGGCGTTAGCGTGCTTGTTGGACTGCCGCGCTGTCACAACGAGCGCCAGGGGTTATGGGTCCCCGCCTTCGCGCTAGGGCATGCACAGATCTTTTCGAGCCGCACATTAAGCCCTCATCCTGAGGAGCCGCGCGCTTGCGCGGCGTCTCGAAGGATGGCCGCAGGGGCGCTTGTGGCCGATCCTTCGAGACGCGGCCCAAGAGGCCGCTCCTCAGGATAAGGGCAGTGTTGGGCTGGCCACGACTGCTGGCAGACGTGCATGCCCTAACGCCTTCGCGGCGACGACGCTATCGTTGCAGCCGCACGCCCAGCATCACCACGGTCGCGGCCGAGCTCGACTGCGGTACGTTGGAATCCAGGATATCCCGCCGCACCGTGCCCTTGATCCAGACGTCGCGGTTCAGCTTGTAGATCAGGTCGCCGGACAGCGAATAGATGCGGTCGAAGCGGGCGTCGCCCTGATAGGCCTGGGTGCCGTAGGTGAACCTGCCGACCGCGGTGAGCCAGCGGCGGAAATCGTGGTTGACCTCCGCGGTATAGAGATGGGTCAGCACACCGGAGACGCCGGGCAGCGTGGTTTCGTCGATCGAGGTGAGGACGAAGAATTTTGCGGTGGTGAGCGGCGTTGCCGACCATATCAGCGAGGCCGAGGTCAAAAGGCCCTGCAGCGGCAGCAGGCGGGGATCCTCATAGGTCCGCGCCGCCCAGCCGATCGCGGCTTCGCCGATCAGGAGCCGCGAGAATTCGAATGACGTGCCACCCTTGATAAAGCCCCCGGTGGAGTTGCGCTCATAGCCGTTGCGGTCGACCAGTTGATCGTGCGACCGGGTGTTGGCCTCCCCCTCGATGAACGGCTTCAGCCCCGGCTTCAGATCGTAGCTGACGCGGCCAACGCCGCCGAACTGGTTATAGTTGCGGTCGTCATTGCTGGTGACGGTGCCGTCGGTCAGCAGCGAGTTCTGGTAGGCGATGCGGTCGACGGAGGCGCCGCCGGAAACCTGCAGCCGGTTGAAATTCTGGTCGACGCCGAAGGTGCCGCCGAACGCTGCGTAGAGCGGATATTTTGCAAGGCCCGCCTGCACGTTCGGGCTGCCGGGATTGTCGGTGGTGACGCGCAGCCGCGCTTGCGCGAGCAGATGGGTGTCATTGGTGACGTCGAGCCGGCCATCGACATGGCCGAGGAAATCCGGCCGGTTCACATCGGTCGGCGCCGACGACACCACGCCGTTTTCCGGCGGGAAAGTGTTGGTGTAGCCGGTATAGGAGCCGCGCAAATCCGCGACCACCGCGTGGCGCGTCCAGTCGGACACCACCAGCAGCTCCGGCGCCACCACGTAGAACGGCGAGCCCTTCTCCACGAAAGTGCGGCCGGGATTGGTGTTGTAGCCGCCCATGAATTCGACCGCCGTCTTGACCAGGAAACTGCCGGCATAATCGCCGACCGCGCCGAACGGATCGTCGTCGACCTTGAGGCGCTTGCGATACGGCTGGCCGGACACGGTGCCGGCCATCGCCGGCGGGATCGGCGCCTTGTTCGCGGTCGCCGACGGTGGCTGCGGCAATTTCGGCGGCGGCAGTCTTGGGTCGGGGCCTGGTGCGGTGGGCAGACGATTGCCGGGACCGACCAGCTTCGGCTTCGGCTGCCCCGGATACAATTTCGCCTTCTGACGCTTGCGGTTAAGCGAGTCATAGCCGGACGACGACGCGCCGCTGGCGGCGGGCAGACCGTAGGTCGGAATGTTGCCGATCCGCGAGGGCGCCGGCGCATCGGGATTGCGCAGGCGGTTGTCGGCATTGTTGCTGCGATCGTCGGGGGTGGATTGCGCGGTATTAGTGCCGGTCCTGCGCAGCGGCGAATCCTGCGGCAACACAAAGCCGTCGCGCACCGGGCGCAGCAGGTCGCTGGTGAGGGTTTGAGCCCGTGCCGGGGTCTGCTGAAACGCAATCAGCGCAAGACATGGCAAAAACGCGCGTAAGGCTGCTACGCGCTTGCGGCGGCCCGTTGCTGGACCCGACATCACGGCAGAAAATACTCCAACGAAAGCAAATACATGCCAACGAGTTCCAGGGCGGCGCAAACGCGCCCCCAAAATCGTCGTTAATGGAGTTAAAACAATTATGGTTAATGAGCCGTTGCGAGCGCAGGCCGCGCGTCGCTTCACCCTCACGCCCGTGCTAAGAACCCGGCCATGGCCACATCGAAATCGCTAGCGACATCATCCCCGACGGACGCCGACGCCGCCGTGCAGTCGGCGCTGCGCACGCTGGACGCCGAGGGCAGCGGCATCACCGCGCTCACCGCGGCGCTGCAGTCGGATCTGGGCCCGGCCTTTGCCGCCGCAGCCGAGTTGATCCGCGACGCCAAGGGCCGGCTGATCATCACCGGGCTCGGCAAATCCGGCCACATCGGCCGCAAGATCGCGGCGACCTTTGCCTCCACGGGCACGCCGGCGTTTTTCGTTCATGCCGCCGAAGCCGGCCATGGCGACCTCGGCATGATCACCGCCGACGACGTCATCCTAGCGCTGTCGTGGTCCGGCGAGCAGCCGGAGATGAAGAACCTCATCACCTATGCCAAGCGCTTCCGCATCGCGCTGATCGCGATGACGGCGGAGCGTGACTCCACCCTCGGCAAGGCCGCCGATGTGACGCTGACGCTGCCCAAGGCGCGTGAGGCCTGCCCGCACAACCTCGCCCCCACCACCTCGTCGGTGATGATGCTGGCACTGGGCGATGCGCTGGCGATCGCGCTATTGGAAGGCCGCGGCTTCACCTCCACGGATTTCAGCGTGCTGCACCCCGGCGGCAAGTTAGGGGCGATGCTGAAATTCGTGCGCGATCTGATGCACACCGGCGTCGAGGTGCCGCTGAAGCCGCTCGGCACAAAAATGTCCGACGCGCTGGTCGAGATGTCGTCGAAGGGTTTTGGCTGCGTCGGCATTGTCGATGCAAACGGCGACCTGGTCGGCATCATCACCGACGGCGATTTGCGCCGCCACATGCGCCCTGATCTGATGACCGCCGCCGTCGACGAGGTGATGACGAAAAATCCCAAGACCACCTCGCCCGACACGCTGGCGATCGAACTGCTCGATACGCTGAATTCGTCGCAGCCGCGGATCACCGTGCTGATCGTGGCGGAAGGCAGGAAGCCGGTCGGGATCGTCAATGTGCATGACGTGCTGCGGGCGGGGGTGGCCTGACTCGTGCCCCGGACGCAGCGCAGCGCGCCGCTCTTCGCGGCGTGGTGCGCTGCAGAGCCGGGGCCCAGCTATTTTCGCTAAAGCGGGGTCCCGGCTCTGCGGAGCGGCATGAAGAATGCCGCACCGCGTCCGGGACACGACTAGCTCGGAAACGTCGGCGCATTATCTTCCAGCGGCATATCGAGCCCGTTGTTGAGATAGGACACGGTGCGGTAGAAGCCGCAGAGCAGGATGATTTCGAAAATCCTGGGCTCGTCGTAATGCGCCGACAGCGCCTTGAATTCATCGGCGCTGAGCGTGGCGCGATGATGCAGCGCATCGACGGTTGCGATCAGGACCTGTTCGCCCTTCGACCAGCACGCCGCGTCGGCGCCTTCCAGCACCGTCGCTCTCACCTGCTCGTCCGTCAGCCTGGCCGCCTTGGCGAAGATCGAAACATGCACGCCCCATTCGTATTCGCATCTGGTCAAGGCGCAGGTACGGTCGATGACGATCTCGCGCTCGCGCAGGCTGAGCGGCCCGCGGTCCAGCAGGCTGCCGGCGCGGAATTTTTCCCACGCTCGCGCATTGCCGGCGAGGACCCGGAACAGCGTCAGCGGCGGCGCGCCGCGCATGATCGCATCGAACTGCGATTGAATCTCCGGCGCGTATGGCGGCTCAAGCGGCGCAATGCGTGACATGGTCTGCTCCCGTGCTGCAGTAATGTAGCTTCGTGTCCCGGGCGCGATGCAGCGCTCTTGCGCTGCTTCGCAGAACCGGGACCCATGCTTTTTAGCAACAGTAGAAGCAAGATGGTCCCGGCTCTGCGGAGCGGCATAAGAATGCCGCACCGCGTCCGGGACACGAGATTCAATCCGCCGCCACCGTCAAGCTCGCGCCGTCGGCGCGCACGATCCGGACCCGGCTGCCTGCGGGCGCGTCGGGGCCGGCGACGCGCCAGATGGTGTCGTCGATCCGCACCGTGCCGGCGCCGTCGACGATCGGCTTCTCCAGTGTGAAGACGCGGCCGACCAGCGCGTCCGAACGCTTGTTGAGGAACGGGTTGCTTTGGCTGGCGCCGGAATTGCGGCGCGCGACGCGGCGCCACAGCGGCACCGCCGCGACCGCGAATAGGGCGAACATCAGGATCTGCAATTGCCACGACAGGCTGAGTGCAAACGACAATAGGCCAACCAGCAATGCGGCCAGGCCCAGCCAGAACAGGAACACGCCGGGCGCCAGCAGTTCGAGCCCCATCAGCAGCAGGCCCAACACCAGCCAGTTCCAGGTGCCAAGCATCGAAAACATCTCGGCCATCGTACGAACTCCTGCTTCACCGTCGATTAACGTTGCGGCGGCGGCGGCGATCCTGCGCTCGGCACCGAGCCGCGCCGCGCCGCGGCCTGCGCGGAGGCGGCGCTTTCGCCGAACGTCGCCTTGGCGATCTCGCCGATGCCGGCGAGCGAGCCCAAAATGCTGATGGCCTCGATCGGCAGCATGATGATCTTCTGGTTCGGCGAATCCGCCAGTTGCCCGAATGCCTTGATGTATTTGTCGGCGATGAAATAGTTCAGCGCGGCAACGTCGCCCTTGGCGATGGCGTCACTCACCATCTGCGTCGCCTTGGCTTCGGCCTCGGCGGAGCGCTCGCGCGCCTCGGCGTCGCGGAACGCGGCTTCGCGGCGGCCCTCCGCCTGCAGGATCTGGCCCTGCTTGGCCCCCTCGGCGCGCAGGATTTCCGACTGCCGCTGGCCTTCAGCCTGCAAGATGTCGGCGCGCTTGACGCGCTCGGCTTTCATCTGGCGGCCCATGGCTTCCACGAGGTCGGCGGGCGGCACGATGTCCTTGATCTCGATGCGGTTGACTTTCAGGCCCCATGGCGACACCGCGGCGTCGACCACGCGCAGCAGCCGCTCGTTGATCTCGTCGCGATGCGACAGCACCTGATCGAGGTCCATCGCGCCCATCACCGAGCGGATATTGGTCATGGTCAGCACGATGATCGCCTGATTGAGGTCGGACACCTCGTAGCTGGCTTTCGCCGCATCGAACACCTGATAGAACGCGACGCCGTCGACGGTCACCGTGGCGTTGTCCCTGGTGATCACCTCCTGCTCGGGAATGCTGATCACCTGCTCCATCATGTTCATCTTGCGCCCGACCCGGTCGAAATACGGGATGATGATGTTCAGCCCCGGCGACAGGATGCGGGTGAACTTGCCGAACCGCTCGATGGTCCAGTCGTAGCCTTGCGGCACGGTCTTGACGCCGGCGAACAGCGTGAAGATGATCAAGAGCACAAAGGCGATGGCGAAAATATCGAAACCGGTCATCCAAATTTCTCCTCGAACCCCACCGACGCCGTCACGCTTTAACATAAGTCGCCGATTCGGGATGCAAGGTTCGAAGCGGGAAAAGTGCGCGTCCTCGTCATTGCGAGGAGCCCTTGCGACGAAGCAATCCAGCTCTTGGACCGACTAGATTGCTTCGCTTCGCTCACAATGACGGATGAACGCGGCGAGCACCTAAATCCAGCCCTGCAGTTCGCGCAGCACCAGCTGGCGGATCACGTCCATGCCGCCCTCGCTGTCGTTCAGGCAGGGGATGGCGGTGAACTGTTCGCCGCCGGCGTGCTTGAAGATCTCGGCGTTCTCCTGCGCGATTTCTTCCAGCGTCTCCAGGCAATCGGCCGAGAAGCCGGGAGTAATAACCGCGATGCGGCGCACGCCGTCCTTGGCCAGCTGCTCGATGGTCTTGTCGGTGTAGGGCTGCAGCCATTCGTCGAAGCCGAAGCGCGACTGGAAGGTGAGCATCAGCTTTTTCACGTCGAGCCCCATGCGCTTGCGCAGTGCATCCGTGGTCGCCACGCATTGCGCGTAATAGGGATCGCCCTTGTCGATGTATTTCTGCGGCATGCCGTGGAACGAGGCCACGATGATCTCGGGCTCGAACGGCAACGCGGCGAGATGCGCGTCGATCGAGGCCGCCAGCGCCTCGATGTAATCCGGATCGTCGTAATAGGGCGGCGTCACCCGCAACGTCGGCTGCGCGCGCATGTCGCCGAGCACGCGAAACACCTCGTCGCACACCGTCGCCGATGTCGCCGCCGAATATTGCGGATAGAGCGGCACCACCAGCAGGCGGTCACAGCCCTGCGCGGTCAGCGCATCGATCCGCGAGCGGATCGATGGATTGCCGTAGCGCATCGCCCAATCGACCACGACATGGTCGTGGTCGGCGATCGCCAGCCCAAGCTTTTCCGCCTGCGCGCGCGTGATGGTTTTCAGCGGCGACTCGTTCTTCCCGGTGTTCCAGATTTTCTGGTAGTCGCGCGCTTTGCGCCGCGGACGCGTGTTCAGGATGATGCCGTTCAGCGCCAGCTTCCAGAAGAGTCCCTGGTCTTCGATCACGCGCCGATCGGACAGGAATTCCTTGAGATAGATCCGCAGGCCTTTGGCGTCGGCGCTGTCGGGCGTGCCGAGATTGACCAGCAGCACGCCGATGCGTTGCGGCCTCGCCTCGGCCGCGGCTTTCGTGATGGGAGTGATGAGGCTCATGATGGCAACGGCTTCGCGTGTTGGCCGATCCTTGTCAAGATAACGTCTCTGCCGCTAAATCATCGCACCCGTAGCCCGGAGGGAACCATGACGATCGCAGAATGGTGCATTTTCGCAAGCGTGATGCTGGTTCTGCTGACGATCGGACCGATCAAGTGGCTCGGGTTTCGACAATTCGACAACGCCAATCCGCGGGACCCAGCCTTCTATGACGATCCCGTTCGTGCCCGCGCGTGGGGCGCGCATCAGAACGGCATCGAGACGTTTCCGTTCTTCGCCGTAGCGGTGCTGCTGGCCGAATTTCGCGAAAGCCCGCAGAATCTGATCAATGAACTGGCAGTGCTGTTCCTGATCGTGCGGATCGCCTACGTCCTGACCTATCTCGGCGACCGCCCGACGCTGCGGTCGATCCTGTGGAGCATCGGCTTTGCGATCAATGTAGGGATTTTCTTTCTGCCGATGATCAAGGGCTATTTGCCGGCGTGACCCTCACCGTCATTGCGAGCGAAGCGAAGCAATCCAGTTCTTTGCGGCAGCAAGACTGGATTGCTTCGTCGCTACGCTCCTCAATGACGGCTCAAAAACACGTCACCCGTTCGGCGGCGATGTAGCCGGCGAGCAGGCCTGCGCCCAGCAGCAGCACCAGTCCGGCCGCGGCGAATTCGATGCCGCGCATCAGCAGCGCGCCGCCGCCTTCGCGGCCGGCGCTGAGGCGCCGCGCGAGATCCTGTGCCGAGACGGCGATGACGGCGATGGTGGCCACCGTGATCGCGGTGCCTAGCCCCATCACGAAAGTGGCGGCGACGCCGGCCCAGAACAGGCCCTGCGCCAGCGCGAACACCAGCACCAGGATCGCCCCCGAGCAGGGCCGGATGCCGACGGCGAGAATGGCGCCGAGGCCGCGCCGCCAGCCGCCGGGGCCGGCGAGCTCGCCCGGGGTCGGGCCATGGGAATGACCGCAATGCTCGTCGTGGACATGGCCGTGATCATGGTGATGGTGATGATGTGCGGCGCTCGCCACCGCGAGTGCCGGCCGTTCCCGTTCCGCCTGCAGCGCGCGAAAAAAGCCGCCGCCCTTGGTCCAGACCAGCCGGGCGCCGAACGCCGCAATCAGGGCGTAGCTGGCGATCTCGATGGCGCGCTCGGCGCCGCACATGGTTTTGGCGGTGGCGTTGAGCAGCCAGGCCGAGATGCCAACGATCGCGACGGCGACCAGCGCCTGCATCAGCGCCGAGGCGAACGACAACACGATGCCGCGCTTGGCGGTTTCCCCGTTGGCGACCAGATAGGACGAGATCACCGCCTTGCCATGGCCGGGTCCGGCGGCGTGGAAGACACCGTAGGCAAACGAGATCGCCAGCAAGGTCCACACCGCACTGCCATCGGATTTGGCGGCGCGAATGGTCGAAGACATCTGGGAATAGAATTCGGATTGTTTTGTTAACAGCCAGCCGACGATGCCGCCCACTTGCGTGTTGGGGGCGGCGCGCGGGGGGCCGAAGGGGTTTTGTGCGAGCAAGGGGTGCAGGATGGCGTCGGCGAACAGGGCAACGACCAGCAGCGTGACGCAAGCTAGAGCGATTCCCTTTCCTCTCGTCATGGCCGGGCTTGTCCCGGCCATCCACGTCTTTCTTGCCGCGGCGCCGTCAAGACGTGGATGCCCAGGACAAGCCCGGGCATGACGGCCGTCGACCGCATTGCGCTCACGGGCAATCCACCGTGACCTTGTTGGCGAACATCGCGCCGTAATTTGAATTCTCGCCGCTCGCAAACGTCTGCTCGTTGAGTTTTTGCGCGGCGGCGCTGCCGTCGTTGGGGCGCTGGATCGCAAAAGTGCAGGCCGCCGGCGCGCCGACCAGACGGATCGGATCCTGCTTCCGCAGCGAGAAGTCGACAAAGAAGCTCGGATCGAACACTTCGAGCGCGAGCTGCCTGGTCTTGAACGGCGTCTTGAACGGCAGCGTGAAATGCAGCACCAGCGCACCGTCCTTGTGTTCAAGGTAGTAATCGACCGGCTCTAGAAACTTCTCCTTCTTGCCGTCGGCCTTGGCGAAGGTGAAGAAGCCGAACTCTTTCAGCGACTCCACATTGGTCTGCGCCAGCGACGCCAGTTCCTCGCGTGTATAGACGCCTTTGGTCTTGCTCTCGATGCCCTGCAGCGCATAGGTCGAGAACATGTCGTCAAACGTCCAGGCGTGGCGCACGCCGGATATCGAGCCGTCTGAAGCGTAGATCAGTTCGCTCGCCGCGGTGACCCAGACATGGGGATGGGCGGAGGCGGTGTTCATGCCGATGGTGAGCAGCGCTGCGACCAACAGGGCCGTAGGGTGGACAAAGCGAAGCGTGCCCACCGCAAGCGAGCGCCGATGACGATGGTGGGCACGGCGCAAGCGCGCCTTTGCCCACCCTACGACTGCTCGCAATGACGGCATCCGCATCACGCCGCCTCCGGCACGTCCAAGAGCCCGCGCCGGCGCAGCAGCGCTTCGGGTTCCGGTTCGCGGCCGCGGAAGGCGATGTAGGCGTCTTCCGGGTCGCGCGAGCCTCCCGATGAGTAGATGTCGTCGTGCAGGCGTTTTGCGACGCCGGAATCGAAGATGTCGCCGGCTTCCTCGAACGCGCCGAAGGCGTCGGCGTCCATCACCTCGGACCACATGTAGCTGTAATAGCCCGACGCATAGTGATCGCCGGAAAAGATGTGGCCGAACTGGGTAGGCCGGTGCCGCAGCGAGATTTCCGCCGGCATGCCGATTTTCTCCAGCTCGGCGCGCTCGAACGCCCGCACGTCGCGGCTGGCCGAGGCCGGCTGGGTGTGGAATTCCAGATCGATCAAGGCGGACGAGACGAATTCCACGGTGGCAAAACCCTGGTTGAATTTTCGCGCGGCGATGAAGCGCTTCAACAGGTCGTCCGGCAGCGGCTCGGCGGTCTGGTAGTGGCGCGCGAACTGGCGCAGCACCTGCGGCTGCTCCTGCCAGTGCTCGTAGAGCTGCGAGGGCAGCTCTACGAAATCGGTGAACACCGAGGTGCCGGACAGCGAGGGATAGGTCACATCCGACAGCATGCCGTGCAGGCCGTGGCCGAATTCGTGGAACAGCGTGCGCGCGTCGTCCGGCGACAGCAGCGAGGGCTGGCCCTCCGCGCCCTTGGAGAAATTGCAGACATTGATGACCAGCGGGGCGACGTCGCCATCGAGCTTCTGCTGGTCGCGCAGCGAGGTCATCCAGGCGCCCGAGCGCTTCGAGGGCCGCGCAAAATAGTCGCCATAGAACAGCGCCTTGTGGTTTCCGGCGGCGTCCCTGACCTCCCAGACCCGGACGTCCGGATGCCAGACCGGAATGTCTTTGCGCTCGGCAAAGCTGAGGCCGAACAGCCGATGCGCGGTGTCGAACGCGGCGTCGATCATGTTGTCCAGTGCGAGGTACGGCTTGATCGCGGCGTCGTCGAAATTGGCGCTGATCTGCCGCAGCTTTTCGGCGTAGTAGCGCCAGTCCCACGGCGCGAGGGCAAAATTGCCGCCCTCCTCGGCGACCAGCGCCTGCAGCGCGTCGCGATCGGCCAGCGCCCGGGCGCGGGCGGGTTTCCAAACCCGCTCCAGCAGGCCGCGCACGGCCTCCGGCGTCTTGGCCATGGAATCTTCCAGCCGGTAGGCCGCGAAGGTCGGGAAGCCCAGCAGCTTTGCGCTTTCCTCGCGCAGCGCGAGGATATTGACGATGGTGTCGTTGTTGTCGTTGGCGTTGCCGTTGTCGCCGCGCGCGACAAACGCCTTGAATACCTTTTCGCGCAAGTCGCGCCGGGTCGAGCTCTTCAGGAACGGCTCGACGAAGGAGCGCGACAGCGTCATCACTGCCTTGCCGGCCATGCCGCGCTCGTCGGCCGCGGCCCTTGCCGCCGCGATGAACGAATCGGAAAGCCCGTCGCGGTCGGCCTCGCCGAGTTCCATGAACCAGTCCTGCTCGTCGCCGAGCAGGTGATGGCTGAACGCGGTGCCGAGCTGCGCCAGCCGCTCGTTGATCTCCGCCATCCGCCCTTTCGCCTGCTCATCCAGCCCGGCGCCGGAGCGATGGAAGCGGGTGTAGGTGCGCTCCAGCAGGCGCTTCTGCTCGCCGGTCAGGTGCAGCGCGGCGCGGTTGTCATGCAGCGCCACGATCCGGCCAAACAGCACGGCGTTCATCATGATCGGGTTCCAGTGCCGCGCCATCCGCAACGACACCTCCTTGTCGATCTCGAGCAGCGCCGGGCTCGAATGCGCCGACACCAGGTCGTAGAACACCGCCGCCACTTTCGAGAGCAGTTTTCCGGAGCGCTCCAGCGCGGTGATGGTATTGGCGAAATCCGGCGTCGCCGGATCGTGGGTGATCGCGGCAATCTCGGCGGCATGGTCGGCGAAGGCCTGCTCGAAGGCGGGGAGGAAATGCTCCGGCGCAATCTCCGTGAATGGCGGCGTCTCGAACGGCGTCTGCCAGGGTTTTAGGAGCGGGTTTTCGGCAGGTAGCGCGACCGCGCTGGCTTCCAGTGTTTCCGACATCGCAATTCCCATGTTTCGCCTCAAATCCGGTCCGCCTTATAACAGGCGATCGGGCTTTTTTGCGCCCGATTCTCGTGTCCCGAGCGCGATGCGGCGCGAAAAGACAGCGTCATGCGCGGGCTCGACCCGCGCATCCATCCATCTTCGTAACACGCCTTTTTGCGAAGAGGATGAATTGCCGGGTCAAGCCCGGCAATGACGGGTCGAAGTTGGTGTCCGGGGGCACGAGACCGTCATCAGGCCTTGAACCGGACATGCTTTTCAGAGAGATTGCGGCCGCAACAGGACCCTGAACATGCCTTCCCAGACCACCCCGTCAGCCGCCCGCCAGATTGTCTGGCCCAGCGTCATCACCGTCATCTCCGCCGCGATCCTGATCGGCGCCGAGGTGTTCGGCGCGGCGTTCGCCGGCGGCTGGGCGCTCGCCATCCTGTTCGGCCTCGACGACTTCGGCGCGCATATCCTGCAGGCCATCCTGTTCGGGCTCGGCGTTGTCATCATGATCGCTTTCATCCGCGCCGCCCAGCACATCGAGCCGTTTACGCGGCGCGGCTGAGGCACCGCTCCCGCCGCTCCACACCACCGCCGTCATCCAGAGGAGCCGCGCACTTGCGCGGCGTCTCGAAGGATGGCCGCGAGCACCGGCGCGTGTGGCCATCCTTCGAGGCTCGCCCTGAAGAAGGGCGAGCACCTCAGGATGACGGCAGCGTGTGTGGCGCCAAAAACCGTTGCGCCACAGGCCTTAAACGAATCTTCGTCCAGCCGCGCCGCTCACACTTCGTTAAGCAAACTTAACATGCGTTCATCTTCGGCGCTCTCAGCCGCGTCTTGGAAACCACGCGGTGGAGAAACTTGTCGGCAGCGCAAAAAAAATGTTGCGAAGCGGACTCAAAACCCCTATTTGCACTCTTGCCCAATTTCGCACGTGCCTGTGGTCGTGTGTCAGTCGGTAGGTATCCGGACAAGAGGCCGGACAGCCGCCAAGGGATGAAGAAGCCGAGGGTCGCTTAAGTCGGTTACAGAACTTAAGAGGCCAGCATCTCTCTCCAGAGATGCCGTTGAAGGCGACTTCACCTCCTTGCAACCGTGACTGGCAGCCGGAGGCGAACCGGCGCACCTCGTTCTCAACGGGGGACGCGACTTAAAGCAACGACGGATCGGGCTTTT
>NZ_DASYMN010000359.1:0-4635 GCF_036009065.1 Bradyrhizobium sp. | reverse complement strand
TACGGCTCGGATTTCGTCACCGTGACCAAGGACGACAGCGACTGGCAGCATCTGAAGCCCGCGATCCTCGGCGCCATCATGGAGCACTACATGTCCGGCGCGCCGCTGATGGCCGACGGCAGCGCCGGCGGCGACGAGGCCGCCGATCAAGAGGACGAGTTCTTCGATCAGGCCGACGCCGAGACCGTGGACACCATCAAGGACCTGATCGAAACCCGGGTGCGGCCTGCGGTCGCCAATGACGGCGGCGACATCACCTTCCGCGGTTTTAAGGACGGCATCGTCTATCTCAACATGAAGGGCTCCTGCGCCGGCTGCCCCTCCTCCACCGCGACGCTGCAGCACGGCATCCAGAACCTGCTGAAGCATTTCGTGCCCGACGTGGTTGAAGTAAGGCCGATCTAACCGGTTGCCCGCGTCCGCTAATATGTGAATTTCAAGATTTTCGTCATGGCCGGGCTTGTCCCGGCCATCCACGTCTTGTCTTGTGGCAAGGTAGACGTGAATGCCCGGGACAAGCCCGGGCATGACGAGAAAAGGCCATGCTGATCCTCGCCATCGACACCGCGCTCGACGCCTGCGCCGCCGGGGTGCTGGACACCGATGCCGGCCGGATGATCGCGCGGGAATCGCTCGCCATGAAGCGCGGGCATGCCGAGGCGCTGATGCCGCTGATCGCGCGCGTCATCAAAGCGTCCGGCCTCGGCTTTGCAGGCCTCGACCGCATCGCGGTGACCACCGGCCCCGGCAGTTTTACCGGCGTGCGGGTTGGCCTGTCCGCGGCGCGCGGGCTCGCGCTCGCCGCCGGCAAGCCGGTGGTCGGCGTGACCACGCTGGCGGCCTACGCCGCGCCCATCGTCAACGAAGCCGGTGAGCATCCCGTGATCTCCGTGATCGATGCGCGGCATGATCATGTCTATCTGCAAGTGGTCGC
The DNA here is from genome assembly GCF_036009065.1 of Bradyrhizobium sp. Taxonomy (GTDB): domain Bacteria; phylum Pseudomonadota; class Alphaproteobacteria; order Rhizobiales; family Xanthobacteraceae; genus Bradyrhizobium. The sequence goes on along the minus strand of NZ_DASYMN010000359.1, from coordinate 3,701 downwards.
CGGCAACGGCTCCTCACTGCTCTGGCCGCGCCTCGCGCCGGTCGAAGAGGCGCTGGACGCCGCGCGTTTCGGCGCACCGTATCTGGTCGGCAACGCCGTGAAGATTCTTGGGCAACGCTGGCCGAGCGATGCGCCGGCGCCGATACAGGCCGATGCGCAGCCGGCGCCTGATATCGCCTGGGTCGGCTGGCTCGGCGCCGCCGTCAATCCCGATACCGCGGCGGCCCGGCCGTATTATCTGCGCGCGCCCGACGCAAGGCCTCAAAAGGACATGCTGCGACAGGCGACGCAGCCATCCGAGCCGTGATCGCCTGGCTGTCCGACCTGTGGGGCGGCGGCGCCGTTGCGATCGAGCCCGCGACCCCTCGCGACGCGGCAAAGCTGGCGCAGCTTCACGGCGCATCGTTTCATCGCGGCTGGGGCGAAGGCGAATTCGAGCAGATGCTGGCCGAGCGCAACACGCTGGTGCACCGGTTGCGACAGGGACGGAAAGTGATCGGCTTTGCGGTGTCGCGCATGGCGGCGGATGAAGCCGAAATCCTGTCGATCGCCGTCGACCCAAGGCATCGCGGCCGCGGCCTGTCGCGCAATCTGCTGCTGACGCATCTGGGCCATCTCGCGGGCCGCGGCGTGCGCACGGTGTTCCTCGAGGTCGAGGAAAATAATCAGCCGGCGCGCCGACTCTACGACCGGGCCGGATTTAGCGTGGCCGGCCGCCGCGAACGCTATTACCAGCAGCCCGGCGGTGAACAATTGAACGCAGTGTTGATGCGTCGCGACTTGTCGTGAGCCGCGCCGGATGGCAGAACAGGCTCGTTGCCAAGGCATGAAACCATGACCGCCCTGAAATCCACGTCCGCGCTGAAGGCGACCGGCATCGAGGCGCGCTGCGCCGCCACCGGCATGCGCATGACCGAGCAGCGCCGCGTCATCGCGCGCGTGCTGGCGGAGGCGCTGGACCATCCCGACGTCGAGGAATTGTATCGCCGCTGCGTCGCGGTCGACGACAAGATCTCGATCTCGACGGTGTACCGCACCGTAAAACTGTTCGAGGACGCAGGGATCATCGAGCGGCACGATTTCCGCGAGGGCCGCGCCCGCTATGAGCAGATGCGCGACAGCCACCACGACCATCTGATCAATCTTCGCGACGGCAAGGTGATCGAATTCACCTCCGAGGAAATCGAAAAGCTGCAGGCGGAGATCGCGCGCAAGCTCGGCTACAAGCTGGTCGATCACCGGCTGGAATTGTATTGCGTGCCGCTGGACGACGATAAAGCGTCTTGAGCTTCGATCTGATCATTTTCGACTGCGACGGCGTGCTGGTCGACAGCGAGGTCATTTCCTGCCGTGCGCATGCGGCGACGTTGACCCGCCACGGCTACCCGATCACGGAAGATCAGGTGCTGGATCGCTTTCTCGGCGTCTCCGATCTCGAGGCGCGGCTGATCGTCGAAGCTGAACTCGGCCGCAAGCTTCCGGACGATTTTGAAGCGCAGATGAAACAGACAGCGCTGCAATGCTACGCCGACGAGCTGCGGCCCGTTCCCTATGTGGTCCAGGCGGTCGCCGCGATCGGTCTGCCGAAGTGCGTGGCATCGAGCGGCACGCCGGAAAAGATTCGCCATGGCCTGACCTGCGCCGGCCTCTACGACATCCTCGCGCCGCATATTTTCTCGGCAAGCCAGGTCAAGCGCGGCAAGCCGGCGCCCGACCTGTTTCTGTTCGCTGCCGAACAGATGCAGGCGCTACCGGCGCGATGCGTGGTGATCGAGGACAGCGTCCCCGGCGTCACCGGCGCGCGCGCCGCCGGGATGACGGTGCTGGGATTCCACGGCGGCAGCCACTGCCGGCCCGGCTATGCCGACAAGCTCAGAGCCGCCGGCGCGGCGGTGACATTCGACGACATGCGGCAGTTGCCGGGGATGATCGGCGATGCGCGATTACACACTCCGCGTCGTGCCCGCGAAGGCGAGGACCCATAACCCCTGGCGGTCGCTGGTGCGGCCGGAGTTGCAACATCGTGCCTAAACGAGGCGACACGGCGTGTGGGTCTGCGCCTTCGCGGGGACGACGAATGGAGTGGATTTCCTGCGCTTTAGCCTATAATTGAGCCCCGCGCCGCAATGGCGCCATGTCAGGTCCGCATTCAGGTTCCATGAGCCAGCCGCGCAAGCTGCATATCAAGTCCTATGGCTGCCAGATGAATGTCTACGATGCGCAGCGCATGGTGGACACGCTGGCGGGCGAGGGCTTTGTCGAGACCGCTGATGTGGACGACGCCGATCTGGTGATCCTCAACACCTGCCACATCCGCGAAAAGGCCTCCGAAAAAGTCTATTCCGAGCTCGGTCGGCTGCGCGCTGCCAAGGACGAGGCCGCGCAGCAGGGCCGCAAGATGAACATCGTCGTCGCCGGCTGCGTCGCGCAGGCCGAGGGCAACGAAATCATCCGCCGCGCGCCGGTAGTCGATGTGGTGGTCGGCCCGCAGAGCTATCATCATCTGCCGCAACTGCTGGCGCACGCCAAAATGCATGGCCGCGCGCTGGAAACCGAATTTCCGGTCGAGGACAAGTTCGGGTTCCTGCCACCGCCGTCGCGGCAGGCGATCCGCGCCCGCGGCATTTCATCCTTCGTCACCGTGCAGGAAGGCTGCGACAAGTTCTGCACCTTCTGCGTGGTGCCCTATACCCGCGGCGCCGAAGTATCGCGCCCCGTCGCGAAGATTACCGATGAGGTGCGCAGGCTTGCCGACAATGGCGTGCGCGAAATCACGCTGATCGGCCAGAACGTCAACGCCTATCACGGCGAAGGCCCGGACGGCCGGCCATGGCCGCTCGGCGCCCTGCTGCGGTATCTTGCGGAAATCCCAGGCATCGTTCGGCTGCGCTACTCGACCAGCCATCCCCGCGATGTCGACGACACGCTGATCGAGGCGCATCGCGATCTGCCGGAGCTGATGCCGTTCGTGCACCTGCCGGTACAATCCGGCTCCGACCGCGTCCTCGGCGTCATGAACCGCAAGCATACATCGGACGATTATCGCCGCGTCATCGACCGTTTTCGCGCCGCGCGGCAAGATATTGCATTTTCATCGGATTTTATCGTGGGTTTCCCCACCGAGACCGAGGAAGATTTTTGCGCCACCCTCGCGCTGGTCAGCCAAATCGGCTACGCTGGCGCCTATTCGTTCAAGTATTCGCCGCGGCCGGGAACGCCGGCGGCGGACATGCGGGAGATGGTGTCAGCGAAAGAGATGGACGAGCGATTGGTGCGGCTCCAGGAATTGATCGACAGCCAGCAATCGGCCTTCAACAAGGCGATGATTGGCTTAACCGTCGATGTGCTGTTCGAGCGGCCCGCGCGCAATCCCGGCCAGATCGTCGGCCGCACCGCCTATCTGCAGCCGGCGCATGTGTTGGCCTCGCCCGACAGCATCGGGCAGGTGCTGCCGGTCGCAATCGAAAGCCTCGAGCGCTACAGCCTGCTCGGCAGGCTCGTGGCGCCACCGATGCGGCCCGCGCCGGCGCCTCGTTCAAGTACACCCTTGCAGACAACAGTGGGAGCCTGAACCCTTGCCCAAAAGCGCATCGGATTCGCCTTCGCTCGCCCCCAGCCGCAAACTCGACCGCGACCTGCAAGCCCCGCCCGAAACCCAAGTCGTCATCGACTTCGATGACAACCGCGCGGCCTCCGCGCTG
>NZ_DASYMN010000358.1:0-2252 GCF_036009065.1 Bradyrhizobium sp. | reverse complement strand
CTAAACTTGGCGGCCACTTCGGTGGTCGCCTTTTTTATAGGCAATATCCGCCCTTAATGATTACAAGCCAGGCTCACGAGGATAACGCTACATCCCCACTCCGCTCCACCTCATCCAGGCTGATACCATCCCTCCGGCGTCGTAGCGCTGTGTCGTTCGGGTGATGGCGTGGCCGGCTATGTTGGCCGCTTCCGCCAACGTTCCACCGGTTCAAAGTGAACGGTTTATTGTCGCCCGGAAACGGCGATTGACCATCTGGGCCGCAACGGCGTCGAACAGGCGGCGTTCGGGACAAGCAAGATCATGCACAGCATCGGTCCTGCCGGCCTGTTCGCTTAGCCGCGGCTCAGGAAGACCGCGCCTCTGATACTGGTTATTGTCATCGCTACGCGTCTTGTTGTCCGCGGACGCGGGGACCATCCGCCGTCGGACGTCGATCGACCGTTAGCAGGCTGCGGAAAAACCCCCGAACGATCCCGTATTCCCGAAGCTTTCGCATGCTGGGGCGTTCTAAGAGGCTCGCCAGAGGGGCAAATGTGAAGAATTTCCAGTTCTGCACTGCGAAAATTATATCGCAGCGCAGGCTTCGGACAGACTCTGGGTGTCGCTACGCCGCGGCACCCAGCAGCTTCGGCAACCGGATCAGGTCGTAGGCCGCCGCCGCCAGGGTGAACATCCAGCTCACCCGAGGCGTGCCGCGAAAGCGCGTTTTGCGCTGCCCACCGATCGTCTTCATCCAGCCGAACACCGCCTCGATCCGTTTGCGCACAAGCAGGCTCACCTGATAGCCGGCATGGCGCGTGGTGCGTCCGTCGATGGCCGAGCGGCGGCCCTTGTCGTTCTGCGTGACATGCGGGGTTGCACCGAGGCTTCGCATGTCAGCGACGAAGTCCTGTGTGTCGTAGGCTTTGTCACAGCCGATCGTGATGCGATGCCGGCCCGGTATTGCGCCGACCATCTCTACCCCCGCCTCACGCTCGGCGGTGCCAGTCGCCAGCGTCGTAAGGGCGTCTACTACCAGGCAGTGACGGTTCTCGATCGCCACGTGCCCCATGTGGCAGAGCTTCGCCGCCTGGCCCTCGGCCTTTTTGTAGAGCCGCGCATCCGGATCGGTGCTCGAGGCGTGCGTCTCGTTGCTGCGCGTCTCACCGTGGAAGTCGCGCTCGCCGTTGCGTCCCGGACCGGGTGGCGCACCGCTGCCGTCCTTGGGCCGGAAGCTCTTCATCGAGGCCCAGGCTTCAATCAGCGTGCCATCGACCGAGAAGTGCTCGTTTGAGAGGAGGTGCCGCACCTGCGGGTCAGCCAGGATCGCGCGGAGGAAGCCATGGGCGATGTCACCTTCCAGCAATCGGTCGCGGTTCTTGGTGAACACCGTCACGTCCCACACCGGCGCCTCGATCGACAGGCCGACGAACCAGCGAAACAGGATGTTGTAGCGCAGTTGCTCCATCAACTGCCGCTCCGAGCGGATCGTGAAGAACGCCTGCAGCAGCAAGGCCCGCAGCAATTGCTCGGGTGGGATCGAGGGCCGGCCAGTCAACGAGTAGATCTGGTCGAACTCAGGCGACAGACGCTCCAGGGCTGCGTTCACCAGCGGGCGGATCTGGCGCAGTGGATGATCCGGCGGCACCATCGCCTCCGGGTTCACGTAGCCGCTCAGATGACCTCTCTGATGATCCCGCCCGCGCATCTGACAGCCTCTCTCTCCGTGCCTGCTCTGGCCTCAGGAAATCAAATCGATGGCGGATGTTTCCAAGGGTTTTTCCGCAGCCTGTTAGCGGCGCTTGGATCCGCCGAGGGCTACAACTTTCGCGGAAACCGGCGGTCTGGAAGGCTTTAGAACGACGCCTTGAGGTCCCTCGTTGAGCTTAGCTTCGGGATAAACCGCCAAGGCAAGCTGCAAATTAACGCGAAAATGCCGCCGAAAGTGATCAATCCGCTCCACAGACCGACCGAATTGCGCATGGAGGGCCTTCCAAGTGACCATTTTCGGCTCTTTGAGCGCGTGAAGCCTGTAGGCCAACCAGCAGTAGATATCCAGGGCGAGCGAATTGTTGGCCAGTGCCCGGATCGCGCTGTCTTCGACCGGTACTGGATGCCGCTTTAGCTGCTCGTAGAAACCTTCCGACAACTTTGCGGTGTCGATAAATAGGCCGGGCTGCTCCGTAGAGCCGTCGTCAACAAACATGGCTTGGTCCAGCACCGACTGGTTGATCAGGCCGGTCCGATTGCCCTGTGTGATCTGGAATGAC
>NZ_DASYMN010000357.1:0-1676 GCF_036009065.1 Bradyrhizobium sp. | reverse complement strand
ACCGCGGCGACGAACTTGATCATGACGGTCGGTTCGCCAATGTCGGCAGCTTCGATGTCGAAGCCCGCGGTCTTGATCGTATGGAAGAACTCTTCAATCGCCCAGCGCATCCGATAGAGATCGACAATCCTGCGCGCCTCGCCAAGGTTGGTGACGGCATGTGTCGTGAACAACCGCCAGTGGATGGCCTTGCCGTCTTGGGGTGTCGAGGTTTCGCGGACATCGACCATGGTAAGGGTGACCGTGGTCGGCAAATCGGTCGCCGCACCGTGCAGCGGCTTGCGCAATACCACAGTAGAGAACCGCACAGCGAGTTCTGCCGTACGCGCCTTGCGGCCCGGCGCCGCAGGGATTTTCACCTCGAACCGACCCCGCTCGGGCAAGCCGTCAACGTGACTGAACAGCAGATTTATTTGATCTCCATCATCCGTCTCGATCTTGCGGTTTTGGCAGGCGCGCACGATCAGATCCACGTTGTCGGGGCGTCGCGCGAAGTGCTCGTAGATGTCGCTCTCGCGGTCCGACACACCGGTGATGTGCGCCGCCGCAGCCAACACTTCGCCGGCGCGCATCGTGCCATCGAGCCAGCGCTGCGATTCCTTGTGCGGGGTTGCGCGCGAGCGCCGAGCGGCGACCTTGCCTCCCTTACGATTCCACACCTTGGCCTCGACAAGGCCGATCACCCCACCTGTGCCGGCATCCACCGCCAGCACCGTGTGCAGCAGAAGACCGCGCAGGGCTCCGCCCTTGCCGACCGGCCCATAGCCGTTCGCCTTCGCCCGCCGCCCTCCCAACGCCAATTCACTGGTATCCTGGATCACCACCACATCACGTCCCGCAGCGCGGGCGGCCGTACTCTCTGCAGCATGCGATGCTATCTCGGTGACTGTCACCGACGGATTGCGCAAGAACCGCGTAAACTGCATCTCCCGGGCGCGTGTCCTCGCCAGCCGCCGGATACAGCAGCCTGGACGCGCCACCAGCGCTGCATGCAAAACGGCCCCCCTTTTTGCAGCCGGAGGTCGTTAAAATACCCCAGTCCGTATTCAATTCCAGCCATGGCTAACTCCCGCGAATCCCAAGCAATCTCAAGGGAATCAGCCGCACAGCCGCAGCGCAAGATGTGTGAATACGACAGCCGCTCTGCGCGGGGAGAGGTCGGAGACGGAGCGGAGCGAAGTCTCCGGGTGAGGGGCGAGGCAACACGCGTGCCGGTGGACATTTTTCTCGGGTCGCACATTTCATTGCATGATGGCGGAAATATCATATGACCCGAGAGGTTTTGATTCGGTCTGGCGCAGTGCCTGGCCCCTCACCCGAAATTCTCGCTTTGCGAGAATTTCGACCACTACCCGCGCAGTGCGGGGAGAGGTTAAGAACATCAAGCCTTCTTGCGCGCGAAGAACGCCTTGAACGCGGCGACCGCTTCCTTGGAGCGCATCCGTTCGCCGAACAGATGACCTTCCTGATCGATTCTGCGGGTCAAGTCCTCGGGCGGCAGTTTCAGAAGTTTGCGCGAGATCGCGACGGCTTCCGCGGGCAACGCGCAAATCTCGCGCGCCACCTTGCGCGCCTCGGCTTCGGTATGGCCGGGCGCGACCACCGTATTGACGAAGCCGGCCTCGCGGGCGTCGTCGGCGCTGACGGTGCGGCCCATCACCAGCGCAGCGAATGCG
>NZ_DASYMN010000356.1:0-4680 GCF_036009065.1 Bradyrhizobium sp. | reverse complement strand
CCCAAGGACAAGCCGGCCCCGGTGAATTTCCAGTGGGACGATCCGTTCATGCTGGACGAGCAGCTGACCGAAGATGAGCGCATGATCCGCGACACCGCGCGCGCCTATGCGCAGGACAAGCTGCTGCCGCGCATCACCAAGGCGTATCTGGAAGAAAAGACCGACCGCGAGATATTCAACGAGATGGGCGAACTCGGCCTGATCGGCATCACGCTGCCGGAAGAATATGGCTGCGCCAATGCCAGCTACGTGGCCTACGGCCTGGTGGCGCGCGAGATCGAGCGGGTCGATTCCGGATATCGCTCGATGAACTCGGTGCAGTCGTCGCTGGTGATGCATCCGATCTATGCCTATGGCGACGAGAACCAGCGCAAGAAATACCTGCCGAAACTCGCCACCGGCGAATGGGTCGGCTGTTTTGGGCTGACCGAGCCGGATGCCGGTTCCGATCCCGGCGGCATGAAGACCCGCGCCGAGAAGGTGTCCGACGGCTACCGGCTGACCGGCTCGAAAATGTGGATTTCCAACGCGCCGATCGCCGACGTGTTCGTGGTGTGGGCGAAGTCCGCCGAGCACAACAACCAGATCCGCGGTTTTATCCTGGAGAAAGGCATGAAGGGCCTGTCGGCGCCGAAGATTGGCGGCAAGCTCTCACTTCGCGCATCGATCACCGGCGAGATCGTGATGGAGGGCGTGGTGGTGCCGGAGAGCGCGCTGCTGCCGAACGTCTCCGGCCTGAAAGGGCCGTTCGGCTGCCTCAACCGCGCGCGCTACGGTATTTCCTGGGGCGCGATGGGCGCCGCGGAAGACTGCATGCACCGCGCGCGGCAATACACGCTGGACCGCAAGCAGTTCAACCGGCCCCTGGCGGCGACGCAACTGGTGCAGAAGAAGCTCGCGGACATGCAGACCGATATCGCGCTGGGCTTGCAGGCGTCCTTACGCGTCGGCCGGCTGATGGACGAAGGCAAGATGGCGCCGGAGATGATCTCCATCGTCAAGCGCAACAATTGCGGCAAGGCGCTCGACATCGCCCGCGTCGCGCGCGACATGCACGGCGGCAACGGCATCCAGATCGAATATCACGTGATGCGCCACACCGCGAACCTCGAGACCGTCAACACCTATGAAGGCACCCACGATGTGCACGCGCTGATCCTGGGACGCGCCATCACCGGCATTCAGGCGTTTTCGTAAAAGCCCTCCGTGTCCCGGACGCGATGCAGCGTTCTTCACGCTGCTTCGCAGAGCCGGGACCGTCACGAACACCGAGCTTTGTACGGCCCCGGCTCTGCAGCGCACCGCTCCGCGAAGGGCTACGCGCTGCGCTGTGTCCGGGGCACACCATCGAGATTTTCAATGTCCGACAACGACGACATCCCGTTCAACCGCGATTTTGCCCTGAAACCCGGCGTGGTCGACGAGGTGCGTCCCGGCATTCGCCGCGTCCTCTGCGACAACCCGAGCCCGTTCACCTTCACCGGCACGGTGAGTTACATCGTCGGCCGCGGCAATGTTGCGATCATCGATCCCGGTCCCGACAGCGAGGCCCACGCATCCGCGCTGCTTGATGCCGTGCGCGGCGAAACCGTGACGCACATCTTCGTCACCCACACCCACCGCGACCATTCGCCGAACACCGCGCGCATCAAGGCGGCCACCGGCGCGACCGTCTACGCCGAAGGGCCGCATCGCGCCTCGCGGCCGTATTACGGGAGCGAGAAAATATCCGCCGAATCCGGTGCCGACCGTGATTTTCATCCCGATCTGCAGGTCCGCGACGGCGAGACCATCGCCGGCGACGGTTGGGCGCTGCAGGCGGTGGCGACGCCGGGTCATACCGCCAACCACATGGCCTTCGCGTGGGCCGAGCGGAAATTGATGTTCATCGGCGATCACGTGATGGGCTGGTCGACCTCGATCGTCGCGCCTCCCGACGGATCGATGATCGACTACATGGCGTCGCTGCACAAGCTGACGCAGCGCGGCGAGGATCTGTATTTCTCCGGCCACGGCCCGGAAATCGCCGACGCGCCGCGCTATGTGCGCTTTCTGATCCGGCACCGCGAGGCGCGCGAAGCCTCGATCCTGCATCGCCTGGCAAAAGGCGAGGCGGATATCCCAACCATGGTGCGCGCGATCTATATCGGCATCGACCCGCGGCTGATGGGGGCCGCCGGCTATTCCGTGCTGGCACATCTGGAGGACCTGGTCGGGCGCGGCATGGTGGCGACGGATGGCGATCCGGTGATCGGCGGCAGTTACCGGCTGGCCTGACCGTCATTGCGAGCGAAGCGAAGCAATCCAGACTTCGTCATGGCGAGAAAGACTGGATTGCTTCGTCGCTTCGCTCCTCGCAATGACGGTTACTTCTTGGCCACGCCCTTGGCCGGGGCCTTGACCGGCGCCGCCGGCTTCTTTGGCGCCGGAGTCCGGTCCACGGCGGTGTTGATATCCTCGATCAGTTTTGTCACGCGCGAGGCGTTGCTGCCGAGGTCGCTCTCGAAATAGCGCGACGACGAGCGGATATCGACGCGCGATCCCTCGCCGTCGGGCGTGATGCGGATCGAGACGTCCTCGCGGAATCCCATGATCGGCGTTCGCGCCACCGCCTCGATGCGGCCGATGCGGCGCGGCGGTTGCGGTGCGCGCTCGTCGATCACCAGCCACTTGCGCTTGTTGACCAGCGCCAGCGTCACTTCATAGGCGCGTTGCACGGGGACATCGAGGTCGACCGGCTCGACGTCCGGATAGGCCGCGCGCTGCAGTTCGGCGGAATACAGGCCGGCGTAGACCGCGGGGTTGGCGCCGTCGCTGGCGCGTAGCCGCGACAGCGCATCGAACCGCGGCGGGTCGATCGAATCGGTGGTGATGTCGTGAATCGGCGGCAGCTTGCGATACTGCCAGCCGAGATAGGCGGGATAGGCGAGGATCGCGAGGTCGATCAGCAGCGCCAGCAGGATGCGGCTCATGCCGCGCGAGCCGTTCTGCCAGATCGCGACGAACGCCGCCAATCCGACCAGGATGGACAAACCCGCGCAGGCCAGCGCGCCGAAGAACGTCGCCAGCGCCGGGCGCATTTCGAGGAAGCCGAAGCGCACGATGATGATCGAGACCACGGCCGCCACCGCCGCAAACACGGCCAGACGCCGCGCCCAGGTGGCGAGCGCCGAGACCGGCTCGGTATGATATGGCGCGGAAAACCTGCGGGCCATCGGCTGGGTCGATCGATTCTGTGAAAAACGTGTCGTGTGAAAACACGGGCTTGCGGAGAATACAAGGCAATGATGGGCGGATTTCGCCCGACCCGAGGGTCCTGCGAATTTTGCCACGCACTGCCTCGCCCCTCACCCGGATTGCTTCGCAATCCGACCTCTCCCCGCGAAGAGCGGGGAGAGGTGAAGGGCCGTTCGGCGCTGCTTTCTTAACCTCTCCCCGCTCTTCGCGAGGAGAGGTCGGATCGCACTTGCGATCCGGGTGAGGGGCCAGGCACTGAGCCGACAAGGATCATGGGCTATCAGGTCGATCAGCCGGACTTGCTCTGAGGAATTTCTCGTAACCTTTCGTCGATAACAGCGAGCACGCCTTCTATATTCGACAGAACATCGTTGTTCCAGAATCGCATCACGCGATAGCCCTGCGCATACAAATAACGATCGCGCACCTCGTCGCGTGCCGATTCTGAATGCTGTCCGCCGTCAACTTCGATAACAATAAGCTTCTCGCGACAGACAAAGTCACAGATATAGCGGCCGATCGGCTGTTGCCGAACGAATTTGTGTCCGTGAATCTGGCGATTGCGAAGCTGGTTCCACAGCTTCGTTTCCGCGTCGGTTTGGTTGGCGCGCAGCTGGCGCGACCTGAGAGTCCTGCGGATTGAGCCACGCATTGCCTCGCCCCTCACCCGGATTGCTTCGCAATCCGACCTCTCCCGCGAAGAGCGGGGAGAGGTTAAGAACTCACGCCGCCGCGGTCGGAAACCTGTACTCCTTGAACTGGTCGCGCAGCGCGGTCTTCAATATCTTGCCGGTGGCGGTGTGCGGAATGCCGTCGACGAACACCACGTCGTCGGGCATCCACCACTTTGCAATTTTGCCGTCCATGTATTTCAGAATATCTTCACGCGTTGCGGACTCGCCCTGCTTGAGCTGCACGATCAGAAGCGGGCGCTCATCCCACTTCGGATGATAGACGCCGATCACGGCGGCCTCCGCCACCTTGGGATGGCCGACCGCCAAATTCTCGAGATCGATCGAGGAAATCCATTCGCCGCCGGACTTGATCACGTCCTTGGAACGGTCGGTGATGCGCATGTAGCCATGCTCGTCGATGGTGGCGACGTCGCCGGTGTCGAAGTAGCCGTCCTCGTCGAGGATGTCAGCGTCGACGCGGAAATACGCCTGCGATACCGCGGGGCCGCTCACTTTCAGCCGGCCAAACGTCTTGCCGTCCCACGGCAGATCCTTGCCGGCGTCGTCGGTGATCTTCATCTGCACGCCGAACGGCGGGTAGCCCTGGGTCTGCAGAATGTCGAGCTTGGCGTCGCCTTCCAGTTCGGCAAAGGGAGGTTTCAGCGAGGCAAGGGTGCCGATCGGGCTCATCTCGGTCATGCCCCAGGCGTGGCGCACATGGACCCCCATGTCGACGAACGCCTTGATCATCGAGCGCGGCATCGCCGAG
>NZ_DASYMN010000355.1:0-8839 GCF_036009065.1 Bradyrhizobium sp. | reverse complement strand
TGGTGCAGCGCGCTTTAAGCGAGCGGGGCCGGCCCGAATCCTACGCGGTGCAGGCGGCGATCGCCGCGCTCCATGCGCAGGCTCCGAATTATCACGACACCGACTGGCCGCAGATCGCGGGACTCTACGAAGTGCTGCTGCGGATCAGCCCATCGCCGGTGATCGAGCTCAATCACGCCGCGGCGGTGTCGATGGTCGACGGTCCGGCCCGCGCGCTCGACCTGATCGATGCGCTGCAGGCGCGCGGCGGGCTCAACGGCTACGAGCTACTGCCGGCGGTGCGTGCCGATCTGCTGCGCCGGCTGGGGCGGCGGGAAGCTGCGCGGGAGGCTTATCTCGCGGCGTCAGCCGCGACGCAACTGGAGCCGTTGCGGCGGCTTTATGCGCGCAGGCTGGCGGAACTGGATGCCGAGCACCGATTATGAGTTCGTCATGGCCGGGCTTGTCCCGGCCATCCACGTCTTTTGCTGTGTGAGAAAGCAAGACGTGGATACCCGGGACAAGCCCGGGCATGACGGCGTTTGCTGCTAGTCTAGCGCGACGCGACCGCGGTTTCGCTCAGCAAGCTCGCCAGCAGTGCCTGCAGCGTGGTCAGCGTCGAAGTATCGGCGACGCCGTCGACGCGGGCGGGGCGGAAGTGGCGCTGGAAGGCGGTGACTACCTCCACGGTCGGGCCGTCATACTTGCCGTTCACCTCGATGCCGTAGCCGTAGCGCTTCAGCGCCTCCTGCATGCCGCGCACGTCGTCGCCGACGGTGCCGAGTTTCAGGGTCTCGCCTCGCACGATCGGCGCCGGATGCACCCAATGGCCGACGCCGGAATTGGCGAGGGAATGCCAGGGAAATTTTTCTCCGGGGTCTTGCTTGCGCGCCGGCGCGACGTCGGAATGTCCGAGCACCCGATGCGACGGTACATTGCGTCGGAGCATGATGCCGCGGCACAGCGCGATCACGGCCGCGATCTGGCGCAGCGGAAACTCCGGATAGCCCCAGTCATGGCCGCGATTGACGATCTCGACGCCGATCGAGCACGAGTTGACGTCCTCTTCGCCCGCCCATGACGAGGCGCCGGCGTGCCAGGCGCGCCTGGCTTCCGGCACGCATTGCACGATGCGGCCGTCTTCCAGCACCACGTAGTGCGCCGAGACGTCGGTGCCGGCGGTGCACAGCCGCGCCAGCGCGCCCTCGACATCGGGCATGCCGGTGTAGTGCAGCACGATCATGTCGGGCGCGCGGTCCTTGGCCCGCTCGCCGTAATTGGCGGACGGGATGACGTCGGAAACGACCGAGGAATCCGGAGTGAATGGCTGCATGTCCGCGTTGCCCTTTGGAAGCGGGAGGGGGCGTCGGCGCTTCGAATCGGAACCAACAGACGCGAACGAACCTTGCGGCATCGGACAACTCAAACCGGGCAGGAGAACGGCGGCAATTTCTCTTTTTCAGTGAACTGCAGCCTTGGCTCTACTATCCGGACCCGATGCTATCAGCGCAATCATAAGGCCGATACGTTAAGCCTTTTTTAACCAGGTGTGGACGGCGCGCATCACCTTCCACCACCGGAATTCGTCATGGCCGGGCCTGTCCCGGCCATCAACATCTTTTGCTGGGCGAGAAAGCAAGACGTGGATGCCCGGGACAAGCCCGGGCATGACGGCGCTAAATCCGTTCGCGGTTCGTCAACGCTTTCTTAAGCCTAAATGACGTTACTGAGGGGTGAAGAGCCGAACCGGCGGGGGCGGCCAAGGTTCCATTGACGCTCAAATCCCATGGCAACCCATCAAATCCCATGTGGAGACCCGGGTTTGCCGGCCAGATTCGCGGGGCGCGGGGCGCCCTTGGCGGGCCGGCGACGCGTAACTAGCGGACATTCGGGACGAAATGGGCCTGCGCGCGTACAGTTTTACCGTTCACGCCGGGGCGCAGGAATGAGTCCGTCCGCAACCCGACATATCCCCGTGCTGGGCGCGGAGGCCATCGCAATGCTTAAGCCCGGCGACGGCGGGATCTATCTCGATGCCACCTTTGGCGCGGGCGGCTACTCGCGGGCCATTCTCGAAGCGGCGGATACACGGGTGATCGGCATCGATCGCGACCGCACCGCCATTGCCGGCGGCTTCGACCTGGTCGATCGATCGAACGGCCGGCTGACCCTGGTCGAGGACCGCTTCTCCAACCTTGCCGAGGTCTGCGCCGCGCAAGGCGTCGCTGGCGTCGACGGCGTGGTGATGGATGTCGGCGTCTCCTCGATGCAGGTCGATGAGGCCGCCCGCGGTTTTTCCTTCCGCCTCGATGGCCCGCTCGACATGCGGATGGGACATGATGGCCCGACCGCGGCGGATGTCGTCGCCAGGGCATCCGAGGCCGATCTCGCCAACATCATCTACATTTTTGGCGAGGAGCGTCACTCACGGGCGGTCGCGCGCGCAGTCGTGGCGGCGCGGAAGGAAACGCCGATCACGACCACGCGGGCGTTGGCCGAGATCGTGTCCAAAGTGGTCTGGGCAAAGCCTGGCGAGATTCATCCGGCGACGCGGACGTTCCAGGCGTTGCGGATCTTCGTCAACGAAGAGCTCGATGAACTGCATCTGGCGCTGGCGGCGGCCGAACGCGTCCTGAAGCCCGGCGGCCGGCTGGTGGTGGTGTCGTTCCATTCGCTGGAAGACCGCATGGTCAAGAATTTTCTCGGGGCCCGCGGCAAGACCGGCGGCGGATCGCGGCATCTGCCCGAGATGGCGCAGTCCGCGCCGAGCTTCCGCATTTTGACCAAACGTCCGGTCACGGCAGGCGACGATGAGGTGCGCGCCAATCCGCGCGCGCGTTCGGCCAAACTGCGCGCCGCCGAGCGTACCGATGCGCCGGCGTTTGCCGCCGGCGTGTTGCCGCAATGGCCGTCACTGGCCGACGTGATGGGGGCAGGCTGATCATGCGGATCATCCACCTCCTCGTCATCGCCATGCTGGTATTCGCCGCGGCCTATGTCTACCGCATCAAGATGGAGTCCACCTCGCGCACCGAGCGCGTGCTGCGGCTCAATGCCGAAGTTCGCGAGCAGCGCGACGCCATCGCGTCGCTGCGCGCCGAATGGGCGAAGCTCGACGCGCCGCTGCGGCTGCAGGGCCTCGCCGAGCGGCACCTGACGCTGAAGCCGATCACCGCCGTCCAATTCGATCAGTTGAAGAACCTGCCGGAGCGCCCGCCGAGCTTCTTCAGGAAGGGCGCTCCCGATCCGATCGGCGCGATGCTGCAGGCCATCGAGACTGAAACCGTGACGGGCTCGGTGCCGGCGCCGGAGGATCAGCGATGACCGATCAGGCGCTCGCCCTCGCCAAGCCGAAGGAAAAGTCGACCGAACCTTGGCGGCAGCGGCTGATCCGCAGCCTGCTCTACGGACGCAACGTCGATCGCGCCGCCAAGGCGCGCGCCCGCGTCGGCTTCGCCATGCTGGCTTTCGCGGCAATCTATGCCGTGATCGCGGCGCGCCTGATCATGTTCGCCGTGGTAGGCGACAATCACGGCACGCGTCGCACCGCCTCGCAGGATGCCATCGCGACGGCGCGGCCTGACATCGTCGACCGCAACGGCGAGGTGCTGGCCACCGACGTCAAGGCGCCCAGTCTGTTCGGCGAGCCGCGCCGCATCATCGACAAGGACGAGGCGATCGAGCTTCTGACCGCGACATTGCCCGATCTCGACACCGCCGAAGTGCGCGAGCGGCTGTCGGGCAAGAAGGGCTTTGTCTGGCTGAAGCGTGAAATCACGCCCAAGCAGCAGCAGGACATTCATCGCCTCGGCATTCCCGGCATCGGTTTTCTGCGCGAGAACAAGCGCGTCTACCCGACCGGCGCCGAAGTTGCGCATCTGATCGGCCTGGTGAATATCGATAACCAGGGCATCGCCGGGATGGAAAAGTGGCTCGACAATAACGGGCTTGCCGATCTGCATCGCGCCGGTTTCGCCACCGACCGGCTGCAAAAGCCGGTGGAGCTGTCGATCGACCTGCGCGTCGAGCATGCGCTGCGCGACGAACTGCTGAAGGCCAAGGAAAAGTTCAAGGCCAAGGCCGCATCCGGCCTGGTGTCCAACGTCAGGACCGGTGAAATCGTCGCCATGGTGTCGCTGCCGGATTTCGATCCGAACAACCCGAAGGAGGCGCACGATCCCGACCGCATCAACCGCCTTACCACCGGCGTCTATGAAATGGGCTCGACCTTCAAGACCCTGACGCTGGCGATGGCGCTCGACTCCGGCAAATCCAATCTCAATTCGCTGTTCGACGCCCGCGGCGCACTGCACTACGGCAAGTTCGCCATTCACGACACCCATCCGCTGGGCCGCTCCATCACACTGTCGGAAGTGTTTACGTTCTCGTCCAATGTCGGCGCGGCGCGCGTCGCGCTGTCGCAGGGCGTCGAGGCACACCGGGCGTTCCTGAAGAAAGTCGGCCAATTGGACCGGCTGCGCACCGAACTCCCCGAGAGCGCGTCGCCGCTGGTGCCGAAGCGATGGGGCGAACTCAACACCATCACCATCGCATTCGGCCATGGCATGGCCGTGGCGCCACTGCAGGCGGTGATGGGCATCAACGCCATGATCAATGGCGGCACTCTCATTCCGCCGACCTTCCTGAAACGCAGCGAAGAGGAGGCGTTGGCGATCGGCAAGCGCGTGGTCAAAAAGGACACCAGCGACAAGATTCGCTATCTGATGCGGCTGAACGCCGAAATCGGCACCGCCAAGAAGGCCGACGTCAAGGGCTATTACATCGGCGGCAAGACCGGCACCGCGGAAAAGGTCATCAATGGCCGCTATTCCAAAAAGCAGGTGCTGAACTCGTTTACCGCGATCCTGCCGGCGGACAATCCGCAATTCCAGTTGCTGATCATGCTGGATGAGCCGAAGGCGCTGCCGGAAACCCACGGCTTCATTACCTCAGGCTGGAACGCGGTGCCGACCGGGGGCAAGGTGATCGAACGGATTGCGCCGCTGCTCGGAATCGAGCCGCGGTTCGATCTGCCGCCGTCCGAGCGCCTTATTCTTGCGACATCGAAGGCAAGCCAGTAGACGCTGGAGGAGGATGGTTCGAAGTCGAGTCGCCGTGGTTGTTACCTCTCCCCGCAGGGGAGAGGTCGCGCGCATCGTCAGATGCGTGGCGGGTGAGGGGCCTCTCCACGAGGTCGAGTGCTTGGAGAGACCCACACCCGAAGCCTTCGCTGCGCTTCGGCTTCGACCTCTCCCCTCCGGGGAGAGGTGAGAAGGAAGACCATGAAACTTCGCGATCTGTTCAGCGATGACGCCGTGATGGATGCGCAAGCCGGCGAGGTTGCGGTCACCGGCCTCGCCGTGGACAGCCGCGCCGTCAAACCGGGCGATCTGTTTTTCGCGCTGGCGGGCGCGAAGACCGACGGCGTGCGTTTTATCGATCAGGCCGTTGCCTCCGGGGCCGTTGCCATCGCAGGCGACCATCTGCCGCAGCGAAACGGCCGCGTGCCATTGGTGGCGACGCCAAATCCGCGCCGCGCGCTGGCGCTGGCCGCGGCGAAATTCTTTTCCCGTCAGCCCGCTGTTATCGCCGCCGTGACCGGCACCAGCGGCAAGACCTCGGTCGCCGCCTTCGCCCGGCAAATCTGGCAACGGCTCGGGCATGCGTCGGCCAGCATCGGCACCATTGGCCTCGTGTCGCCGAAGCGTAGCGTCTACGGATCGCTGACCACGCCGGATCCGATCGCACTGCATCGCCAACTCGACGAAATCGCAGGCGAGGGCGTCACGCATCTCGCGCTGGAGGCCTCGTCGCACGGCCTCGACCAGTACCGGCTCGACGGAATCCGCATCGGCGCCGGCGCCTTCACGAATCTCACGCGCGATCACATGGATTATCACCCCAATGTCGCGCATTACCTCAACGCAAAACTGCGGCTGTTTCGCGATCTGGTTGGTGCCGATGGCACGGCGGTGATCGCTGCGGATCATGACTCATCGCAGGCCGTGATCGACGCCGCGCGTGGCCGCAAGCTGCGGATCGTGACGGTCGGACGCAAAGGCGAGGGTATTCGTCTCGTGGACGCATCAATCGACGGCTTTGCGCAGAAACTCGCTCTCCAACATGCCGGCCGCAAGCGCGATCTGCGATTGCCGCTGGTCGGCGAATTCCAGATCGAAAACGCGCTGGTAGCCGCCGGCCTTGCCATCGGCACCGGCAGCGATCCGGATCAGGTGTTCGCCGCGCTCGAACATCTCGAGGGAGCAAAAGGGCGGCTGGAGCGCGTCGGCGAACGCAACGGCGCGCCGATCTTTGTCGATTACGCGCACAAGCCGGATGCGCTGGCCAAGGCTTTGCAGGCGTTGCGGCCCTACGCAAAGCGCAAGCTGGTGGTGGTGTTCGGCGCCGGCGGCGACCGCGACGCCGGCAAACGTCGGCTGATGGGCGAGATCGCCGCTGAGAATGCCGACAGCGTCATCGTCACCGACGACAATCCGCGCAGCGAAAACCCGGCCGCGATCCGCGCTGCGATTTTGAGTGCCGCGAAGGGCGCGAGGGATATCGGCGACCGCGCCGAGGCAATTCGAACCGCGATATCAGGCCTGCAGCCGGGCGACGCGTTGCTGATCGCCGGCAAGGGCCACGAAACCGGACAGATCGTCGGCGATCGCACGCTCCCGTTCAGCGATCACGAGGCCGCGGCGGCGGCGCTGGCGTCGAGGGTCGCATGAGCGCGCCGCTGTGGACATCGCACCATATGGCGGAGGCGATGCGCGCTACCGTGAGCGGCGCGTTGCCGGAGGCGATCAGGGGCCTTTCCATCGACAGCCGCACCATTGCGCCCGGCGAAGCCTACTTTGCGATCAAGGGCGACGTCCATGACGGCCACGATTTTGTGATGGCGGCCTTGAAGGCAGGCGCCGCGCTCGCCGTTGTCGCAACCGCGCAACGCGGAAATTTTCCAGCCGAAGCGCCGCTGCTTGTGGTGGACGATGTGCTTGCCGGATTGGTCGATCTGGCGCACGCCTCGCGGGCGCGGCTCGGTGCGAAGATCATTGCGGTCACCGGCTCGGTCGGCAAGACCTCGACCAAGGAAGCGCTGCGGCGCGTTCTCGGTGCGCAGGGCGAGACCCATGCTTCGGCGGCGTCGTTCAACAATCACTGGGGCGTGCCGCTGTCGCTGGCGCGTTGTCCGGCCACGGTGCGCTTTGCGATCTTCGAGATCGGCATGAATCATGCGGGCGAAATCGAGCCGCTGGTCAAAATGGTCCGCCCCCACGTCGCCGTCATCACCACCGTCGAGCCGGTGCATCTGGAATTCTTTGCCGGCATCGAGGCGATTGCGGACGCCAAGGCGGAAATCTTCGAAGGCCTTGAGCCCGGCGGCGCCGTCGTGCTCAATCGCGACAATTCGCAATTCGCGCGGCTGCAGCGCCGCGCCAGGAAGCTCGGCATTTCGCGCATCGTCTCGTTCGGCGCGCATAAAAAATCCGATGCGCGGCTGATCGACGTGTCGCTGCATGCGGCCTGCTCGGCGGTTCATGCCGATATTCTCGGTCACGACGTGACCTACAAGCTCGGCATGCCCGGCCGCCACATGGCGATGAATTCGCTCAGCGTGCTGGCGGCGGCGTCGCTGGCCGGCGCCGATCTGGCGCTCGCGGGCCTTGCGCTGTCGCAGGCGCAGCCCGCGGCGGGCCGTGGTGTCCGCCAGGCGCTGGAGGTCGGAGGCGGCGAGGCCACGCTGATCGACGAAAGCTACAACGCCAACCCGGCGTCGATGGCCGCCGCGCTGAACGTACTCGGCGCAGCCGCAGCCGGCGCGCATGGCCGGCGCATCGCGGTGCTCGGCGACATGCTCGAACTCGGGGCCACGGCTGCGCAACTGCATCGCGGCCTGATCGACGCGGTCAGGGCCAATCATATCGATCTGGTATATTGTTGTGGCCCGCTGATGCGCAATCTGTGGGATGCCCTTTCCTCGGGCAAGCGGGGCGGCTATGCCGGTAGCGCCGATGCGCTCGAATCGCAGGTGCTGGCGGCGATCCGCGCCGGCGATGTGATCATGGTCAAGGGATCGCTCGGCTCGAAGATGAAGACGATTGTCGCCGCGCTCGAAAAACGCTTTCCCGGCAAGGCCGCGCTCGACGATATGGCGGTTTAAGGCGGTTTGAATGTTTTATTGGCTGATCGACCTTTCCAATACCGTGCCTTTTCTGGTTCCATTCCGCGCGCTGCTGAATGTGTTTCGCTACATCACCTTCCGCACCGGCGGCGCGATGGTGACGGGGGCGCTGTTCGTTTTTCTGTTCGGCCCCTGGATCATCGACAATCTTCGCCTGCGCCAGGGCAAGGGCCAGCCGATTCGGTCAGATGGTCCGCAATCGCATCTCGTCACCAAGAAAGGCACGCCCACCATGGGCGGGCTGATGATCCTGTCGGGACTGGTGGTCTCGACGCTGCTGTGGGCCAACCCGCTCAACCCCTATGTCTGGATCGTGCTGGCGGTGACGCTCGGCTTCGGCTTCGTCGGCTTCTACGACGATTACCTGAAGGTGACCAAGCAGACCCATACCGGATTTTCCGGCCGCACCCGCATCGCCGTGGAAACGCTGATCGCGGGGGCCGCGTGCTACGCGCTGGTCCGGCTCGGCCGCGATCCGCTTTCGAGCGCGTTCGTGATTCCGTTTTTCAAGGACGTGGTGCTGAATCTGGGCTGGTTCTTCGTCATCTTCGGCGCGTTCATCATCGTCGGCGCCGGCAACGCCGTCAACCTCACCGACGGCCTCGACGGCCTCGCCATCGTCCCGGTGATGATCGCGGCGGCGAGCTTCGGGATGATCTCCTATCTCGCCGGCAA
>NZ_DASYMN010000354.1:0-8158 GCF_036009065.1 Bradyrhizobium sp. | reverse complement strand
CCGCAATGCCAGCCGGTGCTGCTGGAGCCGATCCATGTGGTGGAGATCGTCTGCCCCACCGACGCCACCGCGAAGATCAACGCCATCCTGTCCGGCCGGCGCGGCCAGATTCTCGGCTTCGACACCCGCGAGGGCTGGCCGGGCTGGGATCGCGTCCGCGCGATGATGCCGGAAGCGGAGATCGGCGAATTGATCGTCGAACTGCGCTCCGCCACCGCCGGCGCCGGCAGTTTTACCCGGCAGTTCGACCGCATGGCCGAGGTCACCGGCCGCGCCGCCGAGCAGATCATCGCCGCGCACCGGGATGCGGCGTAGTCGTTTTCAAACGTGGGGTGGGCAAAGCGTAGCGTGCCCACCAACCCGGTAAGGCACCGCACGCCTCCATGGTGGGCGCGGCGCAAGGAGCGCCTTTGCCCACCCTACGGAATTGCGCTCACCATTATCGTGATATCTTCTCTCGACTCAGGGGTTCGGGAGCATGGCGATCACGACGCGGCGCGCGCTAAACGGCCATCAGCCGACCTTTGCCGAACTGTTCACGCCAAAACTCGTCACGGTGCTGCGCGAGGGCTACCGGCTGGCGGGCTTTCGCGCCGATGCAATCGCCGGGTTGACGGTGGCGATCGTGGCGCTGCCGCTGTCGATGGCGATTGCCATCGCATCGGGCGTGACGCCGGATCGCGGGCTCACCACCGCCGTGATCGGCGGCTTCATCGTCTCGTTGCTGGGCGGCAGCCGGTTTCAGATCGGCGGACCCGCCGGGGCGTTTATCGTGCTGGTGGCGCTGACCGCCGAGCGCCACGGCATCGACGGCGTGATCCTCGCCACCTTGATGGCCGGCGTGATTCTGATCGCCATAGGATTTCTTCGGCTCGGCACCTATATCAAATTCATCCCCTATCCGGTGACGGTCGGATTCACCGCCGGCATCGCCGTCATCATCTTCGCCAGCCAGATCAAGGATCTGCTCGGCGTTACGCTGCCGAAAGAGCCGGGCGAACTGGTTCCGAAACTGCACGCGCTCGCGGGCGCGCTGCACACCGCCAGTTTTTCCGCGGTCGCGGTGGCTGCGATTAGCATCGCCATCATCGTTGGCTTAAGAAAACTGCGGCCGGCCTGGCCCGGCATTCTCATCGCGGTTGCCGTCGCAGCAATCGCAGCGTGGGCGCTGACGTTGCCGGTGGAAACCATCGGCACGCGGTTCGGCGGCATTCCGCACGCGTTGCCTTGGCCGGCCTGGCCCGCGTTCTCGCTCGACAAAGCGCGGGCCGTGCTGCCCGACGCGATCGCCTTCGCACTGCTCGGCGCCATCGAGTCGCTGCTGTCGGCCGTGGTGGCCGACGGCATGACCGGGCGCCGGCACCGCTCGAATTGTGAGCTGGTGGCGCAGGGTTTCGCCAATATCGGCTCGGCGCTGTTCGGCGGCATCTGCGTCACCGGCACCATCGCGCGCACCGCGACCAATGTCCGCGCCGGCGCGCGCAGCCCGGTTTCCGGGATGTTGCACTCCGCATTTCTTTTGCTGTTCATGCTGATCGCGGCCCCCTTGGCGAGCTACATCCCGCTCGCAGCACTTGCTGCAGTGCTGGTAGTCGTCGCCTGGAACATGGCGGAGAAGCACGAGTTCTGGACGCTGATCCGTTCGTCATGGGGGGACGCGACTGTACTGCTCGCCACCTTCCTGCTGACGATCTTCCGCGATCTCACCGAAGGGATCCTGGTCGGCTTTGCGCTCGGCGCGGTGCTGTTCATCAACCGCATGGCCGAGATGACCGGCATCGAGGCCGATGCGCCGCTTGCGACAGCCGACAAGGCCGATGACGGAAATGGCGAGCGCAAGCCATACGATGCCGGCCTCGCCTCCGATCCCGACGTGGTGGTGTACCGCATATCCGGCGCGTTCTTCTTCGGCGCGGCCTCGACCGTGGGCACGGTGCTGGACTCCATCGCCGATACCCACAAGGCGTTCGTGGTGGATTTCGCCGCGGTGCCGTTTCTGGATTCCACCGCCGCCAATGCGATGAGCCGGGTGGCGGCCAAGGCGCAGCGCCAGGGCATCCGGCTGTTCATCACCGGCGCCTCTTCGCCGGTGCGGCGCGCGCTGCTGACCCATGGCGTCCGGCCGCCGCGCGCAAAATTCCGCGAAACCATTGCGCGCGCGATTGCCGACATCAAGGGCAAGCGAGACGAGGCGGCTATTGCCTCGCTGCAAGGTAACGCAATGCCGAATTCGCATTCGCGTTGAGCGCGATCTTGACACGGTCGGCCAGAACATAATTGATCGTCATGGCCGGGCTCGTCCCGGCCATCCACGTCTTCTGGCAATCGGGAGGAAAGACGTGGATGCCCGCGACAAGCGCGGGCATGATGAGGGAAAGGCCGCCATGACAAAACCCCGCGCCGCGTGCCTGATCGGATGGCCGGCGGCGCATTCGCGTTCGCCGCTGATCCATCACACCTGGCTGCGCAGACTCGGCATCGAGGGCGGCTACACCATCGAGTCGGTGCCGCCGGAAGATGTCGCCGAGTTCATCACGCATCTGTCGCGCCATGGCTTCGTCGGCGCCAATGTCACCATCCCGCACAAGGAGCGCGCGCTGCTGCTGTCGGTGCCGGACGAGCGCGCCAAGGCGGTCGGCGCCGCCAACACGCTGTGGTACGAAGGCGATACGCTGTACTCGACCAACACCGACGTCGAAGGTTTTATCAACAACCTCGACGCGTCAGCGCCGGGATGGGACGCCGCCACCGACGCGCTGGTGCTCGGCGCCGGCGGGTCGTCGCGCGCGGTACTCTTCGGGCTGATCGAGCGCGGCATCGCGCGCGTGCATCTTGCCAACCGCACCATGGAGCGCGCGCAGGCGCTGGCGGATCAGTTCGGGCCGCAAATCATTCCCGTCCCGTGGGAGGCGATCGGCGACCTGCTGCCCGGCGCGGGACTATTGGTGAACACCACCTCGCTCGGCATGAAGGCACAGCCGCCGCTTGGGATCGAAGTCGGCCTGCTGCCGCCGCAGGCCGTGGTAGCCGATCTGGTCTATCTGCCGCTGCAGACGCCGCTGCTGGCAGCGGCGCAAGCGCTGGGACTGAAAACCGCTGATGGCCTCGGCATGCTGCTGCATCAGGCGGTGCGGGGTTTTGAGCTGTGGTTCGGCCAGCGCCCCGAGGTGACGCCGGAATTGCGTGAACTGATCGAAGCCGATCTCACAAAAGGTTGAGTCCGGAAATATCGGGGGTTGTCCGGTGTCTTTCGTTTTAGTCAACCTGTCATCGGAGATCAGCCCATGCCGCTTCGCTCCACCTTGCGCCCGCTTATCGCCCTGGCGATGGTCGCGGCCTCGTCGATAGCAGCACTTGCGCAGCAGACCTCGCCGTCGCGGGTTCGCGGCACCATCGAGAGCGTCGATGGCCAGACGCTGATGGTAAAATCGCGCAGCGGCGAGGAGGTCAAGCTGACGATGGCCGGCGACATCCGGGTGGTGGGGATCGTCAAGATCGCATTGGC
Organism: Bradyrhizobium sp.; assembly: GCF_036009065.1. Classification (GTDB taxonomy): domain Bacteria; phylum Pseudomonadota; class Alphaproteobacteria; order Rhizobiales; family Xanthobacteraceae; genus Bradyrhizobium. The sequence goes on along the minus strand of NZ_DASYMN010000354.1, from coordinate 4,653 downwards.
GGACATCAAGGTCGGCTCCTTCATCGGCACCACCACCGTGCCGGGGCCGGACGGCGGCAATAACGCGGTCGAGGTGCATGTGTTTCCGGAAGACATGCGCGGCACCGGCGAAGGCTCGCGGCCCTACGATCTCAGGCCGAACAGCAGCATGACCAATGCCACCGTCGCCGAATCCGTGGTCGGCAATGATGGCCATACCTTGCTGATCAAATACAAGGACGGCGAGAAGAAGGTCGTGGTCGGTCCCGACACGCCGGTGGTGACCTACGTCCCCGCAGGCAAGCCCGACCTCAAGCCCGGCGCCAAGGTGATCGCCTTCATGAAGAAGCTGCCCGACGGCTCGTTCGAAACCAACCGCATCAGCGTCGGCCGCGACGGCCTGACGCCGCCGATGTGAGTGCTCCGGTGTCCCGGACGCGGTGCGGCATTCTTCATGCCGCTCCGCAGAGCCGGGACCGCCACAAACACCGCCGCTTTGTACGGTCCCGGCTCTGCAGCGCACCGCTTCGCAAGGGCTACGCGCTGCGCTGCGTCCGGGACACGAATCCGGAATAGCCGCGCATATCCGGTGTTCCCCCTTGATTAGTCCGACAGCCTCGGGAGGATTTCGCCATGCCACACATCGCTTCGCTGATGCCGCGCGTGCTGCTCGCAACGTCGCTGGCCCTCGTATCCTTCGCCTCGGTCGCATCGGCGCAGCAGCCTCCTACGGTCCGCATCCGCGGCACCATCGAGGCGGTCGACGGTCCGGTGCTGGCGATCAAGTCGCGCGAGGGCACCGACATGAAGGTGCGCATGACCGACAACGTCGCGGTGTTCGGCGTCGCCAAGACCGAACTGTCCGAGATCAAGGCGGGGTCCTACATCGGCGTGTCGGCAATGCCCGAGCCCGACGGCACCCAGAAGGCGCTCGCGGTCCATATCTTCCCGGAAGCCCAGCGCGGCGCTGCCGAAGGTTTCAGGCCCTGGGACCTCAGGCCCAACAGCACCATGACCAACGCCACCGTCGCCGAGACGGTCAAGGGCACCGACGGCCAGAACATCCTGGTGAAATACAAGGACGGCGAAAAGAAAGTCGTGGTGCCGCCGGATACGCCGATCGTCACCTTCGTCGCCGGCGACAAGTCGGAGCTGAAACCGGGCGCCAAGATCATCATCTTCGGCGCGGTGAAGAAGGACGACGGCATGCTGGAAGCAGCCCGCGTCAATGTCGGCCGGGACGGCATCACGCCGCCGATGTGAGGGCATTCCCCACGCATCCACCGTCATCCTGAGGAGCCGCGCACCTTTGCGCGGCGTCTCGAAGGATTTGGCCCAGGCAACCGCGGCCATCCTTCGAGACGCGCGCAAGAGCGCGCTGCTCAGGATGACGGCTGGGTGTGAGGCGCGCCCTAATCGGCCAGCACGCGCTCGTCGATCTCCGCGATGGTATTGACGCCGCACAGCCCCATGGTGACGTTGAGTTCGTTGCTGATGATGTCGATCGCCTTGGCGACGCCAGTCTCGCCGCCGGCGCCGAGGCCGTGAACGTAGGCGCGGCCGATCATGCAGGATTTGGCGCCGAGCGCCAGCGCGCGCATCACGTCCTGACCCGAGCGCACGCCGCCGTCGAACATGATTTCCATTTGCGATCCGACGGCATCGACGATCTGCGGCAGCACCTCGATCGACGATGGCGCGCCGTCGAGCTGACGGCCGCCATGGTTGGAAACCACCAAGGCCTGCGCGCCGCTCTTGGCCGCTTCCTCGGCGTCCTCGACGTCAAGGATGCCCTTGAGGATCAGCTTGCCGGGCCAAATGCTGCGGATCCACTCGACATCCTTCCAGTTCAGCGAGGTGTCGAACTGCGACGCCGTCCATTGCGAAAGCGCGGTGATATCGTCGCCGACTTTCAGGTGGCCGACCAGATTGCCGAAGGTACGGCGCTTGCCGCGCAGCACGCCGGACACCCAGGCCGGCTTGGTGGCGAAATCGAAAAATTTCGCCAGCGTCCATTCCGGCGGCACCGTCATGCCGTTCTTGATATCCTGATGGCGCTGCCCGATCACCTGCAGATCGACGGTCAGCACCAGCGCGCTGCACTTGGCGGCGATGGCGCGCTCGATCAGCGCCTTGATGAAGCCGCGGTCCTTCATGACGTAGAGCTGAAACCAGAACGGCCTGTCGACACTTGATGCTACGTCCTCGATCGAACAGATCGACATCGTACTCAGCGTGAACGGAATCCCGGCGGCCTGCGCGGCGCGGCAGGCGAGAATTTCGCCGTCGCCATGCTGCATGCCGCACAGCCCGATCGGCGCCAGGATCAGCGGCAGCGCTGCGGGCTCGCCGAGGATGGTGGTCGAGAGGTCGCGCTTCGACACATCGACCAGGATGCGCTGCCGGAACTTGATCTGCTCGAGATCGGCGCGATTGGCGCGCAGCGTTTCCTCGGCATAGGAGCCGCGGTCGGCGTAGTCGAAGAATGCTTTTGGTACGCGGCGCTTGTGCAGCTGTCGCAGATCCTCGATGCAGGTGATGTGCTTCATGCGCGTTTCCGGCCCTTCTTGTAATTGTTCGCTTTCAGTTTCATCTAGCATGGTTGAGCCGTCCGCCAAATCGCCATGCGTGACCGGCAAGACCGGAGGACGCGATGACCGCAGCGAAAGACAAGGGCGCCGAAAAGCGCAAGCTCGACGAGGCGCTGGAGGAGGGCCTTCAAGAGACCTTTCCAGCCTCGGACCCGGTGAGCGTAACCCAGCCACCGCCGTCAAAGGAGGACCACCACATTGAGCCTAAGGGCTAGAGCCGCTGCCCCCTTCGGCGGCGAATTCGGGTTTTACGAACATTGCTACCCGGCTCTCGCAAGGTCCGGTTGCGGACGAATCCATCGATTTAATCGTTATTCTTCAATAACTTAAGCGCTACCTTGCGCTCCATCTGCCGGTAATGATTCATCATATTTTTTGAAGCCATTTTAGGGCCGGAGGCTTTATAAGCGCGTCACGGTATAATAATGCGCAGGCGTTCGGAGTTCTCAGCGGGGCGGGTTGGAGAACTGGAACGATTTGGGGGAGGGGCAATGAGCCGCAAATATTTCGGGACGGATGGGATTCGGGGCCGCGCCAACGGCCTGATCACCCCGGAGCTTGCAATGAAGGTCGGCCAGGCCGCTGGCCTCGTGTTTCAGCGCGGCGAGCATCGTCATCGCGTGGTGATCGGCAAGGACACGCGGCTGTCGGGCTACATGATCGAATACGCCATGGTCGCCGGCTTCACCTCGGTCGGCATGGATGTGCTGCTGCTCGGCCCGATGCCGACGCCGGCGGTGGCGATGCTCACAAAATCGATGCGCGCCGATCTCGGGGTGATGATTTCCGCCTCGCATAACCTGTTCGAGGACAACGGCATCAAACTGTTCGGGCCGCTTGGCTTCAAATTGTCCGACGACGTCGAAAAGCAGATCGAACAGCTGCTGGACGAAAACCTCGACAAGAAGCTGGCGCAGAGCGCCAGCCTCGGGCGCGCCCGCCGCATCGACGGCGTGCATGACCGCTACATCGAATTCGCCAAGCGCACGCTGCCGCGCGACCTCAGCCTCGACGGCCTGCGCGTGGTGGTCGATTGCGCCCATGGCGCCGCCTACAAGGTGGTGCCGGAAGCGCTCTGGGAACTCGGCGCCGACGTCATCGCCATCGGCGTCGAGCCCGATGGTTTCAACATCAACAAGGACTGCGGCTCGACCGCGCCGGAAGCGCTCAGCCGCAAGGTGCGCGAAATGCGCGCCGACATCGGCATCGCGCTCGATGGCGACGCCGACCGCGTCATCATTGTCGACGAGCGCGGTCATGTGGTCGATGGCGACCAGTTGCTGGCTGTGATCGCGCAGAGCTGGCAGGAAGACGGCCGGCTCGCCAAACCGGGGATCGTCGCCACCGTGATGTCGAATCTAGGCCTGGAGCGTTTCCTCGAGGGCTTGGGGATCGAACTGGTCCGCACGCCGGTCGGCGACCGCTATGTGCTGGAGCAGATGCTGAGCCGCGGCTACAATCTCGGCGGCGAACCGTCCGGCCATATCATCCTGTCGGACTACGCCACCACCGGCGACGGTTTTGTGTCTGCGCTGCAGGTGCTCGCGGTGGTGCAAAAGCTGCGCCGCCCGGTGTCGGAAGTCTGCCGCCGCTTCGATCCGCTGCCGCAGATCCTGAAGAACGTGCGCTATCGCAGCGGCAAGCCGCTCGACGACGCGGACGTCAAGTCAGCCATCAGCGACGGCGAAAAGCGGCTCAACGGTCATGGCCGGCTGCTGGTCCGCTCCTCCGGCACCGAACCGGTGATTCGCGTGATGGGCGAGGGCGACGACCGTATCCTGGTCGAGGAAGTGGTCGACCACATCGTGTCCGCACTGGGCGATGCCGCGGCGGCGTAATGCGCGTCACGTCTGCCAGCAGTCTTGCTGATGGCCAACCAGTACTGACCTCATCCTGAGGAGCGGCCTCTTGGCCGCGTCTCGAAGGATGCGCCACAAGCGCCTGCGGCCATCCTTCGAGACGCCGCGCAAGCGCGCGGCTCCTCAGAGTTTGTGAATCTATTCGAATTTCGACGTTTCTGCGGGTCCTAAGTCTTTGATTTGACTCATGTCGGAAAACGCAAAAATCAATAGATTCACAAGCT
>NZ_DASYMN010000353.1:0-1864 GCF_036009065.1 Bradyrhizobium sp. | reverse complement strand
TGGATCGTCACGCGGCACTTCTTGTGCGGACGCTCGATCACGATCCTGGCGACGGCCGCCTGCTTCAATTCCTTGTGCAGCACCTCGCGGATCTTGACATCCTCGTGCAGCAGCTTGCCGTATTCGTTCTTGCCGGCGTACCAACGGGAATCCCACGTCCGGTTGATGCCGAGACGCAGCCCGATTGGATTGATCTTCTGACCCATCGTTGTCTCCCGCGCCTGCTTTTAAGCGCTCGCCTCGACCTGACGAACCACGATCGTCAGCTGCGAGAATGGTTTAAAGATACGGCCCGAGCGGCCACGGCCGCGCGGTGCGAAACGCTTCATCACGATGCCCTTGCCGACATGCGCCTCGGAGACGATCAAATCGTCGACCTCGAGGTCATGGTTGTTTTCGGCGTTCGCAATCGCGGATTCCAGGCACTTCTTGACGTCGATCGCGATCCGCTTGCGCGAGAACTGCAGATCGGCGAGCGCGGCCGAGGCCTTGCGGCCGCGGATCAGCTGCGCGACAAGGTTGAGCTTCTGCGGGCTGACGCGCAGCATCCGGGCGATCGCCTTGGCCTCGTTTTCCGGGAGGCTCCGTTCGCGCTTTGGTTTGCTCATAGCTTAGTCCTCAAGCCTTCTTGGCTTTCTTGTCGCCCGAATGGCCATGGAAGGTCCGGGTCGGCGAAAACTCGCCGAACTTGTGACCGACCATTTCCTCGTTGACCGACACCGGCACATGCTTCTGGCCGTTGTAGACGCCGAACACGAGGCCGACGAACTGCGGCAGGATCGTCGAGCGGCGGCTCCAGATCTTGATCACGTCATGACGGCCGGACGAACGCGCGGCATCTGCCTTCTTGAGCAGGGAGCCTTCCACGAACGGGCCTTTCCAGACTGAACGAACCATGTCCGGGTATCCTTACTTCTTCCGCTTGTGGCGGCTGATGAGAATGAATCGGTTGGTCGACTTGTTCGACCGCGTCTTCTTGCCCTTGGTCGGCTTGCCCCACGGGGTCACCGGATGACGGCCGCCGGAGGTGCGGCCTTCGCCGCCGCCGTGCGGATGGTCCACCGGGTTCATGGAGACGCCGCGGTTGTGCGGCTTGCGGCCGAGCCAGCGGTTGCGGCCGGCCTTGCCGATCGAGATGTTCATGTGATCCGGATTGGACACCGCGCCGATGGTGCCGGTGCAGCGGCCGTGAACCAGGCGCTGCTCGCCCGAGTTCAGACGAATGATCACGTAGTCCTGATCGCGGCCGACGAGCTGCGCATAGGTGCCTGCCGAACGCGCCAGCTGGCCGCCTTTGCCGATCTTCAATTCGACGTTGTGGATGATGGTGCCGATCGGCATGTTGCCCAGCGGCATGACATTGCCCGGCTTCACGTCGACATAATTGCCGGCGATGACGCTATCGCCGACCGCGAGACGCTGCGGGGCCAGGATGTAAGCCTGCGTGCCGTCGGTATATTTCAAGAGCGCGATAAAAGCGGTGCGGTTCGGATCGTATTCGAGGCGCTCGACGGTCGCCGGCATGTCGACCTTGGTGCGCTTGAAATCGACGATGCGGTAGGTCCGCTTGTGGCCGCCGCCGCGAAAACGCACGACCATGCGGCCGGTGTTGTTGCGGCCGCCGCTGGAATTCTTGCCCTCGGTCAACGCCTTGACCGGCTTGCCCTTGTAGAGCGCCGAGCGATCGACCATGACCAGTTGGCGCTGGCCTGGTGTCGTGGGGTTGTATTTTTTCAATGCCATCGTCGTATCGCCTTATAGCCCGGTGGTGACGTCGATGCGGTGGCCCTCTTCGAGGGTCACGATCGCACGCTTCACATCCGACTGGGAACCGAACTGGCCGCGGAAGACCTTGGTCTTGCCC
>NZ_DASYMN010000352.1:0-10008 GCF_036009065.1 Bradyrhizobium sp. | reverse complement strand
GCTACGACTAGAGCCCTAAAGGCTTCGGTGGGCATCGATCCGATCGATCGGCGACCCGGTTCGGGCGGCCACCCGAACCGGGCCATTCCTCAGGGAACGACGCCAGTATAATCTCTCGCGCTTATACAAGGGTGGGCAAAGGCGCCCTTGCGCCGTGCCCACCATTTGATCCGGGGTGCACGGCTGAATGGTGGGCATGCCACCGGACGCATTCGCGTCCGGTGACTTTGCCCACCCTACGAACTTGATGACGCGGGAATGCGGCGGGCGGGCCGGGTTAGCGGCCGCCGCAATAGGAGATGCCGCCACCGGCCGACGCACACGCTCCCTTCAGCGCGGGCCAGTCGGCAGACAACCTGGCAGCGGGAGTTGGCGCCCCTCCATTCAGAACGTCCAGATTGGGATAATAGAACGCGAACAGGCCCGGCTCCTGGATGGCAGCCCTCATGGTCCCGTCCGGATTGAAGTCGTTCTTGGGATTATACCCGGAGTCGCGCAGATTTTTGCTATAGAGGTCGCCCGCGGAAGCTTGCGCGAATACCGGCGTCGCCGCGGCCGCGGACAGCAGCACGGCCGCTGCAAGAGCTTTGAATGATATCATTTTCGTTTCTCCTGTGTGGATCGATTGCAGACCCGCGTCGGACGAGACGAATTGATCACGCTTCGCGAGGGAAGCGTGCTGTCTGGACTGCGCGCTATCTGCTTGCAGCATCCGGTGCGGATACCTGATGCTTGATGTAGGCAGACCGCACGCCGGTCCCATTAAATTCCACTTCAATAAACTCAACTCGGCTTGAAACGCGCGTTACAGAGGTGGTCGCATGCGGACCGGCATTCGCGCACAACAAAGCTGATCGCGGCGCGACGGACGTCGTGACGAAATCAGGCCGCGGGAACACGGCGAAGAGCTGCCGGCAGGCCTTGCCACATCGCACGCTGATCCGGCGAGGTTTGATAAAAAGCGTTGGACTCGACGGCTGCGGTTTTTCCGTGCGACATTTCCCAGGGCATGGAGGGCGGCGCGATGGATGAGGTATCGATCAACACGGATACCGCGGGCAACCAGGATCAGCCCGCCATCGCCGGATTTCGCGGCACCCAGTTTGCCGTGGTCTGGGCGGACCACGGCACCGGCGATATCAAGGGCCAGTTGCGTGGCGTGAACGCGGTTCCGAGCGATAAGTTCAGCGTCAACTTTCCCGCAAGCCCGGGGACCAAGCGCCAGCTCCCGGCGATACTCGAAACCGGCCTCGGCCTTGCTGCCGCGTGGATCGAGCAGCTGCCTGGCGCGCCGGCGCAGGTAAAACTTCGCATCTTCGACGCCGATACGTTGTCGGGACCGGAAAGCCAGGTCTCGACCGCGGAGGTTGAACCGCTGATACGGCCGGCGCTGGCGCGGCTGGCCGACGGCGGCTTCGTCGTGGTCTGGGCCGACAAGCGCGCGGACCAGCGCATCCGCGCGCAGCGCTATGGTTTTGACGGGACGAAAAACGGTGCCGAGTTTCGCGCCAATACCATCCCCGGCCTGCACCGCGTCCCGATGGTCGCCTGCCTTTCGAACGGAAATATCGTCATCGCATGGCGGGCACGGCTTCCCGGGCCTCTGCTCGTTCACCTGCAGATGTTCGATGCGAACGGGCCGGTCGGCGCTGAGCAGACCACGGCGCTGGACATAACGGAGGCCGCCATCGCCGCGCTCGATTCCGGCCGCTTCGTCATCGCCCATGTCAGGAGCGCGCTCGACGGCGAAGCCGGCTTCGACACCACGGTCGCCCAGGTGAGCGTGTTCGAGGGCAATGGCGCGTTCGCCAATATCCGCTTTGCCGCCACGAGCAGCAGCCGGATCCGATCCTCCTGGCCGACGCTGGTGCCGCTGTCCGGCGGTCGCTTTCTGCTGACCTGGACTGAGGTGGATGTCGATAACCCCGCCACTGGTACCAACGTCGCGGCAAGAATTTTCTCAAGCCAGGGACCGATCGGTCGCGCGATCCAGGTCAACACCTTGACCGGCGGGCAACGATTTAGCCTGAGCGCCGCCGCGACCTTAGGCCCCGACGGCGAGACCGGCTTCCTTGCGTGGGCGGACGACAGCAACGCCGGCCCCGACAAGTCGGGCCGCGCGGTCGAAGGACGGCCGCTGACGATACCCGCGGGAGGGTTTTAGAGCCGCCACACCGTCATTGCGAGAGCAAGCGAAACAATCCGGCGCTTCGGACAGCAAGACTGGATTGCTTCGTCGCAAGTGCTCCTCGCAATGACGAACGTTAGGCCGGCTATTTTGCCGTTCTAGGTTTGACCCTAAGGGCTGTCCGGGCTGCTATCCATTGCCATTACCTCCATGCTATCAATTGATGCGAGGTGCAGCTGAACGTGAACAACCAAGCCAATGCTGATCCGAGGATTGAGCTCGTCGAACAGGGCGGCGAAGTCACCTTGCTGTTCGACGATCGACAGGCCATGCAGGCCTGGGAACGCGACTTGATGTTTGCCTCCGGCGATCTGCTCTGCGAATTCGGGTCGAATTTTCTGGAGGTCGGTTTGGGCCTCGGTCTCTCAGCGCTGCGGATAGCAGAGAATCCCCGGGTGCGACGGCACGTCGTCGTCGAGAAATACAAACGGGTAATCGACCTGTTCAGGGATCGGCACCCAAGCCTGCCCAGCACGCTTCAGATCGTGGAGGCGGACTTCTTCGATTACATACACGAGGTGGAACCGGCCAGTCTCGACGGCATATTTTTTGATCCGTTCTTGCCGGCCGAGATGGGAAAAGATGAAAAGCTGTGGCGCGAGGTGACGCCGCTGATTGTGACCGCCCTGAAGCCGGGTGGTGCTTTCATTCCGTTCTTCACGACGCGGCCGGAACTCAAGTGGCCTTTCTGCGAGTACTTCGATCGCATCATGGTGCAAAGGCACTGTTTTGAGGCTTATCCGACGACAAGATATACGCATGGCACTTCCGGCAATGCGTACATCCAGTGCTTTATTCGGTAGTCAGACTGACCAGCTGTGAATGCGCGATGACCAAGGTCAGGCCGGCCGCTTCTTGCCCCGCGCGCGCCTGGGCAGCAATGACGGCCATTGCACGATGTGATCTTCCAGATCGGAGTCCGGAATTTCGTTCTCCGTGCCCTGCACGCGTCCGCGCACCGAGACGCCGGCTTCATGCACGGTGTTGGGATCGCCGGAGATCAGCGGATGCCACCAGTAGAGATCGCGGCCCTCGGCCACGAGGCGATAGCCGCAGCTCGGCGGCAGCCAGTTCAGGGTGCGGACATTCTGCGGCGTCAGCCGCACACAGTCCGGAACCTGGTCGGAACGATTCGGATAATCCTTGCAGGCGCACAGTCCTGCATCCAGCAGCCGGCAGGACACGTGGGTGAAATAAATCTTGCCGGTGTCCTCATCCTCAAGCTTTTCCAGGCAGCACCGCGCGCAACCATCGCACAGCGACTCCCATTCGGCGCTGGACATCTCCTCCAACGTCTTGGTTTTCCAAAACAATCCCTCTTGGGCCGAGGGCGGCTTGGGACGGGTGGTCATTATATCAGGTGTTTCCGGGCGCTGGCAGGTCCGACTTCTATGGGCTGTAACCGTGGCGACGCAAGGGGTTAGCTCCGATGGCGGCTTCCCGCATTAGCCGTACGGGGCGAAATTGCCAGCACGGCCATTGGTTTATGCCCTGTGCTCGGCTAGAAACAGGCTGGAAAGCCTTCGGTCGCAAAAGCGCCTTGGGTTTGCCGCAACACTTCCGCAAGACGCTTAGGGGCGCCCGCTTGGGGCGCTATAAGCGCTGCAAACCGACCAAGGGTCCCGGTGCGCCAGATCGTGCCATCGCAATGGAAGAAAAAGCTCCGGCATTTCATGCTGGACCTCGATGCGCGCATCGACTCCACGCTGTTCTCCTCCGGCAAAGGCGCGCGCGAACTTTTTGAGCGCTTCTCCACCTTCATGGACCGCTTCTATGTCGGGCGCTGGAAGCGCTGGGTCTTCATCGAACCGTTGTCGGAAGCCGCCACCATCGGGCTCGGCGGCTTGCTGCTGATGCTGGCGCTGGCGGTGCCGGCGTTTCGCGAAACCGCCGACGACGACTGGTTGAAAAAATCCGATCTCGCGGTGACCTTTCTCGATCGCTACGGCAATCCGATCGGCAGCCGCGGCATCAAGCACAATGATTCGATTCCGCTGGAGGATTTTCCCGACAACCTGATCAAGGCCACGCTCGCCACCGAAGACCGGCGCTTCTACGATCATTTCGGCATCGACATCGCCGGCACCGCGCGCGCGCTGGTGACGAATGCGCAGGCCGGCGGCGTTCGGCAAGGCGGCTCGTCAATCACGCAGCAGCTCGCAAAGAACCTGTTCCTCAACAACGAGCGCACCATCGAGCGCAAGGTCAAGGAAGCATTTCTGGCCGTGTGGCTGGAAACACGATTGACCAAGAACGAAATCCTGAAACTCTATCTCGACCGCGCCTATATGGGCGGCGGCACTTTTGGCGTCGATGGCGCGGCGCATTTCTACTTCAACAAGTCCGCGCGCGACGTCAATCTCGCGGAAGCCGCGATGCTGGCCGGGCTTTTCAAGGCGCCCACAAAATACGCGCCGCACATCAACCTGCCCGCCGCGCGCGCCCGCGCCAACGTGGTGCTGGACAACCTCGTCGACGCCGGCTTCATGACCGAGGGCCAGGTGTTCGGCGCCCGGCGCAATCCGGCCAACGCGGTGGACCGGCGCGACGAGAATTCGCCGAACTATTATCTCGACTGGGCGTTCGACGAGATGCGCAAGCTGGTCGACACCTTTCCGAAATCCTATGTCGAGCGCGTCTTCGTGGTGCGCACCGCGATCGACATGAACGTCCAGCGCGCGGCCGAAGAGGCTGTCGAAACCCAGTTGCGGCAGTTCGGCCGCGACTATCATGCGACGCAGGCGGCGACCGTGGTGGCAGATCTCGACGGCGGCGTCCGCGCGATGGTCGGCGGGCGCGACTACGGCGCCAGCCAGTTCAACCGCGCGGTCGACGCCATGCGCCAGCCCGGCTCATCCTTCAAGCCCTATGTCTATGCGACGGCACTGCTGAACGGTTTTAAGCCGACCTCGATCGTGGTCGATGGTCCGGTCTGCATCGGCAACTGGTGTCCGCAGAATTACGGCCACTCCTATTCCGGCTCGGTGACGCTGACGCAGGCGATCACCCGCTCGATCAACGTCGTGCCGGTAAAACTGTCGATCGCGCTCGGCGGCAAGGTGCAAAATCCGGCCAAGGCCGGCCGCGCCAAAATTGTCGAAGTGGCGCGCCGCTTCGGCATCAAGGCGCCGCTGCTCGATACGCCGTCATTGCCGATCGGCTCGGCCGAAGTATCCGTGGTCGAGCACGCGGTTGCTTATGCGACATTTGCGAACAAGGGCAAATCGGTCACGCCGCATGCGGTGCTGGAAGTCCGCACCGGCGCCGGCGATCTGGTCTGGCGTTTCGACCGCGACGGCAAGAAACCGCTGCAGGCGATCCCGGCATCCGTCGCTTCCGACATGGCCGGCATGATGAGCCACGTCGTCAGCGAAGGCACCGCGCGGCGCGCCGCGCTCGACGGCATTCCGACCGCAGGCAAGACCGGCACCACCAACGCCTATCGCGATGCCTGGTTCGTCGGCTACACCGGCAACTTCACCTGCGCGGTCTGGTACGGCAACGACGACTACTCGCCGACCAACCGCATGACCGGCGGCTCGCTGCCGGCGCAGACCTGGCACGACATCATGGTCGTCGCGCACCAGGGCGTCGAGGTGAAGGAAATCCCGGGCGTCGGCATGGGCACGAAGCTGCCGCCGGCGGCGGGACCCGTTGCCGCCAACGCCGCGCCAAAAATTCTCGAAACAAAACCGGGGCCGCCGCCGATCCTCACCAAGCGCGGCGCCGACATTCTGGTGCGCGTGGAGAAACTGCTCGACGACGCGGCCAAGACCGCGGGCAACACATCGTCGAGCGATCCAGTCAAACCGGCCAAGCCGGTTTCATCCGGCGCATTGGCATTTCCGGACAGCTTCGCGGCGGCGGCGCCGGGTGAACCGGCAGCACCCTCGCCGCGCAAGAACTAGAGCATGATGGTTCGAATCGCCACGACGCGCAGTTCACCTTTCCCCGCAGGGGAGAGCATAGGCCGCCTTCGGCGGCCGTTCTTGCTGAAGAACGCCGAAGCGAAGCTTCGGCTATGGCGCATCGCCAGATGCGCGTCGGGTGAGGAGCTTCCCGGCGAGTCCGGATGCGCGGAAAGGCCCCTCACCCGAAGCCTTCGCTGGCGCTCCGTCTTCGACCTCTCCCCTTCGGGGAGAGGTGAGAAGGAGCCGCTTCAACCTGAATACAGCAAGAACTGACCGTGCGGCTGCTGCTCTTCACCTTGCTGGCGCTGGTCATCGCCACGGCCGTCGGCCTCGGTGCGACATGGATGACCGCGACCCGCGGCACCGATCTCGGCACGCTGACCATCGGCGCATGGACTGCACGGCCGCGCACCGGCACCGCAGAGGTTGATCCGTACTCGCGCGCGTCGATCGCGCGCAGCGGCGAGTTGCCGGTCGGCACCGGCGACGGCGTGGCGTTCTCGGCAACATCAGACGACCGCAAAAAACCGCTGGATGGGCGCTGCGACGTGGTAGTGAGCGGTGTCACACCTGCGGCGCGGTTCTGGACCTTGACGCTGTATGATTCGAAAGGACATCTCGTCGCCAACTCGCTGCAGCGTTACGGCTTTACCAGCCAGGAGATCATCCGCAGCTCCGACGGCGCATTCGAAGTGCGGGTAGCATCAAGGTCGCGTTCCGGAAACTGGCTGCCCACCGGCGGCATCGAGCGCTATGCGCTGATGCTGCGGCTCTACGATACCCCGGTCGGGGTCGCGACGCGGACGCAGCGCGACGCGCCGATGCCGAGCATTGCGACGGTGGGGTGCCCATGATCCGCCTGCTGTTCGCGATCATCGGAGGCGTGCTGCTCGGCGGCGTCGTGCATCTCGTCAGCGTGCTGGCACTGCCCCGCATCGCCACGCAGGACGCCTATTCACGGCTGACGCCGCTGACCAAGCTGAACGCCGTGACTGCGCTGCCGCTGGCCGGCCCGAACGGCGCGCCGATGCCGTTCATGGATCCCGCATTCGCGATTGCGATCTGCCGCTACGACCTCTCGACCGGGCCGATCAAGCTCGCGGTCCCCGTCAGCCAGGCCTACACGTCGGTGTCGTTCTATACGCGTAATGACGTAGCTTATTACGCCATCAACGACCGCTCCGCCGGACGCCGGGTGATCGAGCTCGACCTGATGACGGAAGCCCAGCACGCCGAATTGCCGGAAGACGAGGACGTCACCGCGGCCGACCGCCTGATCATCGATTCCCCGACCGCAACCGGCCTGATCGTGCTCAAGGCGCTGGCGCCGGAGCCCGGCCTGATGCCGCAGGCGCAGGCCACCCTCGCGGCCTCAAGCTGCAAGGTGCAGACCGAGCCGCCGGTGAAACAGGCCGAGCGGCCGCAGGCGAAGCGGTGATCCTACCACTACCGTCATCCTGAGGAGCGCCGTCTTCGGCGCGTCTCGAAGGATGGGCCACGGGCGCGTGCTTCCATCCTTCGAGACGCCGCGCAAGAGCGCGGCTCCTCAGGATGACGGAGAGGGTGTTACCCGCGCGTGCTCAAGGCGCGCCCTGTGACCGGCGCCGATACCACCGGCGGATTCGCGGTTCGCGCCGCGAGTTCGCCGATCAGGCGGTCGGCATCGGCCGCCATGTTGTCGGGGGCCTGGATCACCAGCCGTTCCAGCGCCCAGCGGTAGGATGAAATCCGCTGCTCCAGGCATTGCTGCACCCACTGCACGATCAGCGTATTCTCCTGCATGCGCGCGATCGCATCGGCGCGTTCGCGCGGCGACAATTCCGAAACCAGATCGAGGCTGGCGTTGCGCTTCTTGTCGAGATCGAGGACCTGGACCGCAGCGCCGAAAAACGGATCGAAACGGGTGATGTCGTTGCGCACGTCCTCGATCAACTGGTTGTAGCGCGAGGTCTGCGAACGGTGCGGCTCATCGATCAGCAGGCGGCCATAGGCGGTGCGATCGAACAATGGCGCCTGCCGCCATGGCGCCGGCAGCGGCTGGTAGTCGCCGAACACGGTCTTCCAGGCCGGGCGCGAATGCGGCGGCTCGATCAGCGGATAGGCAAGATCGCGCAGCAACCGTTCCTTGTCGGTGAGCTGGTATTGCGAGGCGCGGAGGCCGACACTTGCCGTGGCTTCGATGCCGACCCAGCGATGCATGTCGTCGTTACGGGCATTCTCGCGGGTGCGGCCGAAATCGCCGCCGGCGCAGCCGCCGAGCATCGCCGCCGCGACAAGCGGTATCGCAACCAGAATTGCGGGAGCAAGCCGAAGCCTTGTCCGGATCTGTGTCGACATCTCCGGCATGAAGAATGTCCGGTGTCAGGAACGTGCCCGGCGGCGGCGGCGGCGGCCCGGCGCCGTCCCCTCTTCCGGCCCGCGGCCGCCATCGGCGTCGCGCTCGATCCGGACGACGGGAAGGATCAGGATGGTCCCCATGCCTTCGCGCTGGGCAGCACCCGTGCTTGAGCCCAGCCGCCGCGAAGCCGCATCCGCCGGGAATTCAATGATGGCGCCCATGTCACTCTCTCCTTGCCGCATCGCCTCGATGTGGCGGCGGCAGGCCTCATTAAGATCAGGGCATGGTTAATGGCGTGTTAATTCGGCGCGGCGCGATCAATCGCAACGTGATGTGTTGCAGCGATGCGATTGCCTACCAACAGAGGGCGGCATTCACGAGTTGTTTTCCTTAACGCGATGTTAAAGCGGCCCCCTTAAGATCGCGCGAAGGACACCTCAGTCGCGTACCCTGACATGACCATACCTCCATTATTTCCGGGCTTTGACGGGTTGATGACGCTCTCGCGCCGCGAGGGCGTCGATATCCGCCCCACGCTGCTACGGGTACTGACCGACCTCTATGTTCAAACCGTTGCGCATACCGGCGACGAAGAGCTGCAATTCGTCGAGCTGACTTCACGGCTGATCGACCAGGTCGACGATGCCACCCGCGCGGTGGTGCGGGCGCGGCTTTCGGTCTATCCCAACACGCCGGTGCCGATCATGAATAAACTGGGGCTGCAGCCGCCGAGCCCCGATCAGCGCGTTCCGCTCGCCCGCGGCATTCCCGAACCGCCGCCCGCCCCCCCGGCGGTGAGGCCTCCGACCGAGGC
Organism: Bradyrhizobium sp.; assembly: GCF_036009065.1. Taxonomy (GTDB): domain Bacteria; phylum Pseudomonadota; class Alphaproteobacteria; order Rhizobiales; family Xanthobacteraceae; genus Bradyrhizobium. The sequence continues at coordinate 757 of NZ_DASYMN010000352.1, read as the reverse complement.
CCAATTGCGGATGACCGCGCTGTCGATGCAGCCACAGGACGCCGCCGAAATCAGTGGCATGTTTTTCGCGGCCGCTGCCTCGGAGCGCGCGCTGATCCTGCACAATCTTGGCGAGGCGCCGCTGAAACCTGCCGCGCGAATTCCCGCGCCGCGCGCGGTGCGCGCCATCGAGACGCTGGAGATGGCGGCGTTCGCCGCCGACATCGAAAATTTTACGCTCGAGCTCGGCGAGGCGCTGATCCTGCCGGCGCGGATCGCGGCGCAGGTGGTCAACGACCCCGGCGGCGAACCACTGGCCTGCGCCACCAAGGCGCTGGGGATGCCGAGCGCCGTGTTTCAGCGCGTGCTGCTGTTTCTCAATCCCGAATTCGGCACGTCCGTCAACAACGTCTACCGGCTGTCGCGCCTCTACGACCGCCTGAGCGAACGATCCGCCTTGATCATGCTCGCGGCGTGGCGCGGCGCGACCGTGGCGGTGACACGCGCGAAATATAAGCCGGCACTTTATGACGACGAGCGTCAGCGCGCGCGCATCGCGCCCGCGCAAACCCGCCCCGCGGTGCAGCCGGGCGCCGATATCGTTGCGCGCAATAATGCGAGCGGTTCGGGAAGCTAAGCCCACACCTCTCCCCGCTTGCGGGGAGAGGTCGAAGCCGGAGCGCAGCGAAGGCTTCGGGTGAGGGGGACTCTCCACGCGCGCGGACTCGCGGAGAGTCCCCCTCACCCGGACCTCTCCCCGCAAGCGGGGAGAGGTGAT
>NZ_DASYMN010000351.1:0-34761 GCF_036009065.1 Bradyrhizobium sp. | reverse complement strand
CGCTGGATTGAGGCCGATGATGATGGCGCCGAAACTTGTCGTGCGCGAACTTGCGTTTTTCGAGCGTCCGGTCCCGTTCGTGCGGCCGTTCCGGTTCGGCGCGGTGACGATCAATGCCTCGACGCAGATTTTCGTTCGCGTCGAAATCGATATCGAAGGCAAGGGAAGGTCGGTCGGCGCAACCGCGGAATTGTTGGCGCCTAAATGGTTCGACAAGCGGCCGCATCTGTCATCCGAAGAAACGGCCGCCGAATTGCGGCGCTCGCTCATGATCGCGCGCGATTTGTATCTCACGCGCAATGGTTTCGAGACCGCGTTCGGCCTGCACGCCGCGCGGATCGGCGCGCAGGTCGCGGCCTGTTCGAAGCAAGACATCCCGCCGCTCGCGGCGGGGTACGGCCCCGCGGAAATCGACAAGGCGGTGCTGGACGCATTGCTGCGCGCATTGGGCAAGAATTTCTTCGACGGCATGGCGGCGAATGTTGCAGGGATCGACGCGAGCCTCACGCCTGACCTGGGCAATGATGAGATCGCAACATTTCTGGCCGGACGTCGGCGGCTGGACCGCGTCGCGGTCCGGCACACCGTCGGTCTCGACGACAGGATAGAAGGCGAGGGCGGCGTCGCGGACCCCGAGCAGAATTCCGGCGCGCGCTATTTCAAGTTGAAGCTCAACGGCAATCCGGAACTGGACGCCGCACGGCTGATCCGGATCGGCAAAGAGCTCGCCAGGCTGCCCTACAACCACCAGGTGACGCTGGACGCCAACGAGCAATACGCCGACCTTGCCGCGCTTGGTACGCTGGTAGATCGCCTCGACCGCGACGGCGCGCTGAAGCCCATTGCGGCAAAACTGCTCTACATCGAACAGCCGATGCCGCGCGATATCACCCGGCAGTCGCAGCTCGGCAAATTGTCGAGCCGCGATTTCATCATCGACGAGGCCGACGACAGCTACGATGCGTTCCCGGGCGCGAAAGCGCTCGGCTATCGCGGCATCTCCTCGAAATCCTGCAAGGGCATCTACAAATCGATCGTCAACGCCACTCGCGCGAAAAAATGGAACGCAGGCGGCGAGAGATATTTCATCAGCGGCGAAGACCTGACCTGTCAGGCCGGGCTTGCCGTGCAGCAGGACCTTGCGCTCGGCGCGCTGATCGGCGTCACCCATGCCGAGCGCAACGGCCACCACTATGTCGATGGTTTTGCCAACACGCCGGCCCACGAGGCAGAGGCGTTCCTGTCGGCGCATCCCGATCTCTATATCCGCGACGGCAACACCATCCGGCTGTCGATCCACGACGGCGATCTTCTGACGGGATCGCTGACTTCGTCCGGCTTTGCATCCGGCGCGCATCTGGACTGGGCGGCACTAAAGCCGCTGCAGAACCCAACAACAACAACACTTCAGGAGCAGACGATATGACGACGCAGCGCCTCGGCGTGATCATGAACGGCGTTACCGGCCGCATGGGGCTGAACCAGCATCTAGTCCGCTCCATCATCGCGATCCGCGACCAGGGCGGCGTCAAGCTGTCGAACGGCGACCGCGTGATGCCCGATCCCATCCTGGTCGGCCGTGACGCCGACAAGGTCGAACGCCTCGCAAAGCAGTTCAACGTGCAGCGCTGGACCATCGATCTCGACGAGGCGCTGACCAATTCGGAGGACACGATCTTTTTCGACGCCGCGACCACGCAGGCGCGTCCATCATTGCTGACCAAGGCCATCAATGCCGGCAAGAATGTTTACTGCGAGAAGCCGATCGCGACCAATCTGCAGGAAGCAATCGACGTCCTAAAACTCGCCAATGAAAAAGGCGTCAAGCACGGCACGGTGCAGGACAAGCTGTTCCTGCCGGGGTTGAAGAAGCTGGCGTTCCTGCGCGATTCCGGTTTCTTCGGCCGCATGCTCTCGGTGCGCGGCGAATTCGGCTACTGGGTATTCGAAGGCGACTGGCAGCAGGCGCAGCGTCCGTCGTGGAATTATCGCCAGGAGGACGGCGGCGGCATCATTCTCGACATGGTCTGCCACTGGCGCTACGTGCTGGACAATCTGTTCGGCGAGGTGGAGAGCATCTCCTGCCTCGGCACCATCGACATTCCCGAGCGCTGGGACGAGAGGGACAAGAAGTACAAGGCGACCGCCGATGATTCCGCCTATGCCACTTTCAAACTGAAGGGCGGCGTGATCGCGCATATCAATATGTCCTGGGCGACGCGCGTGTATCGCGACGATCTCGTGACCTTCCAGGTCGACGGCACCCACGGCTCCGCGGTCGCCGGCCTCAGCGATTGCGTGATCCAGGCGCGGCAGGCGACGCCGCGGCCGGTGTGGAATCCGGACGAGAAGCGCACCCACGACTTTTATGCCGATTGGCAGAAGGTTCCGGAGAACGCAACCTACGACAACGGGTTCAAGGAACAGTGGGAAATGTTCATCCGCCACGTCTGCGAGGATGCGCCGTACAAATATACGCTGCTCGAAGGCGCCAAGGGCGTGCAACTGGCGGAATGCGCGCTGCAAAGCTGGAAAGAACGTCGCTGGATCGACGTGTCTCCGATCAAGGTGTGAGGACGGGACCATGAACAAGCCGGTTTTGCCGATGTCGTCGCTGTCGCTGAAGCTGCCGAAGGCCGATCGTTCGATCGAGACCTATCGCCTGGCGGCGTCGCGGACATTTCCTTCAAAACTCGAGGGCACGTTGAACCGCGTGGCGTTCTCGGCCGCGCATGTGGTGGCCGATCCCCTTGCCGATGTCGATCCGTGGCTCAGTGCCGCCATCGACTGGGAACGCACCATCGCATTCCGCGAGCACATCTGGGACCTCGGCCTCGGCGTGGCAGAGGCGATGGACACCGCGCAGCGCGGCATGGGACTGGACTGGCCGACCTCGCTGGAATTGATCCGGCGCTCGGTGGCCGCCGCGAAGAGGCGCGGCAACGCGCTGGTGTTTTCAGGCGCCGGCACCGACCACCTCGCGCCGGAAGACGCGAAAGGTATCGACGACGTGATCCGCGCCTACGAAGAGCAGATCGCGGCCGTGGAAAAAGCCGGCGGCCGCATCATCCTGATGGCCTCGCGGGCGCTGGCGAGGATCGGCCGCAGCGCGGACGACTACGCCAAGGTCTATGACCGCGTGCTGTCGCAGGTGCGCGAGCCTGTGATCATCCACTGGCTTGGCGACATGTTCGATCCGGCGCTGGCCAATTATTGGGGCACGCAAGACCTCGGCACCGCGATGGATATCGCGGTCGGCATCGTCAATGCCAACGCCGCCAAGGTTGACGGGGTAAAAGTCTCGCTGCTCGACAAGCAGCGCGAGATCGACATGCGCCGCCGGCTCGACAAGAATGTAAAAATGTATACCGGTGACGATTTCAATTACGCCGAACTGATCGCCGGCGATAGCCAAGGCTTTTCGCACGCGCTGCTGGGCATTTTCGACGCCATCGCCCCGGCGGCATCCTACGCGCTGTCGCGGCTTGCGGCCGGCGACGAGCAGGGCTTTCACGACGTGCTCGGGCCGACGGTGCCGCTGTCGCGCCACGTCTTCAAGGCACCGACCCGGTTCTACAAGACCGGCATCGTGTTCATGGCATATCTGAACGGCCATCAGGATCATTTTACGATGGTCGGCGGGCAGGAGAGCGCGCGCTCGACGCTGCACCTCGCCGAGCTTTTTCGATTGGCCGACAAGGCCGGGTTGCTGGCAAATCCGGAACTGGCGACGCGTCGCATGACGACGGTGCTGGCAACCCGCGGCGTCGAGGCCTGATGCGGGATTTTTCCGCCGATCATCGCTGGCTGTCGCTGAACACGGCGACGGTCCGTAAGCAGGGCGACCTTGCCACGATCGTCGACGCCTGTGCGCGGCACGGCATCCGCGCCATCGATCCGTGGCGCGACCAGGTCGCCGCCATCGGGCTGGATCGCGCGGTGCGGCTGGTCCGCGACGCCGGACTCGAACTGTCCGGCTATTGCCGCGGCGGCATGTTCACCTCGGACGACGCGCATCGGGGCGAAGTCCGCGACGACAACCGCCGCGCGGTCGACGAAGCAAAAGCGCTGGGCGCGCCGTGCATCGTGCTGGTGGCCGGCGGGCTACCGCACTATTCACGGCCCGGGAGCGCGCCGTCGAAGGACATCGCGCAGGCACGAACCCAGGTCGACGATGCCATCACCGAGATGCTGGACTATGCGAAGCAGGCCGGCATGCCGCTGGCCATCGAGCCGCTGCATCCGGCCTACGCCGCCGACCGCGCCTGCGTGAACACGACAAAACAGGCACTGGACATCTGCGACCGGCTGGACCCCGCGCGCTCGGGCGCCCTCGGCGTCGCGCTCGACGTCTATCACATCTGGTGGGATCCTGAACTAATGCCGCAGATCGCGCGCGCCGGCAAGGATCGCCTGCTGGCGTTCCACGTCTGCGACTGGGTGGTGCCGACCAAAGACATCCTCAACGACCGCGGCATGATGGGCGATGGCGTGATCGATATTCCGTCGGTACGCCGCGCGGTGGAAGCGCAGGGTTTTGCCGGCTATTCCGAGATCGAGATTTTCTCCAATGACTGGTGGAGCAGGCCGATGGATGAGGTGCTGCGAACCTGCATCGAGCGGCATCGGACGGTGATTTGAAGTGACCTCATCCTGAGGAGCGGCCACTTGGCCGCGTCTCGAAGGATGGCCGCGAGCGCTGATGGTTCGAGACGCGCGCAAGAGCGCGCTCCTCACCATGAGGTCATCCATTAATCCTGCACGGCACGCTCAAAAATCCGCGAAACCGCACGCGGCCGCCGCGCACCGGCGCGCCGTTCAGCTCATATCCGGGAAACCGCGCCAGAAACCGCGAGATCGCGATCGCGCCTTCGAGGCGCGCCAGCGCCATGCCGGCGCATTGGTGCGGGCCGGTGGCAAACGCAAGGTGACGGTTCGGGGTACGGCCGATGTCGAGATTTTCCGGATCGGTGAACTGCGCAGGATCGCGGTTGGCCGCGCCGATGCACAAGGTGACGAAGGTGCCGGCCGGCATCTGCACGCTGCCGATCTCGACCGCTTCCGTGGTGACGCGGTTGCCGAGCTGGTTGGAGCTCTCGTAGCGAAGAAACTCCTCGATCGCGGTTTTGATTAGCGCGGGATTGTCGATCAGCCGCTCCTTCTCGACGGGGTTTCCAGACAAGGCCACCAGCCCGTTGCCGATCAGATTGGTGGTCGTCTCATGGCCGGCGTTGAGCAAAAAGATGCAGTTATGCAGCAATTCCTTCGCGGTCAGCCGCTCGCCATTGTCCTCGCCCTGGATGAGCTTTGTCAGCACGTCGCGTTCGGGATTGCCGGGTTTTGCCCGCCGCCGTTCGACCAGCGTTTCGAGATAGGCCAGGAAATCCCGCACGGCATTGTTACCGCGCGCAAACACGTCCGGACCGATCACCGGCTCCAGCGCGCCTAGGATCGCCAGCGACCAGTCGCGCAGCGGCTCGCGCTCGTCCATGGGCACGTCGAGCAGGTTGCCGATCACCTGAATCGGAATTGCCGAGGCAAAATCCTCGATCAGTTCGACATCGCCTTTCGCGGCCAGCCTATCGAGCAGCCGGTCCACCAGCGCGATCAGGTCGGGCTCCATCTCGGCGATGGCGCGCGGCGACAGCGCGCCCATGATCAGCCGCCGCACCCTTGTATGCGCCGGCGGATCGTTGAACACGAGGCTGGTGGTGTGATGCTCGTACAGCAGCGAGCCGCCGTATTTCGGCGCGAACTCGCGTCTCTTGTCGGAGGAGAAGAGTTTTGTGCTTTTGTAGATGCCGACCAGGTCGTCGTAACGGGTCAGGAAATAACTGCCGTTCGGCAACCGCTTGACCGGCGCATGCTCCCGCAGTGCACGATAGGTCGGGTAGGGGTTGGCGTAAAACTCCGGGGTCAGTTTTTCGATGTCGAAATTCTCCGCCAGATCTCGCGCGTTTGCGTCCATGCTGCCATACTCTTTCGGTCGGACCGATATGCCGTTTTCGCTGTTTCGCAAGCCGCTAGCCCGGCTACAGTCCCGCTCCGCAATACAACGATCCCACTGGAAATGAAAATGCACGCCCGCGCCGATGCGCCTGCCGAAAACGCCCAATCCTGGCCCGAGGACATCTTCGGGATACTGCATCGCTTCGACGTCCGTCAGGTGCCCTACGTGCCGGACGCCGGGCATTCGCAATTGATCGAGCGCGTGCTCGGCGCGCCCTCGATGCGCGCGGTGCCGCTGACCACCGAGGAGGAGGGCGTGGCGCTCTTGGCGGGCGCCTGGGCGGGTGGCCAGCGCGGCGTATTGCTGATGCAGTCGAGCGGCGTCGGCAACTGCGTCAACATGCTGTCGCTGACGCAGATTTTCCGCTTTCCGTTCCTGACGCTGGTGACGATGCGCGGCGAATGGGGCGAGTTCAATCCCTGGCAGGTGCCGATGGGGTCGAGCACGGCGGGCGTGTTCGAATTGTCGGGCATCAAGGTGCTCAGGGCCTCCTCGCCGGATGAAGTGCGCGACGTGGTCGAAGCCGGCGCGGGGCAGGCCTACAATGCCTGCACGCCGACGGCCGTCCTGCTGTCGCAACGCCTGATCGGGGCCAAGGTTTTTATCAAATGAGCAACACCAATCTCCTCGAACGCCGCGCCGTCGTCGCAAGCCTGCTCGCAGGCCGCAAGGACGCCATCGCGGTCGGCGGCCTCGGCGCCTCGACCTACGATATTGCGGCTGCCGGCGATCACGACCGCAACTTTTATCTCTGGGGCGCCATGGGTGGTGCGGTGATGATCGGGCTCGGCATTGCGCTGGCGCAGCCGACGCTGCCGGTGGTGGTGATCACCGGCGACGGCGAGATGCTGATGGGCATGGGGAGCCTGGCCACCGTCGGACTGCAGAAGCCTGGGAATCTCACCATCGTCGTGCTCGATAACGAGGTCTATGGCGAGACCGGCGGCCAAGCCAGCCATACCGCCGCGACCGTCGACCTCGTCGGCATCGCCCGCTGCTGCGGTATCGCCGACAGCCGCACGCTGGCGATCATGGCCGAGATCGAGACCTTTGCGGCGCAGATGCAGGACATCTCCAGCGGGCCTCGTTTCGCCTCGGTCAAGATCGATCCCGCCAACCTGGAACGCGTGCTCTCCAGCCGCGACGGCGCGTTCATTGTGAACCGAATCCGCGGGGCGCTGGGCTACCGGCCGATCTGACGTGCCCCGGACGCAGCGCAGCGCGCCGTTCTTCACGGCGTGGTGCGCTGCAGAGCCGGGGCCGTAACGAACGCCGGTGCTTGGTACGGTCCCGGCTCTGCGGAGCGGCATAAGAATGCCGCACCGCGTCCGGGACACGTTGTCGCTGCATCGCAGCAATTACCTTGACATTTGCTCAAGTGAGTGCTTACTCACGACGATGAGCACACTGCGCATGACCAGCGATTTGCGCCGGGAACTGATCCTGAGCGCGGCCAAGCGTTGCTTTGCCCGCAACGGCTTTGCCGGCACCACGACCAAGAGCGTAGCCGCCGCTGCCTCAATTTCGGAGGGTTTGCTGTTCAAGCACTTCCCGACCAAGTCGGCGCTCTACGCGGAAATCCTCGCAGAAGAGTGCGAAGCCGACCCGTCCCTGAACAAGCTGCTCGGACTGGCGCCATCGACGGAAACGCTGGTCGTATTGGTACGTGGCATGGTCGGGCATTTCCTGCAGGTGTCGCGCGCGCCCGACCAGGAAGAGGCACAACGTTTGCGGCTGATGACTAACAGCCATCTGGATGACGGAGAGTTCGCGCGTCTGTTGTATGACAAGATCGGCGACCTGATCGGACCGGCCTTCACCGCTTCGCTGGAGCAGGCGATAGCTGCGGGGGACGCTTCGCCGGTGGGGCGCGAACCGCTGAACCTGTTCTGGTTCGCGCATCATACCGTGCTGATGATGGCGCTGACACAGCTTCCGGCCGTTCCCTGCCTCACCTACGCCGAAGCAACCGGCCTCGAACGGCAGGCGTGTGAATTTATCCTGCGCGGAATTGGATTAAACGAACCGGCCATCGCCTCGCATCTGGATCGCGAATTGTCGACAGATTTCGGGCTGCCGGTAATTGCGGAAAGTGCATGACATGACGATTGCGATGGAAAACAGCCACGCGTCGGCCCGCTCGGCGGTCGAGGAAAAACCGCGGCACCGCCCGGTGCGTACTGTGAAGTGGTTTATCATCGTCGGCGTGCTGCTGGCGCTGCTGGTGGGCGGGTTCGTCGGCTTCAACGCGTTTCGCACCAAGATGATCACGCAGTTCTTCGCCACCAACAAGCCGCCGCCGGCCACCGTGACCGTCGCGGAAGCAAAATCCGAAGTCATTCCCAACCTGCTCACGGCGGTCGGCGATCTTGCCGCCGTGCATCAGGTCAATGTCACCTCGGATGTGAGCGGGCGCATCACCGACATCATGTTCACGGCCGGCTCCCACGTCAAAGCCGGAAGCCCCCTCGTTCAGCTGTTCGATGCCCCGGAACGGGCTGACCTTGCGAGCTTCAAGGCCCAGGCCACGGTGGCGCAGTTGTCGCTCGACCGCGCCAAGCAGCTGGCGTCGCGTCAGTTCGGACCGCAGGCCACCGTCGATTCCACGCAGGCCGCGTTCGACCAGGCCAATGCCGGCATCGCCAAGACCGAGGCGATCATTTCGCAGAAGCTGGTCCGTGCGCCGTTCGACGGCGAACTCGGCGTGCGCCACGTCGAGGTCGGCCAGTTCCTGACTGCGGGCACGCAGATCGTGACCTTGACGGATCTGTCCGCGGTCTATGCGAATTTCACCACGACGGAAAAGGAAAGCGCGACGCTGAAGGTCGGGCAGACCGTGCGCGTCGTGGTCGATGCCTATCCAGGCCGCAAGTTCGAAGGCAAGATCACCACCATCGAGCCGCAGATCAATACCGACACGCGCAATATCCGCATCCAGGCCACGATAGACAATCCTGATCGCGTCCTGAAGCCCGGCATGTTCGCCACCACGACGGTGGTGCTGCCGGACAAGCCCGCGGTCATTACCGTTCCCGAAACGGCGGTCGATTACACGCTGTATGGCGATTCGGTTTACCTGATCAAAGAGACCAAGACCGATGACGGCAAGACCAGCCTGACCGTCGAGCGCACCTTCGTGCGTACCGGCGACCGGGTCGAGGGGCGCGTCGTGATTGCCAGCGGCCTGAAGGCCGGCGATCGCGTGGTTGCGGTCGGGCAGCTCAAGCTGCAATCCGGTTCGGCGGTCGCGATCTCCCCCGATCCGCCGCCGCCGGTGCCGGCAAGACCGCCGCTGAACTGAGACCGGAGCGCCCGTGATGGCTTTTACCGATATCTTCATCAAGCGCCCGGTGCTGGCGGTGGTCGTCAGCCTGCTGATCCTGCTGATCGGCTTCAAGGCCGCGACCAGTCTGCCGATCCGGCAATATCCAAAGCTGTCGAACACGGTGATCACCGTGACGACCGTGTATCCCGGCGCCTCGCCGGACCTGATGCAGGGCTTTATCACCACGCCGATCGAGCAGGCGGTGGCCTCGGCGGAAGGCGTCGATTACATGACGTCGTCCTCGACCCAGGGCCAGAGCCTGATCTCGGTCTACATCAAGCTCAACGTCGATCCGAACCAGGCGCTGACCGAGGTGCTGGCGAAGGTCAACTCGGTCAAATACCTGATCCCGAAGGAAGCCAACGACCCTGTCATCCTGAAATCGACCGGCCAGACCACGGCGGTGATGTATATCGGCTTCTCCAGCGACGAGCTTTCGGGCTCGGCGATCTCGGATTATCTCACCCGCGTGGTGCAGCCGATCCTGTCGACCGTGAACGGCGTTGCATCCGCGGATATTCTCGGCGGCCAGACCTTTGCGATGCGGGTGTGGCTTGATCCGATGCGGATGGCGGGCCGCGGCGTGTCGCCCGACGATGTCGCCGCAGCGATCCGGGCGAATAACTTCCAGGCCGCGGCGGGCCAGACCAAAGGCTATTTCATCGTTTCCAACGTCACCGCCAACACCGATCTGCAGAACGTCGAGCAGTTCAAGCGTATGACGATCAAGGCCAAGGACGGCGGCTTCGTCCGGCTGCAGGACATCGCGACTGTGGAGCTGTCGGCCCAGAGCACCGACGCCAGCGTGGCCTTCAGCGGCGAACGCGCGATCTTCATCGGCGTGCAGGCGACGCCGCAGGGCAACCCGCTCAATATCGTCACCGGCGTCCGCGCGCTGTTTCCGGAACTGGAACGCAACCTGCCGCCTTCGCTGCATATGAAGGTCGCCTACGACTCGACCAAATTCATTCGCTCATCGATCGACGAAGTGCAAATGACCTTGATCGAGGCGGTCGTCATCGTGGTCATCGTCATCTTCCTGTTCCTCGCCTCGTTCCGCTCAGTGATCATCCCGGTCGTCACCATTCCACTGTCGCTGATCGGCGTCTGCAGCCTGATGCTGGTGATGGGGTTCAGCATCAATTTGCTCACCCTGTTGGCGATGGTGCTGGCGATCGGCCTTGTGGTCGACGATGCCATCGTGGTGGTGGAGAACATCCATCGGCACCTGGAGGAGGGCAAACCACCGGTGCAGGCGGCGCTGCAGGGCGCCCGCGAGATCGTCGGTCCGGTGATTTCGATGACCATCACGCTGGCGGCGGTCTATGCGCCAATCGGATTCCTCGGCGGCCTGACCGGCGCGCTGTTCCGCGAATTCGCCTTTACGCTGGCGGGCTCCGTCATCGTGTCCGGCGTGATCGCGCTGACCTTGTCACCGATGATGTGCTCGGTGCTGCTGAAAAACGATCAAGGCGGCTGGTTCGCGAAAAAGGTCGACCGCGTTTTTGGCGCCACCACCCGCTGGTACGGACGGCAGCTCGACCGTTCGCTCGATTACCGCCCCATCACCGGAATGTTCGCGCTGACCATCCTCGGGCTGGTGGCGTTCCTTTATATGAACACGTCCAAGGAGCTCGCTCCCGAGGAGGATCAGGGCATCGTCTTCGCCGTGGTCAAGGCGCCGAAATACGCCAATATCGATTACACCGATTTCTACAGCTCCAAGATGGACAAGGCGTTCGCCGCTTTCCCGGAAACCGATTTGCGTTTCGTGATCAACGGAACCGCGGGGCCAAGCAACGGCATCGCCGGCATGCTGCTGAAGCCGTGGGACGAGCGCCCGCGTTCCTCGATCAAGCTAAAGCCCCTGGTGCAGGCCGAGCTCAGCAAGATCGAGGGCGTCAACGCCTTCGCCTTCAACCTGCCGCCATTGCCCGGCGGGCCGGGGGGGTTGCCGATCCAAATGGTGATCAACTCCACCAACGGTTTCCGGGCGGTCTATGAGGAGATGGTCAAGCTGAAGGACGCCGCGCGCAAGAGCGGTCTATTCATCGTCGCCGACAGCGATCTCGACTTCAACCAGCCGGTAGTGCGGGTGAAGATCGACCGCTCCAAGGCCAACGATCTCGGCATCACCATGGCGCAGATCGGCAGTACCCTCGCCACGCTGCTCGGCGGCAACTATACCAACCGCTTCAATCTCGAAGGCCGTTCCTACCAGGTGATTCCGCAGGTGCCGCGGGGCTTGCGGCTGTCGCCGGAGTCGCTGGCGAATTACTACGTGCCGACGCTGTCCGGCCAGCAGGTGCCGCTGTCGACGCTGGTGTCGGTCGAGACCGCGACCGATCCCAATGCGCTGACGCATTACAACCAGTTGAACTCCGCCACCTTCCAGGCGGTGCCGATGCCTGGCGTAACCGTCGGTCAGGCGGTGGACTTCCTCGAAGAGGCGGCAAAGAAACTGCCGTCCGGTTACAGCCACGACTATCTCGCGGACTCCCGGCAATACGTGCAGGAAGGCAACCAGCTCGCGATCACCTTCGGCTTCGCCCTGATCATCATCTTCCTTGTGCTGGCGGCGCAGTTCGAAAGCCTGCGCGATCCGCTGGTGATCATGATCAGCGTGCCGATGGCTATTTCGGGCGCGCTGATCCCGCTGTTCTTCGGCGTGGCGACGATCAACATCTACACCCAGGTAGGCCTGCTGACGCTGATCGGCCTGATCAGCAAGCACGGCATCCTGATGGTGGAGTTCGCCAATGAACTGCAGCTCAACGAGGGGCTCGACAAGCGCTCGGCGATCGAGATGGCGGCCCGGGTACGCTTGCGCCCGATCCTGATGACGACGGCGGCGATGGTGACAGGCCTGTTTCCATTGCTGACGGCCACCGGCGCCGGCGCGGCCAGCCGGTTCTCGATCGGGCTGGTCGTGGTGTCCGGAATGACCATCGGCACCCTGTTCACCCTGTTCGTGCTGCCCGCCGTCTATGTGGCGCTCGCCACCGACCACAGGGCCGGTGCGGAATCGCAACGGACCAAGGAAATTGCGGACTTCGATCTCGGTGCAAAGGCGCTGAAGCCGACGTGAACGGATGCTCCGGAACGGCGGTCTTGCAGTCATGCCCGCTGTTTCTTTCGTATGGCGTCATGATATTCTGGCCCTAGCGGCGCTCGGTTGAAGCGTCAAAAGGGCGGTATGGCGGGCATGAGGCGGCGGGAGTTCGTCCTTGCGGTTGGCAGCGCGGCTGTCGGATTGCCGCTTGCCGCCGTTGCGCAGACCAACAGGGTCTACCGGATCGGCATTTTGGAAACGCTGCCGGCGTCATCGAACGCGGCGAACTTCGGTGCGTTACGGCTCGGCCTCAGCGAGCGCGGCTATGTCGTGGGAAAGAACCTTCGGATCGAATATCGTTCGGCCGACGGACATGGCGAACGATTCCCGGACCTCGCTGCCGAACTTGTTCAGTTGAACGTCGACTTGATCGCGACCCGAGGCACGCCGGCGGCCAAGGCGGCAAGGGCTGCGACTGCGACAATTCCCATCGTCATGTGCGCGATCGGCGAGCCCTTGGGCATGGGCGCGATCGAGACGCTCGCGCGCCCCGGCGGTAACGTCACCGGCCTCAGTGCTTTCGTTACCGAGCTGTCCGGCAAGCGGATCGAACTGCTCAAGCAGACGTTTGCTTCGATCTCCAAGGTCGGCTTCTTGCAAAACATGGGCAACCCTGTCGCTGCTCAGCAATGGGAGCAGGTCAAAGCGGTCGCCGCTGCGCTGGCTCTTTCGGTAGAGCTGTTCGACGTTCGCCGCGAAGGCGACATCAAGCGCGCGATGGAGGCCGCCCATGACCGCAAGATGGATGCGGTTTCTGTTGGCATCGACGGGCTTACGCAGGCCAATGCGACCATGATCGTCGAAATGGCGAGCCAGTACCGGATCCCGACGGCCTATCCCGCGCGGGAATTCGTCGATGCCGGAGGACTGCTCAGCTATGGTCCAAATTATCCGGACCTTTATTTCCGGTCTGCTTCGCTGATGGACAAGATTTTCAAGGGTGCGAAGCCCGGCGATTTACCCGTGGAGCAGCCGACCAAGCTCGAATTGATCGTCAATCTCAAGACAGCCAAGGCACTTGGACTCAAAGTCTCGCCGACGCTGCTCGCGACCGCCGACGAGATCATCGAATGATCATCCCGCACTGCCGCAAGAGACATTGCCGTCCTTCCTTGCTAAATTGAACCGGATGAGCATTTCCCTGCACCCGGACACGTCCGAAAGCCCGGCGCTGGCCGCCTCGCCCGACGCGGGCGCGGCGCACGCGGCCGGAGCTTCGGGCACGAAAATCCGCAACCGTCTGTTCACCAAATATGTCGCGCTGTTCGTCGCGGTGGTGGCGGTGGCCCTGCTGTCCAATGGGATTTTCGAGGTTTTCTTCTATTATCGCGAGCACAAGGCCGCGTTGATCCGTATTCAGCATGAGCAGGCCGAGGCCGGGGCGGCGAAGATCGGTCAGTTCATCAAGGAGATCGAAAGCCAGCTTGGCTGGACCACCCAGTTGCCGTGGTCCGCCAAATCGATCGAGGATCGCCGGTTCGACGCACTGCGGTTGTTGAAGCAGGTGCCGGCCATCACCGAACTGGCGCAGATCGATTCCACGGGCAAGGAGCGCTTGAGGGTGTCGCGCATCGCCATAAATGTTGTGGAGAGCGGGCTCGACCTTTCGAAGGATCCGAAGTTCACCGAAGCTGTCACCAATAAGGTTTACTATGGACCGGTCTATTTCCATCGCGAGTCCGAGCCGTACATGACGCTGTCGCTCGCCGGCAACCGCAAAGATGCCGGCGTCACCATCGCCGAGGTCAATCTCAAGCTGATTAGGGATGTGGTGTCGCAGATCAAGGTCGGCGAGCACGGTCAGGCCTATGTCGTAGGCGCAGAGGGACGCCTGATCGCGCATCCGGATATAAGCCTGGTGCTGCGCAACACCGACATGTCGAAGCTGCTGCAGGTGCAGGCGGCGCGGGCGGGAAACGCGAATGCCGATGTCGAGGCGTTGCAGGGCACGCTGAATATCCAGGGCCAGCATGTGCTGACGGCGTCCGCGCCGATTGCGCCGCTGGGCTGGACCATGTTCGTCGAGCTTCCAGTCGAAGAGGCCTATGCGTCGCTGTATCAAGCGCTGCAGCGGCTGGCCATCGTGCTGCTGGGCGCGTCGATCCTGGCCGTGCTGGCCGGGATATTTCTGGCGCGGCGCATGATCGTGCCGATCCAGGCCCTGCGCGCCGGCGCGGCGCGCATCGGCAGCGGCGATTTCACCCAGCGTATCGCGATCAGGACCGGCGACGAATTCGAAGGGCTTGCCCACCAGTTCAACGACATGGGCGCCAGGTTGCAGGATTCCTATTCCGGCCTGGAGAAAAAGGTCGAGGCGCGAACACGCGAACTGAGCGAATCGCTGGAGCAGCAGACGGCGACCTCGGACGTGCTGCAAGTCATCAGCAGCTCTCCGGGCGACCTGCAACCGGTGTTCAAGTCGATGCTGAACAACGCCTTGCGGATTTGCGAAGCGCAGTTCGGCAATCTGCTGCTGTTCGACGGCACGGGATTATTGCCGGCGGAACTGCATAATTCGCCAGCCGCCTTCGCCGAGATGTTCAAAAGCGGGCCTCTGATCCCCGGGCCGAACACCGCTCTTGGAAGGGTCATTGCGGGAAAGCAGGTCGTCCACGTCACCGACGTGATGGCAGGAGACGCCTATGTTGACCGCGATCCGCTGCGTATGGTCACGGTCGAGAGTTTGCGGGCCCGAACTCTTCTTGCCGTGCCGATGCTGAAAGATACCGAGCTGGTTGGCACGATCGTCATTTATCGGCAGGAAGTCCGTCCCTTCAGCGACAGGCAAATCGAGTTGGTCACCAGCTTTGCCAGTCAGGCGGTCATCGCCATCGAGAATACGCGGCTGCTCAAGGAGCTGCGCCAGCGTACCGACGACTTAAGCGAATCGCTGCAGCAGCAGACTGCGACCGCCGACGTGCTCAAGGCCATCAGCCGTTCGGCGTTCGACCTGGACTCGGTACTCACGACCCTCGCCGAGTCGGCAAAGACATTGTGCGGCGCTCCCCACTGCATAATTTACCGCCGCGAAGGCGATATCTATCGCTATGCCGCAAGTACCACGGATGTCATTCCAGCCTATCGCGAGCACGAGCAACGAACCGCGATCACGGTTGATCGCGGCACGCTGATCGGACGCGTGGCGCTTGAAAAGTGCGCGGTTCAGATTGCCGATGCCTGGAGCGACCCGGAGTACAAGCAAAAAGATGCGGCGCGGATAGCAGGTGCACGATCGATGCTGGGGGTGCCCCTGATGCGCGGCGGAGAGCCGATCGGCGCCTTTGGTCTGGGGCGCAACGAGCCGGTGCCGTTCACGCAGCGGCAGATCGAACTCGTGCAAACCTTCGCCGACCAGGCGGTGATCGCCATCGAAAACGTGCGGCTGTTCGACGAGGTCCAGGCGCGCACGCGCGAGCTGCAGGAATCGCTCGAATACCAGACCGCCACGGCCGACGTGCTCAACGTCATCAGCCGTTCCACCACCGATGTGGGGCCGGTGTTCGATGCGATTGCCAGCAGTGCGGCTCGGCTGTTCGCGCCGTGCGAAACTACGATCATCACCATCCAGGACGGACTGCTGCACTGGCAGGCTACGGCCTCGCTCGGTCGGCCGGTGGAAGCGATCCAGCGCGTCAAACCGCTTTATCCGATGCCGTTCGATTCGGTGAACAGCCCATCGGCGCGCGCCATCGATGAGCGGCGCATCATCGAAATCCCCGACGCAACGGCGCCGGGCACGCCTGAAAGCACGCGCCGGGCGCAAAGCGCCGGCGAGTTTCGTTCCATCACCTTCGTGCCGCTGTTGCGCGACGGGGTCGGCATCGGCACCATCATCCTGACCCACCCGGAGGCGGGTTTTAGGCTTTCGCCCAAGCAACTGGCGCTGGTCCAGACCTTCGCCGACCAGGCCGTGATCGCCATCGAGAATGCGCGGCTGTTCGATGAGGTTCAGGCCAAGACCGGCGAACTTTCCGAGTCGCTGGTCTATCAGACCGGAAGCGGTAATATCCTGCGGGTGATTGCATCCTCTCCGACCGATGTTGCGCCCGTCTTGAAGGCCATTGTGGAGAGTGCTTGCGAGATTTGCGAGGCCATCGATGCCGCGGTGCTTCTAAAGGATGGCGACGATCTGCGCTTCAGCGAGCACCACGGCCCGATACCGATAAGGCAGGACAAATGGCCGATCAACCGCAACTGGGCCGCCGGGCGGGCGTTCGTGGATCGAAAGCCGGTGCATCTTCACGACGCATTCTCCGCCGAGGGTGACGAATTTCCTGACAGCAAGGAACTATCGCGCCGCACCGGTCCCCAAGACGTTCGCAGCATCTTGAGCGTACCGTTGCTGCGCGAGAATGAAAGCATAGGTGCGATCGTGCTTCGACGCACCGAAGTACATCCTTTCAGCGATAAGCAGATCACTTTGCTTCAGACCTTCGCCGATCAGGCGGTGATCGCCATCGGCAATGTGCGGCTGTTCGACGAGGTGCAGGCCAAGACCAGCGAGCTGACCGAAGCGCTGGAATATCAAACCGCGACCGGCGACGTTTTGAACGTCATCAGCCGCTCGCCCAACAATCTGCAGCCGGTCATGGATACCATCGTCGAGACGACGAGGCGGCTCTGCCAGTCGGAATATGCGCTGATGCTGCAGCGCGAGGATGACGGCGTGTATCGGATCGCCGCACACAGCAACGCAAGCCAGGAACTCATTGACTGGATGCGGGACAATCCAGTGACCGCGGGAGATGGCTCGGCGGTCGGTATCGTTGCGGCCGAAAAGCAAACGGTCCATTTACCTGACGCGCTTGCCGACCCCCGCTTCACGGACCTGCGCCGGCAGCGGCACTCCAGGGCTCGCACGATGCTGGGAGTTCCCTTGCTGCGCGACCAAAACGTGATCGGCGTCGTCTTCCTGGCGCGCACCGAGGTCAAGCCTTTCACCGACAAGCAGGTGGAACTCGTGACCAGCTTTGCCGACCAGGCTGTGATTGCTATCTCGAATGTGGGGCTGTTCAAGGAGGTTCAAGAACGGACGCGGGAATTGTCCCAATCGCTCGACGAACTCCGCACCGCGCAGGATCGCTTGATCCAGACCGAAAAGCTCGCTTCGCTCGGTCAGCTCACCGCCGGCATCGCCCACGAAATCAAGAACCCGCTGAATTTCGTCAACAATTTCTCGGCATTGTCGGCGGAATTGGTCGACGAACTGAACGACGTGCTCAAGCCCGCCGCGCTTGACGGCAAGACGCGCGAGGAGATCGATGAGCTGACGCACATGCTGAAAGGCAATCTCGAAAAGGTGGTGCAGCACGGCAAGCGCGCCGATTCGATTGTCAAGAACATGCTGCTGCATTCGCGCGAGGGCGCCGGCGAGCACCGGCCCGCCGACATCAACGCCATCGTCGAGGAGAGCCTCAATCTCGCCTATCACGGAGCGCGCGCCGAGCGGTCGGGCTTCAATATCACGCTGCAGCGCGATCTCGATCCCGAGGCCGGGATGATCGATCTGTATCCGCAGGAAATCACGCGGGTTTTTCTCAATCTCATTTCAAACGGCTTTTACGCGGCGACCAAGCGCAAGGAGACCGCCGCGGATGGTTTTGAGCCGACGTTGAGCGCGACAACGAAAAGCCTCGGCAACAAGGTCGAAATCCGCATCCGCGACAACGGCGCCGGCATTCCGCTCGAGGTAAAAGAGAAGATGTTCAATCCGTTTTTCACGACAAAACCGGCCGGCGAGGGAACCGGACTTGGCCTGTCGATGAGCCACGACATCGTGGTGAAACAACATGGCGGCAAGATCGACGTCGATACCGAGCCCGGCGCATTTACCGAATTCATTATTACGCTGCCGCGAACCGCACAAATTCAGGCTGGAGGCATAAATTGAGCGTTTACATACTTGTGGTCGATGACGAGCCCGATGTCGAGGCGCTGTTTCGCCAGCAATTCCGGCGTGATCTGCGGTCCGGCCGCTTCACCATGGAATTCGCCCCGTCGGCGCCGGCGGCGCTGGAACGCGCGAAAAATGTCGCCGATCCGTCGCTGATCCTGATCCTGTCCGATATCAACATGCCCGGCATGAGCGGTCTTGAAATGCTGCCGAAAGTGCGCAAGGAGCGGCCCGACGTGCCGGTGATCATGATCACCGCCTATGGCGATGCGGAAACCCGGCGCAACGCGATCGAGCGCGGCGCGGTGGGCCTGCTGACCAAGCCGATCGATTTTGCGCTGCTGCGCCACGAAATCGATGCACGCGTCGGGCAGGCCGCATGACCCCGACCATCCTCGTCGTCGATGACGAGCCCGATCTCGAGGCTCTGGTGCTGCAGAAGTTTCGCAAGCAGATCCGCGACGGCACGGTAGCGTTCGTGTTCGCCCGTGACGGTATCGAGGCGCTGCAGTCGATCGAGACCCATCCGCAGGTCGACATGGTGGTGTCCGACATCAACATGCCGCGCATGGACGGCCTGTCGCTGCTGCAGAAATTGCAGGAGGCCGACGACAAGAAGTCGACCATCATCGTCTCCGCCTATGGCGACATGAGCAATATCCGCACCGCGATGAACCGCGGCGCGTTCGATTTTTTGACCAAGCCGATCGACTTCGGCGATCTCGAGCTGACCATCGACAAGACCATCCGTCACGTCGAGATGATGCGCGACGCGCGCCGCCGCCAGGCCGAGGCCGAGCGTGCCCACGCCTCGCTGTCGCGCTATTTCTCGCCCCAGATCGCCAGCCGGCTGGCGTCCGATGGTGAAAGCAACGGCATGGAAGTGCATCGCCGCGACGTCGCGACCATCTTCACCGACATCACGGGTTTTACCTCGCTGGTGGAGACCACCGCTCCGGACGTGCTGAGTGCGCTGCTCAATGAATATATGGGCGGCATGATCGACATCGTATTCGCCCAAGAGGGCACCGTGGCAAAGATCATCGGCGACGCTATCCAGATTCTGTTCAACGCGCCCGGCGATCAGCCGGACTATGCGGCGCGCGCTATCGCCTGCGCGCATGATCTCGACGCCTGGGCGCAGGAGTTTCGCGAGCGCTGGAAATCGCAAGGGGTGAATTTCGGCGCGACCCGCATCGGCGTCCATGCCGGTCCGGCACTGGTCGGAAATTTCGGCGGCAGCCGCTTCTTCGACTACACGGCCTATGGCGACACCGTCAACATCGCGGCGCGGCTCGAGGCGGCCAACAAGTTTCTCGGCACGCGGATCTGCGTCAGCGCGGCGGTCGCCGATGGCACGCAAGCGTTTCAGGGACGCCCGGTCGGCGAGCTGATGCTGCGCGGACGCAGCGAGCCGCTGCGCGCCTATGAGCCACTGTCGGCGGAAGCATTCAAAGGGCCGGCGACGGCGCAATATTCCGAGGCCTTCGCGAAGCTGGAGGCGGGCGACGCCGCGGCGATGCCGGCCTTTGCCGCGCTGGTCGGATCGCACGCCGACGATGCGCTGGCCGGCTTTCACCTGCGGCGGCTGCTCAATGGCGCCAAGGGCATCCGCATGCAACTGGAGTAACAAGGTCAAATCAGCTGCTCCAGCAAGCGCGCAAGCTTAAAACCCGAACGTCACTTGCGTTCCGAGCCGCACGCGCGCATGACGAATCCAGTTTCTAGAACATGATGGCTTTATGTCGAACCGCCGTGACGTTCAGGTTCACCTCTCCCCTGCGGGGAGAGGTGACGCGCGCTTCAACCTGAATTCATCGTGCTTTATGCAAGAACCGATACGGCGACCGACTTGCTGGAGCAATACGAGGCTGTTTTGCTATTTCACGGGATTGAAAGTTCCGTTCATGTTGTAACAATCGTAAAGTACTTTCCAAGTGTCCTGTTCGCGCTTCCAAACCACCAGATACTTTCCGACGTTCTGCGTGTCGTCAGGCTTGACATGCGGAGCGAAATAAACCTCCCCGAAGTCGGATGCCATGTCGCGTCCGCTGGCGACTTCAATGTGCGATGGCTTGAACTCCAGCCAGAGATCGGGCGTAGTTTCATAGGCCGCTTCCCAGCGGGCGCGGATGGCGGCGTGTCCTCTGGCGGCTTGATTCTCGGGCCACACGACCGAACCGTCCTTCGCGTAGAAGGAGATGACGCGATCGACGTCCTTTGCGTGCGCCGCTTTGCTCCATTCTGCATCCAGCGCCCTGATCGTCGCTTCGTCTGTGTCGGATATTCTGGTAGACATCGTCATACTCCTTGGTTGGTGGGACTACGTTTGTTCGAACGGTCAGGGATTGCCGCGGAAGGTCCGCGCCAGGAGCGCGGCAGAAAGTTGGATGGCCTGCTTCGAACCCTTGGTCGCCTTCCCTGAGCAGTCGCGGATGGGCGCCGGCGCGCAAGAGCTTGCTCTCTGGATCAAAGCTTTCCCCTCATCTCGCAAATTCTTAAGTACCAGGTCCAAAGGCGATGACCGGCCTCCACCAGTCGCTCAAAACCTCGGTCGAGCGAGTCAAATGATTTGACGCCGATCGCCAATGCGGACGCGAGGCCAAACGGATGACCCCTGCGACGCGCTTCGGCCTCGATGGCCTGGTGCGCCAGTTCTTGATCGCCTTGCCGGCGCGCAGTTGCGAACCCGCCGAGCCAATGGTGGGGGGCGGGGGCCGCGCGGGCCGCCTTGTCGAGCAGGTTTTCCTCGGCCAGCAAATGGAGTATTCGCTTGCGCGGTCCGAACGGCAGACCAATTTCCTTGAGGTCGCTTTCGGCCAGTAGTCCAAGCGTCGTGAGATCGATTTCGTGCTCTGCGAAGATCTGGACAAATCGTTCCAGATCGTGGGACTTGAGCCAGTCCGCAAGAGATGGAGCCATCATGACAGCGCCCCGCTTTGGTCGGGCTGTTCAACCAAAATGCCGCGATCAATGAGCCAGCCCGCGATCTCCATTCCGGATTCGAGCGGCATGTGGTTCGACCAGGATTGGGCGATCTGCAACGGTGTCTTGCCTGGCGGCAGGATTTGCAGCAGCGGCGCCAGCTTGCGGCCGCCAAGGAACACCAACGGGCTTGTCAGGCGCGGATGATGCAAGGCCGCGGCGAGGCTGACAAAATCCCCTTGCAGACACGGTGTGTGGACAAATTTTAGCTCACGTGAAAGCCCCATGGGCGTGGTCGCAAAGGCGCGGGCGTCGATAGCCGGAAGCGGTGGCGGATTCATCGTCGCGAGCGAAGCCGAGCGTTGCCGCCAGAAGCGATGGTCGCACCCGGCAGCGACATCGCGATAATGCCAGGCCGCCCAGCGGCAGTGCCGTTCCGATGCGTCGGTCAGTTGCGCGCGATAAAAACGCACAGCGGCGTCCGTCGACTCGGGCCGGCGCAGCAGCGTGTTGGCGACGATGGCGCCGGAGAGCGCGCTCTGGATCGCCTTCTGAACTCCGCTTGAGGAGATTGGATCGATCGCCATGGCCGCGTCGCCGAGCTGAATTCTGGTTGGCGCGACGCAGTCGCTACCCAGATAGGGCGTCGCGTCGATGGCGCGTGGCGGCTCGATTAGCTCAACGTCGCGGCAACCTTCCATCAGGCCGGAACGATCGATTAGCCCTAGAAAGCGCTCTGCCATCGTGGAGCCGGCCAAGTGCCTGAACCAGCGGGGATCCACGAACACCTGAGTGTTGTAGGTTTCATCAGGTAGCGGAACGCCCCAATACCAGCAGTCCTGACCGGCTTCGATACGCGGCATTGTCGGCAAGCTTTTACCGCGCCAATAGCCATACACCGCCACAGTGGAAGGGCCCGCTTTGATTTGGCGACCCGACGCGTTGCGCCGCCCGCTTGCATCCGCGACAAAATCCGCGTCGAGATGCTGCGAAGTGCCGTCGGCATCGATGGTCAGACGCCATCGCGCGCCATCCCGGATTTGCTGACCCACGATCGCGGGTTGATGAACCTCCACTCCCAAGGCCCGAGCACGATCCAGCAGGCGCAGATCGAATTCGCCGCGGTCGACGAGCAGACCTTTTGCACCGGTGTCTTCGCGGAGCTTCGGTCCATCCGGCCATTTGACCCAAACGCCCTTGATTTCGGGGAAGCCCGCCGCCTCCACGGTCTCGTGCATGTCCGCCGCCCTGAGCAGTGTCATGACGCCCGGACTTAAGGATTCGCCCAGACGCCTGCGAGGAAAGCGCTGCCGCTCGATCAACTGGACGTGATGTCCGAGTTGGGCCATCCGCGCAGCGAAGGTGCTGCCCGCCGGTCCCGCGCCGATGACACAGACATCAGCCATGAGCTATTCCCGGCAGGCTGAGGCCTGCGCTTCCCGGCTCGGACGACAGCCTGAGATAGGCCTCAAGGCAATAATGCAGCCAGCCCCGGATGTAATCGCAAGCCGGCCGGCCGCGGCGAATGACTTCGTGATGACAGCCGCCACCGCAAAGGTATCGCGCCCAGCAGGACTGGCAGGGCTCCTGGCGGTGAACATGCCGCGCGTTCAGCCAATCCGCTTGGCGGGAAAGATCGATGCCGTCGTCCAGCGAACCCATGGCGCCCTCCTGGTCGCCGACGAAGCGATGGCAAGCCGCCAGTTCACCGTCGGCTGATACGCCGAGGTAACCGGCGCCGGCGCCGCAGGGATATGGGCGGTGGGTGCCGCGATGGATCTCGCGCATCGCGTTGACCATGTTGGCGAAGGGATAACGTCGGCCGCTGCGCGAAGCGCGCTCGAACTCACGCCCGCAGTTGATCATTTCGCCCAGCATAAGCTCGAGGTCCTCGGACTGCATTTCGCCTTCGCCGGTGGGCGCACTGAGCATTGGCGAAAAGCCGACGCTGTGGAAGCCGGCGGCGATGAAGGTGTCGAGGGTCCGGCGCAACGAAAGATTTCGTGGCGTGACCGTGACGCGCGCGGTGACCTGCATCCGTTGCTGCATCTTGAGGAGCGGTTCGACGCGTTTCATGATTGCGTCAAAACTGCCGCGGCCGCTCTTGAAGGGGCGCAACGCGTCATGAGTTTCCCGCGGACCGTCGAGGCTGATCGTGACGGCGAAGCCATGCTCCTCAAAGAAGAGCCCGTCGTCTTCGCTCAGCAGCGTGCCATTGGTGGTGATCGAGAAACTGATCTTCGCGCCGCGGTCCCCGGCCAGTTCCACGGCCCGCAGCGTCGCGGCCCGCAGCACTTTGCGATTGACCAGCGGCTCTCCGCCGAGAAACGCCAGGTTCAGGCGGGCCCCCGGCTCGGCGGTTCCCACCAACAAATCCACGGCGCGAAGCGCATCCGCCAGCTCCATATTTTTCGCCACTCCGCCGAATTCGCCCTGCTGGGCGTAGCAATAGGTGCAGCCGAGGTTGCATTTCTGAGCAATCGCAAGCGAAAGCGCGCGGAGCGGCGGTGAGGAAAGCGGCGAGTCGTCGATGAAGGGGCGGCCGACAAGGCCGGCTTGCCGGAGCAGTTCCTCCATCGCCTCGGTTCCGCCTTCGGTCGCAGCATTGTAGGCCGCAAACAAGCTCGCATCGGCTTCGAACAGCCGGCTTCCGTCGGCGACAAAGAGATGCCCGCCGCGGGAGTTCTCGATCAAGTGCGTATGCGGTGTTCGCGGAGACGATACGCTCATGTAGTGGCGAGCGGTGGCGGTCATGTTTTCTTCCCCGTCTCCGCATCCGAGGGCGGGTCGGGGTAATCCCGTCCTCCGACTTGAAACTTCAACAAGGTTTCCCAGTCGCGGAACAAGTCGTCGTACATCATCAAGCGGGTGTCGGCGTAGTCGTCGGCGACATAGGAACCCGAGCGCTGCTTCTGCATCCAGTTGTCGCCGGCGCTGAGCCCGGTCGCCGTCAGCTCGACGTTGACATAGTCGGGGCGCGCGGACGCCCAATAATAGCAGGAGCATTCGCGAAAATCGTTTTGCCAGGGCGAGCACAGCCCCTGGGTGAGTTCGCCGGCTGCGGCCAGTTCGTTCGAAATGACTGCGGTGTCGTCTTGAAAGAAGGGCCGCACCTCGCAATTGAAACTGACGTAATTCTTCGGATGCTCGTCCAGGCGCTGCTGGCGCTCCGAGGCCTTGGCGCTGAAATCGCAACGAACGCGGGTACCTTTGCGGGGCAGCACGCGCGCCAAGGCGTTCGACCATTCGACGGGTGCCAGCCCGTCTGGATTGAAACTGGTAGTCAGGTTGATTTTCCCTTCCATGTCCGAGGAGGCGGGTCCCCAGATCGGCGTCATCATGAGAAGCGGAACCTCCTTGCCGCCATCGGCCGCGGGCAGCACCACGCGCAGCAGGCGATGTCCCTTGAGGTGGCTGGGCTTCAGCTTGGAATCGTCGAGGCGATCGACGACCATGTCGCAGTCGTCGTCCACATTCACGACGAGATTGTCGTACTCGCGTAGTTCGATTCCGCGGAACATCCGGCGCCACACGGCGCGGAAGTCCACCTCAAGTCCAGGACAGCAATTGGCGACCGAGGTGACCGGGCGGGAACTGATCGGATTGCCCTTGGCCTCGTAGGATATCTGCGCGGACAAATTCCTCGGTGTGAGCACGTTCTTCGCAGCGGGCGCCGCAACCGACGTGGCAACCGGGGGCGCCGACGCCGCTTTCCTGATGGTGTCGATCTGGCGCCAGGTGAGGGCCAGGTAATTGTTGTCGGCTCCGCACATGAGTGCCGGCATTTTCCGCCGGCCACGGTCGGTGAAATCAGCGACCTCATCGGGACTGCGCAGCATTCGCAAGAACCAGGGCGCGGCGCCGCCCCGCAAGGCCCCGTAAGCTTGCTGGTGCAGGGTCATGATCGCGAAAGTATCTACCGTGCCCGACGGCATGATCGGACGAATCGGCCGCTGGGTGTCGGCCGCTTCCTCCTGGGCCATCGAGTCAAGCGAAAGCGCGGATCGACCTTTGAAATCGTTGCCGTTCATGACAGCCACATTCATGAAGCGGACCGTCTCGTAAGCACGCCGGACGATGTCCTGCGCCCTCGCAAGCGTGACCTCCGCCGCCTCGGCCGGCGCGACCTCGGGACCGTCGATGACCTGCTCGAGATCGTCCACCAGAGTGCGCACGAACAGCGCGTCGGGTGCCATCGCCGGCGGCGCAGCGCAAATCCTCGCCGTGGCGGCAAGTGTTTTTCGGTCCGGCAGCGTGAGCTGGACTTCGACAAAGCCGTCGCAAGCGTCGTCGAGATAGCCGCGGCTGATCGCTCTGTTGTCGTAGAGCCAGGAAGGTGCAGGCGGCTCGATCGCAAACAGCGAAGGTGGCAGCGTCTGGTTCCTGGCGGCACTCAATCCGTACCAGCTCTTCTCGCGATTATAGAGCGCGCGGGCCTTCGGGACCTGATACTGTTCGGCGGCGTCGGGATCCCCATCCTTTGCCGCGAGGCCTTCGCTGGTTTGATCCGGTCCGTAGATCAGGCCGGCCGCCGGCGTGAAGCGCAAACGAATTTCCGGGAAACGATCGTTGGGCCGGATGAAACGTACCGAGCCAAAATCGACGAAGGCATCCGGCGAAATGAAGTTCTTGCATTTGCCCTTCAGCGTGTGGCTTTGGTGATCGGAGAATTGTCTGGTCTGCGCATGGACGAGGTCGTCATGGTCTTGGGTTCGCCGGACTACTTTGCGATTGGAAACCGTGACCTGCCATGAGATGTTTTTGAGAGTCAGACCGTTCGCCCGCAGCAGGTCGACCGTCAGCGGCACCAATTCATCGGTGTCAGTGACCGCATATACTTCCAGGAACGGCGCAACCGGCCGGATTTTTCCGGCCCGCTTGAATTCCAGGGTGGCCGGCGTGCTCTCGCTCTCGATCTCGCCGGAATTTTCGTCGACGATGAGAGTCGGCTGAGCCTTGATCTGGCGATAACCCAGCGGGGTTTCCGTACCGGGATCGATATCAAGGTCGAGCGAGTAATTGTCCATCGGCTCGGAAGCCGACCCCAGCCGTCCGATCGCAAACGGTGGCAGAATTCGCAATTGCTTGATCGTCAATGGTCTGCCCTTTCGTTCATGCCAGC
This sequence comes from Bradyrhizobium sp., assembly GCF_036009065.1. Classification (GTDB taxonomy): domain Bacteria; phylum Pseudomonadota; class Alphaproteobacteria; order Rhizobiales; family Xanthobacteraceae; genus Bradyrhizobium. Next base: position 8,374 of record NZ_DASYMN010000351.1, on the reverse strand, counting down.
GACGACTTTACCAATCCAAAGCCGGGTCTGGCTGTCGAGATTCATCAGGGTGCGCAAGTAGACATCCCCTCCGATGCGCGCGATCTCCTCACGCACTGCGGGATTTTCTTTCGCGCAAAGGAACACTTCGCTGCATGTTTGTTGCGAGGACGCAAGCAGGTCGTCGTATCGAAGCCAGATATCACGGTCCCCCTGCGGCAGATCCAGGGAATAGGGCATTTCAAACGGGGGACCGGCGCGCGCGCTGCCGCCATCGTCGTGAAGAGGCAATCGCACCAACAGACCGGCGAGAGTCTTGATATTGTACATTTCGCCGAAGGCGCGATGCATGACCATTGCACGCAAACTCGGTCGATGCATCGGCTGCGTACGCGCAAGCCGGAACGAATGCGCCAGATAGGTGAGCAGCATCCGGTAGCGTTGATTGAACAGTTGCGCGAAATAGTGGGCTGTTGCCGCGTCGACGTGGATGAGAGTGGTGTCGTGCGGGTGGAGTTCGGCGAAGTCGCTCTGGGTGGTAGGATTCCGCGGAACCTCGTGGGTTGCTTTCCAGGACGGGTCGCGAGCTTTAAGGTCTTTGAATTCTTCGTAGATATGGATGAAGCGTTCAAAGTGGGATGGCTCCCCGGTCTCGTCCTCTCGCAGATGCTGCGCTTCCCCTTGGGCGGCCAGCGCCCGCAAGGCCTTGACGGCCTGCTCGCGAGTCGCCGCGCGCTCGATCTGCACATGGGCATCGCGGCTTGCCAGCGCATTCCAGTTGGAAGGTGGGGACTCGCCGGCGCCAGGATCGCTCCTGGGATCAAGATTGCCTTCCGGGTCGACAAGCCTTGGAGGCGCTTTGTAGCCTCGCCCCCAGTCGTCCCAGGAGCCTTGCATATCGTAGCTCGCCTCGTTGAACGCGGACTCCGGGATCAGTTCGGCGTTTGAGATGAGGGCTATGATCTGGTCATAGAGTTCACCGACGCGATGCATGTCGGTATCGACGCGCTCCTTGTCATGACGTTTGGCCAGTTCGTGCTTGATTTCATCTATGATGCCGCACTGTCGCTCCAGAGAGATGGCGGACGGCGCATATTTTTCGCGCTGCTTGCCAGGGGCTTCCGTTCCCAGGCTTTCGAACCTCGGCATCTCGGCATAGATGAAGCACTGCAGCGACTCGAGCGACAGCGGTTCGAGCGAGAACGGAAACGGATAGAATTCGTGGTCCCACGGCAGCATCTCGCGGCCGAGATTGATTGGCGCTCCCAATAAAACAAGCATGTTCTGAACCGTCAGGAGATGTCCCATCTCCTCCCTGGCGACCGAAAGAATACTCGTGCGCCAGCTTTCGACCATCGCCCGACGCTCTTCGGAAACCTGGTCTCCGTCGATGGAATAGGCGGCATAAAGATATTGCACCATCAGCGCGTGCTCTATCTCCGCGCCGGACATCAGGAGCATCACCAGATGATCGCGCCACGTCATGTCCGGCCGTTTCCTGTACTTGGCCGGCCCCAACTTTCCTGTCGCCTCGACCTGGTCGAGGTCCTCAGTTCTGAGATTTATTATTTCTGGGCTGTCAGACACAGGCGCTCCACGGTGAGAGTCCGGGATCAGCCGCGAGGCAAGCACGAGCACACCATGCGCGGTATTTAACCAAGAAAAAAACAAATAGAGTTTAGGTTGAGTGGTGTCGATAGGACTCGTTTTAGTTGCGCAGAGGTTGAACAGCATGAGTTGGACTCGTTTGAGTTGCGAGAAGCGCTCTCCGAACGTTTTCTGATCGCGACATCGCCTGCGAGGCCCGCCAATACTGCAGAAGTCGCACCAGGCCGAAGATAAGAAGTCGACCATCATCGTCTCCTCCCGTGACGAGATGAGAAACATTCGCACTGCGGTGAACCGTGGCGGCATTCGGGTTATGCGCGCCGCCGTCAGGGCGAAGCCGAGCGCGTCATGGTTCGCTGTCCGCTACTTCTTGCCGCGGATCGCCAGCCGGCTTCGCTGGTGGAAACTACCGCCGGAAGTATCGAGCGCGTTGCTCAATGAGCATATCGGCGGCATGATCGAGATCGTATTCGTTCACCAGCGAACTGCGGCATCGCCCAACGGCGGCAACATCAAGGATCCAACACATGACTCGCGATTTTCCGGCCGGCAACTATCGCTCCATCCCCGCCGTATTCCAGTATTCCAGCGGCGCCGCGGCGGATTCCGGTTTCGAGGTGGAACGCGTTCGTTTCGATCAATTGCTGCCGCTGGCCGAGGGCTTTGCGCAAGCCGCGAATTACATCCGCGCCGCCGGACGACCGCTGACGTCGTTCTGCGCCTGCGAATTGCGCTCGCCGGCCGCCTTCACCGAGGACGGGTTTCGGACCTTCAATCAGCACTATGTCAAAACGCTCGCGGAGTGGGGGCTGTTCGACGGCACCATCAATCCGGTGGCGCGCAGCAACGTCTGTCCCCAGATCGATCCGCCATCCGAACCGTCATTTTACGCGTTCTCCTTCACGCGCCCGAGTGAGAGCACGATGCCGAGCTTCGTCATCGCCGGCGGCGCCGAGTTGCGCGGCGGCAGCGGGACCTATCCCGAACGCATCGTGCGCTACAAGGATCTCAGTCCGGACGCCATGAAAGAGAAGGTGCGGTTCACCGTCGGTTCGATGGAAGAGCGGCTCGGCGAATTTGGTTTTGGCTGGAAGGACACCACCGCGGTGCAGGCCTATACCGTGCACGATTTCCATCCCGTCGTGGCCGATGAACTGGTTCGCCGTGGCGCTGTACGCTCCGGGCTGACCTGGCATTTTGCCCGCCCGCCGGTGGTCGATCTCGAGTTCGAGATGGACTGCCGCCGCGTCGCGAGGGAAACGGTGATTTAACGTCCTCGTTTTGCATGATCCGCAGCGGCGCCCCTTCACCTCTCCCGCAGGGAGAGGTCGTCGCGCATCGTCAGATGCGAGACGGGTGAGGGGTACCGGCCCCTCGTTAGTCCGTAATCCCTCACCCGGATTACTTCGCAAGCCGACCTCTCCCTGCGGGAGAGGTGAAGAGGCATCACCGCTCTCGCGGATCGAGTGCGTCGCGCAGGCCGTCGCCGACCAGATTGAACGAAAGCACCACGAGGAAAATCGCCAGCCCCGGCCAGATCGCCATCCATGGCGCGTTGGTGAGGAAACGCTGCGCGGCGTTGAGCATGCTGCCCCAAGATGGCGCGGGCGGCTGCTGCCCGAGCCCAAGGAACGACAGCGCGGCCTCGGCGATGATCGCCGCCGCGATCGAGAGCGTTGCTTGTACCAACAAAGCCGGCATGATGTTCGGCAAAATGTGGAACAGCGCGATGCGCCAGGGCGGATTGCCCATGGCGCGCGCCGCCTCGACATAGTCCTCGACCTTGACGCTCATCACCTGGCCGCGGGTCAGCCGCACGAAGATCGGCGTCGTGGTGACGCCGATGGCGATCATGGCGTTGCCGAGGCTGGGCCCTAAAAACGCCGCCAGCGCGATGGCGAGAATCAGGAACGGGCAGGCCAGCATGGCATCGGTGATCCGGCTGATCAGCGCGTCGACAAAACCGCCGCGATAGCCCGACAGCAATCCGAACGGCACGCCGATGCCGAGCGCGATTCCGACCGAGATTGCGCCGGCCATCAGCGACGCCCGGGCGCCATAGATGACGCGGCCGAAAATATCGCGGCCGAGGTCGTCGGTGCCGAACCAATGCAAGCCCGAGGGCGGCTTGCGCACCAGCGTCCAGCTCGTCGCGATGGGGTCATAGGGCACGAACCATGGTGCGAACAGCGCGAGCACGATAAATGTCACGATGACAACGATGCCGGCCACTGCACCCTTGCGCCGGAACAGCCGGCGCAGTGCGCGCCGCGCCGGGCTTTCCAGTTCGTCCGTCCGCGTGACCGGAATGGCGTGGAGCGCCGTGTCGGTCATGCGTTAGGCTCTCAGCCTGGGATTGACGAGGATGTAGGCGATGTCGGCGATCAGGTTGAGCAGGATGTAGGTGGTAGCCGTCACCAGCACGACGCCTTGCACCACGGCATAATCGCGGTTGAACACGGCATCCACGATCAGCTTGCCGAAGCCGGGAATCGAAAATATCTGCTCGGTCAGTACCGCGCCCGACAGCAGCGTGCCGAGCTCAAGCGCGCCGAGCGTGATGATCGGGGTCAGTGCGTTGCGCATGGCGTGCTTGAGGATGACGGAGCGCTCGGAGAGGCCCTTGGCGCGGGCGGTGCGGACATAATCGCTTTCCAGCACCTGCAGCATCGCGCTGCGGGTATGCCGCATCAGGATCGCGGCGATGGCGTTGCCGAGCACGAAGGCAGGCATGATGGTGGAAGCAAGACTGGCGCGCCAGTTCTCGGAGAGCGGGACGTATCCCGACGCCGGCAGCCAGCCGAGTTCGATCGAGAACAGGAAGATCAGCATGATCCCGAGCCAGAAATTCGGCGTCGAGATGCCCCACAGCGCGAACAGGTTTGCGGCGTAGTCCCAGGCCGTGCCTTTCTTCACCGCCGACACGATCCCTGCCGGAATTCCGATCAGGAACGCGATCACGATCGCCATCGAGGCGAGCTGAATCGTCACCGGCAGTTTCTGCACGATCAACTCTCGTACCGGCACCTTGATCCGCAGCGACTCGCCGAAGTCGCCGGACAATACGCCCTTGACCCAGTAGACATATTGAACCGGAATTGGCTGATCGAGCCGATACTGCTGACGGATTTGTGCGATGACATCGGGATCGCGCTCTTCGCCGGCCATCACCAGCGCCGGATCGCCGGGCAGCAATTGCTGCAGCGAAAAGATCAAGATCGACACGAAGAACAGCGTCGGGATCAGTTGCACAAGACGTCTGGCGAGGAAGCTCAGCATGGCCGTAACGAACGCGGTGTTTGTGTAAGAGTCTCTCCGCGGCAACCTCCACCCGTCATCCTGAGGAGCCGCGCTCTTGCGCGGCGTCTCGAAGGATGGGCCGCCTGCGCCCCTGTCCGCATCCTTCGAGGCTCGCCGTGAAGAACGGCGAGCACCTCAGGATGACGGCGTCGTTGGGTGTTCACTTCAGCTTCAGCCCGATCACGCGCACCAGGCCGTCCGGCATCTGCTTGTAGCCTTCGAGTTTCGTCGTGTGGGCGATCAGCAGCTTGCGGTGATAGAGATAGATCAGCGGCTCGTCGTTGAGCACGATCTTCGTCATCTTCTCGTACAGAGCCTTGCGCTGCGCCGGGTCGGTGACCAGGCGCGCATCTTCCATGAGCTTGTCGGCTTCCGCATTGGAATAGCCGCCGTCGTTCTGCGGCGCCTTGGTGTGGAGAAAGATGTAGGAATTCCCATCGGGATCGATCCGGCCGCTCCAGTTGATCTGGAACACCTGAAATTCCCCGGCCTGGGCCTGCTTGAAGGACGTCGCAAACTCGATAATGCGAATTTTTAGATCGAAACCGGCTTCCGCTGCCATGGACTGGATCACCTGGGCCACGGCTTCGTTCTCGGCTCCCTTCGGCACCATGTAATCGATACTGACCGGAAGCGGCGCGCCGGATTCCTTCAACAGGGCCTTGGCCTTGGCGATATCGCGCCCGCGGACCGGAAACGCCTTCTGATAATAGGGATGCACGGGGCTGATCCACTGATTGCCTGGCGTGAATTCGCCGTTGAAAACCACTTGATTGAGGGCATCACGGTCGATCGAAAGATCGAGCGCCTGACGCACCTTTTCGGACTGGCTAAGCGGACCTTTATTCTTGTCGTTGTTGATATTGATGGTGAGGCCGAGATATCCGAGATCGGGTGCGGTCGCCAGCTTGAGTTTCGGATCGGCCTGCACCGTCTTGATGTCGGTTGCCAGCACGCGCTCGATCAAGTCGAGTCCGCCGGATTTCAGGTTGGCGAGTCGCACCGTGGCATCGACGATGGGAAGGAGCACGACCTTGTCGATGAAGACGTTTTCCTTGTTCCAGTAATCCGCGAATTTTTCGAACACGATGCGATCCTGCTGCACGCGCTCGACGAACTTGTAAGGACCGGCGCAGACCGGCTTCAGCCCGAACTTGTCGCCGGCTTCCTTCGCGGCCTTCGGCGAGACCATCATCCCGGCGCGGTCGGTGAGCTGCGCGATCAGCGGCGAGTAGGGCGTCTTCAACACCAGCTTGATGGTGAGGGGATCGACGACATCGACATGGTCGACCGTGGCGAGTTCCGGCTTGCGGAACGAAGTTGGAAAGTTGAGATGCCGTTCGAGCGAGAATTTCGCGGCCTCGGCGTCGAATGGCTCGCCGTCGTGGAATTTTACGTTTGGCCGGAGTTTGATCGTCATCTCCTTGCCGTCGGCGGAGGTCTCGTGCGACAGCGCGAGCTGCGGCACGATATTGAGCTTTTCATCGATGTCGAACAGCTTGTCGCAGAACGTCGCGAAGACGATGCGGCCGACATAGGTGCGACCGAGCGTCGGATCGAGCATATCCGGGTCTTCGGCGAGGCCGATGCGGAGCGTCGTTTGGGCGAAAGCGCCCGCGCTAAGCGATACGAAGAGCGCCACCGCGGTGGCTGCAACACGAAAAGTTCTCATCGATCAGATCCCCTGGTTCAAGCGCCCGGTGGCGACGTTGCATTATTTATACCAACACCGACGCCAGAAGTACCTTCCGACTTTCCGGTAAAAGCCGCCACCAGCCGTTCCAGCGTCGGCGAAAAGGTACTGTCCGCCGGCACGACGGCTTCGGGCGGCGGCAGTTCCGCCACACGATGACAGGCGGTGGCGTGTCCGTCCGCATCGGCGAGCAGTTGCGGCCGCTCGATGCGGCAGCGCTCGATGACATAGGGGCAGCGGGTATGAAACCGGCAGCCCGATGGCGGATTGAGCGCGCTCGGCATCTCGCCCTGCAGCAGGATGCGGGTGCGCCTTGCCCGCGGATTGGGCACCGGGATAGCTGACAGCAGCGCGCGGCTGTAGGGATGCCGTGGCGAGGCGAACAGCGTCCCGGTGTCCGCGGTCTCGACGATCTCGCCCAGATTCATCACGGCGACGCGGTCGGCGATGTGTTTTACCACGGCGAGGTCGTGCGAGACGAAAATATAGGCGAGGCCGAGCCGGTCCTGCAGGTCGTGCAGCAGATTGAGAATCTGCGAGCGGATGGACACATCGAGCGCCGACACCGGCTCGTCGCAGATGATCAGTTTTGGCTCGACCGCGAGCGCCCGCGCAATCGCGATGCGCTGGCGCTGGCCGCCGGAGAATTCGTGTGGATAGCGCCGCGCAAAGCGGGGCTCCAGCCCGACCAGCCGCAGCAGTTCATCGACACGCTCGCGGCGGCGCGGGGCAGGGACCAGATCATGCAGCGCCAGCGGCTCGATCAGGATCTGGCTCACGGTCATGCGCGGGTTGAGCGAGGCGTAGGGGTCCTGAAAGATGATCTGCGCGCTGCGGCGGAACGCGCGCAGCTCGCCGGCGTCCAGTGCAAGGAGATCGCGGCCCTCGAAGCGGATGCTGCCGGCGTCGGGTTCGATCAGCCGCAGCACCAGCCGGCTCACGGTCGACTTGCCGCATCCGGACTCCCCGACCAGCGCAAGCGTCCGGCCGGCGGCGACGCGGAAGCTGACGCCATCGACGGCCTTCACATAGGCGCGCGGCGTTCCGAACACCGAGCGATCGGCAACGAAATGTTTGATCAGGCCATCGACTTCGAGCAGCGCGGTCATGGGATCATCGGACTCTCTCCCCGTCATTGCCGGGCTTGACCCGGCAATCCATCCTCTTTGAGAGAGTCTTGCGAAGGAGATGGATACGCGGGTCAAGCCCGCGTATGACGAATTGATATAACCCCATCACGACACCAGCCTCTCCAGCGGCGCCTTGATGCAGCGCGACCAGTGGTCCGGGCTCACCGCAACCATCGGCGGGGGCGCTTCGACACAGATGTCGCCGACGAACGGGCAGCGCGCGGCGAAGCGGCAGCCGGGCGGCGGCGCCGTCATGTTCGGAACCATGCCTTCGATGGTCGCAAGGTGCGAGGCCTGGCGGTCGAGCCGCGGGATCGAGCCGAGCAGGCCGACGGTGTAGGGATGCTGCGGGCTGGCGAACAGCGCATCGACCGGCGCGCGCTCGACGATCTCGCCGGCATACATCACCGCGACCTCGTCGCAGACTTCGGCGACGACGCCGAGATCATGGGTGATGAGAATGATGGCGGCGCCGCTCGCGGCCTTCAACTCGCGCATCAAATCGAGAATTTGCGCCTGCAGGGTGACGTCAAGCGCGGTGGTCGGCTCGTCGGCGATCAGCAGCATCGGATCGCAGGCCAGCGCCATCGCGATCATGACGCGCTGGCGCATGCCGCCGGAGAGCTTGTGCGGATATTCGTCGACGCGGCGCTCCGGCGAAGGA
>NZ_DASYMN010000350.1:0-12879 GCF_036009065.1 Bradyrhizobium sp. | reverse complement strand
GTCACCTTGCCGGCCTTGTCGCGGCCCGGCGCCTTGGAGCCGGACTGGATTTTCGCGGCCTGCTTGAGGAAGTAGGACATCGGCGGCGTCTTCATCTCGAAGGTGAAGGAACGATCGGCGTAGATCGTGATCACCACCGGGATCGGCGTGTTCTTTTCTTCCTTCTGCGTCTGCGCGTTGAAGGACTTGCAGAATTCCATGATGTTGAGGCCGCGCTGACCGAGCGCGGGTCCGATCGGGGGCGACGGATTCGCAGCCCCCGCCGGCACCTGCAATTTCAGGTATCCGGTCACTTTCTTTGCCATGCGTTGCTCCTGTTGGTGGTGCGGCAAGAACGGTTGGCGACCGGTCTTAACCTCCCACGATGCTGACGACGGAGGACGGACGACAGACGACGGATTAATCCCTGTCTTTCTTGTCCGCTCTCTGTTGTCGGTCCTCCGTCGTCCGTTATACCTTCTCGACCTGGCCGAATTCCAGTTCGACCGGCGTTGCGCGGCCGAAGATCGACACCGCGACTTTTACGCGCGAGCGGCCTTCGTCGATTTCTTCCACCACGCCGGAGAACGACGCGAACGGGCCGTCGGCCACGCGCACATTCTCGCCGATCTCGAACGACACCGAGGGCTTCGGCCGCTCCACGCCTTCCTGCACCTGATGCAGGATGCGCATGGCTTCGGCTTCGGAAATCGGCATCGGCTTGTTTTCCGCGCCGAGGAAGCCCGTCACCTTCGGGGTGTTCTTGATCAGGTGAAACGCCTCGTCGGTGAGGTTCATCTTCACCAGCACGTAGCCCGGGAAGAACTTGCGTTCGGCATCGACCTTGCGGCCGCGGCGGATTTCCGTGACCTTTTCGGTCGGCACCAGCACCTGCTCGAACAGTTCCTCAAGTCCGCGCTGTTTCGACTGCTCACGAATCGATTCGGCGACCTTCTTCTCGAAGTTCGAATAGGCGTGGACGATATACCAGCGCATGCTCATTATTCAGGTCCGCAGGCTTGTCATTAATGGATGCCCAGCAAAAACGTGACGAGGACGCGGATCACCTGGTCGGCGACGAAAAAGAACACCGACGCCAGCGCCACCATCACGAACACCATGATGGTGGTAATGGTGGTCTCGCGGCGGGTCGGCCAGGTGACCTTGGCGGTCTCGCTGCGCACTTCCTGCAGGAATTTGAACGGGCTGAAAGCCATCGTCTGTTACCGCGTCCGTCGTTGCTCGAGCTTTAGGATTTCAAGAATCCGAACAGCCCTCTTGCGCCCAACCCTCATTCGAAGGTGAGCCGCCAAGCGGGCTCGATTGTCCGGGGAATTCAAAGCCGCGCCGGAGATCCGAAAAACGGGCCGGCAGCAGGTAGCGGCTATGTACTGTGGTCGCAGCGTAAGGTCAAGGCGCGGAAATCGGCGAGAGAGCCGAATACTGGAGATGGATGGAGAAGAAAACCGGCGTCAGGTGAACGGTTTAAGGCCCATGCCCGGCTGACGATCCGCGCTGATGAAGGTCTTGCGGCAAACCGAAGGCAGTTGGCGGCTTCGCGGCGCGCCGACAGGACAAACGTTGCGGCAATTGAAGCACTTAAGCCGCGTGACGGGATGCGCAGCCGATGCGGCGCGAAATTCGACGTCGTTGGAAGCACTTAAGCGCGATGGCGCAGCGGCGCTCCGTGAGCTTCTCGCTGCTGGTCCCGAAAACCGCCGCCGGGTGAATCGCTTACGGCCAATCGCCGATTTTCACCCGCGCCACACCTTAAGGTCTTGAGGCAAACCGAAGGCGGATTCGTGACCGCGATTTTTCTTGCGGCAAGACGAGGTTTTTCCGCGGCGACGATAGAGGCGGTGCCTTTTCTCCGCCAGCATGGTCATTTCTGAAGGAACAATCCTTATACAAGGATTGAAATTGTATCGCCAAACTTCAAGGTCAGGAATGCGATGATCCGACCCAATATTCATTTCTTCAGCTGAGATCAGGTGCCACAAGTGGACATCTGTCATCCCGCATGATCACCAGTTGCGATGTGGCCGGCTTGGGATACGGGGCGGCCCGACAACTCCCAACCCTTGATCAGAGCGTAGACGGCGGGAATTACGATGAGTGTTAGAAGGGTTGAGGAAATCATCCCGCCGATCATCGGCACTGCGATGCGCTGCATCACCTCGGAGCCGGTACCGGTGCTCCACATAATGGGGAGCAACCCGGCCATGATGGCGACTACCGTCATCATCTTGGGGCGCACGCGCTCCACCGCGCCGCGCATGATAGCGTCATGCAGGTCCGCGCGGGTGAAGGGCTTGCCTTCAGCCAAGCGTTGTGCGTGCAACTCCTGCATCGCCTGATCGAGATAGATCAGCATGATGACGCCGGTTTCCGCCGCAACGCCGGCGAGCGCGATAAAACCGACCGCGACGGCGACGGAAAAATTGAAGCCGAGCCACCACATCAGCCAGAGCCCGCCGACCAGCGAGAACGGCAGCGAGAGCATGACGATCAGCGTTTCGGTGAGGCGGCGGAAGTTGAGATACAGCAGCAGAAAGATAATCAACAGCGTGACCGGCACCACGATCGTCAGCCTGGCCTTCGCGCGTTCGAGATATTCGAACTGGCCGCTCCATACCGCATAGGAGCCGGGCGGAAATTTTACGTTGGCCGCAACGGAGGCCTTGGCGTCCGCGACATAGCCGCCGAGATCGCGGTCGCGGATATCGACGAAAATATAGACCGCGAGCTGGCCGTTTTCGGTGCGGATCGTGGTCGGGCCGCGCGTAAGCCTGATAGCCGCGACCTCGCCGAGCGGCACCGTGCCGCCGGCCGGCATCGCCACCAGCACTTCGCGCGCGATCGACTGCGGATCGCTGCGCAAATCGCGCGGATAGCGCAGATTGACGCCGTAGCGTTCGCGGCCCTCGACGGTGGTGGTGATGGTTTCGCCGCCGAGCGCGGAGGAAACCACATCCTGAACGTCGCTCACCATCAGGCCGTAGCGGGCCAACGCTTCGCGGTCGGGCACGACGTCGAGATAATAGCCGCCGATCACCCGCTCGGCGTAGGCGCTTGATGTGCCGGGCACGGTTTTCACGACGCCCTCGATTTGCCGGGCAAGTTTCTCCAGCTCGGCAAGATCCGCGCCGAACACCTTGATGCCGACGGGGGTGCGGATGCCCGTTGCAAGCATGTCGGTGCGCGCCTTGATCGGCATGGTCCAGGCATTGGAGACGCCGGGAAACTGCAGCGCCTTGTCCAGCTCGGCAATCAAGCCATCGACGGTAAGACCGGCGCGCCATTGCTCCCTGGGTTTCAGGTTGACCACGGTCTCGACCATTTCGGTCGGTGCCGGATCGGTCGCGGTCTCGGCGCGTCCCGCCTTGCCGTAGACCGAAGCTACTTCGGGAAAGCTCTTGATGATCTTGTTCTGGGTCTGCAGCAGTTCCGCCGTCTTGGTCACGGAAATGCCGGGCAAGGTGGTCGGCATGTACATCAGCGTGCCTTCGTTCAGGCTCGGCATGAACTCGGTGCCGAGCTGCCGCGCCGGCCAGATGCTGACCGCAAGCACGATAAGCACCAGCACGATGGTCAGCGTCTTGGCTTTCAGCACCACCCGGATCAACGGGCGATAGATCCAGATCAGAAACCGGTTGATTGGATTCTTGTGCTCAGGAACAATTCGCCCGCGCACGAACAGCACCATCAAGGCCGGAACCAGCGTCACCGACAGGATCGCCGCCGCGGCCATCGCAAAAGTCTTGGTGAAGGCGAGCGGGCTGAACAGCCGTCCCTCCTGCGCCTCCATGGTGAAAATAGGTAGGAAGGATACCGTGATGATGAGCAGGCTGAAGAATAGCGCCGGGCCGACTTCGCTTGCCGCCTCGATCAGCACATCGATGCGCGGCTTGCCCGGCGGCGCGCGCTCCAGATGCTTGTGGGCATTCTCGATCATGACGATCGCCGCGTCGATCATCGCACCGATGGCAATCGCGATGCCGCCGAGGCTCATGATGTTGGAGCCGATACCCAAAGCCTTCATCGCCGCGAACGACATCAGGATGCCGACCGGCAGCATCAGGATGGCGGCCAGCGCACTGCGCACATGAGCCAAGAAAACAATGCACACCAGTGCAACGACGATGCTCTCTTCGGTGAGCGTTTTCTTCAGCGTCGCGATGGCGTCATGGATCAGGTTGGAGCGGTCGTAGACCGGGATGATCTCGACGCCACTCGGCAGGCTGGAGGCCATCTCCGCGAACCGCGCCTTGACATTGTCGATCACGTCGAGGGCATTCTGCCCAAAACGTTGCAGCGCAATGCCGCTCGCAACCTCGCCCTCGCCATTGAGTTCGGTGATGCCTCGCCGCTCGTCGGGTCCGAGTTCGATGCGCGCCACGTCCTTCAGCAAGACCGGCGTGCCGTTTTCGACTTTGACCACAACGTTAGACAGATCGGCGACATCCTTGAGGTAGCCGCGCCCCCGGATGATGAATTCGAATTCCGAGAGTTCGACGGTGCGGCCGCCGACATCCATGTTGCTGCCGCGGATCACATCACGCACCTTGGCGAGCGGAATATTCAGCGAACGAAGACGATTCGGATCGACCACGACATTGTATTGCTTGACAAAGCCGCCGACGCTCGCCACTTCGGCCACGCCTTCCGCTTTGGCGATGCCGTACCGCACGCTCCAGTCCTGCAGCGAGCGCAGCTCCGCCAGCGACATGTTCTTGGCCTGCAGTGCATACTGGTAGACCCAGCCGACGCCGGTGGCATCGGGTCCCAGGGTCGGCGTCACGCCGGCGGGGAGTTTTCGCGCGGCGGCGTTGAGATACTCGAGAACGCGGCTGCGCGCCCAGTAGATGTCGGTGCCGTCCTCGAAGATGATGTAGACAAAGGATACGCCGAAGAACGAAAAGCCGCGCACCACTTTCGACTTCGGCACGGTCAGCATCGCCGTCGTCAGCGGATAGGTGACCTGGTCCTCGATTACCTGCGGCGCCTGGCCCTTGTATTCGGTATAGACGATCACCTGGGTATCGGAGAGATCGGGAATGGCATCCAGCGGCAGATGCGCCAGCGCATAGACGCCGGCGGCGACGGCAAACACCGTACCGATCACGATCAGGATCAAATTGCGGGCCGACCAGCCGATCAGGCGCGCGATCATTGCGGTCCGTCTCCACTATCGAAACCTTGCAGCGCCGCCTTGAGATTGCTTTCGGCGTCGATCAGGAAATTCGCGGAAACCACGACCTTGTCGTTCTCCGTAACGCCCTCCTTGATCTCAACGCGGCCGTCGCCGCGCCGGCCGAGCTTTACCGCGCGCGGCTCAAAACGCCCGTCGCCCTTGTCCAGCAACACCACTCGGCGTTCGCCGCTATCGATGACCGCGCTGTCCGACACGGTCAGCACCGGAGCATCCGCTCCGGTGGCGATTTCGACGTCGGCATACATGTCGGGCCGCAACAGGCCGTCGGGGTTCGGCAGCTCAATCCGTATCCGCGCGGTGCGGGTTTGCGCGTTGAGATGCGGGTAGATCAACGCCACCTCACCGCTAAAGATGCGGTCCGGATAAGCGCGAGGACGCACGCCGGCCCTTTGCCCGATCGATATCAGCGCCAGGTCGCGTTCGGCGATATCGGCTAGCACCCATATGATCTGATGATCCGCGATACGGAACAGCATGTCGCCCGGGGCAGCCCGCATGCCGTTCACAGCGGCGCGGTCCAGGATCTCTCCGTCCTGCGGTGCCAGCCAGGGAATCGAAAGCGAAATCTCGCGATTGCGTTCGAGGTCGGCGATCGCCTTCTCCGGCATGCCGAGGTTTTCCAGCCGCCGCCGCGCGCCTTTCATGCCCTGGCTGCCGACCGCGTCCGCTTTGGCGCTCAACGCCGACAGGTATTCCGCAGACGCGCTCGACAATGCCGGGCTATACACCCGCATCAAGGGTTGGCCCTTGTGAACGTGCTGGCCTGTGGTGACGTTTGCGACCTGTTCGATAAAGCCTTCGAACCGGAACGAAACGATCGATACACGGCGTTCATCGAGTTGAATCGTTCCGGGCACGCGCACGGGAGCGTTCAGAACACGCTTTTCGACCCGCTCCGAACGAACCCCGGTTTTCTGGATTTTGCCGGAACTGATCTTGACTGTGCCGTCGCCGGCATCGTCGTCATCATAGACGGGGATGTAGTCCATCCCCATCGAGTCCTTCTTGGGCACCGGGGACGTATCCGGCAGTCCCATCGGATTGCGATAGAACTTGATCCGCCTGCTGTCATTGCCCTTCGTCATGTCATCTGCGGCGATCGCCTGCGCGCAAGTTGCTGTTGCAATCAGCGCGCACAACGCGGCGATGACCGCATAGCGGACTTTTTGGACCGGCATGATTGTTCTCCTGATTTCGCTGTGTCCGCCAAAATTCGATGGCAGATTACGCAAACGTCACGTCGTCCGGCCGGGGAAACCGGGCCGGATAACGACCAAGCGAATAGCTAAATCAGGCTCGGGGAGGACGTGCGGGAGGCGGTACCGCGAGACTTGCCAATTGAGCTTCGCTGCGAATTGCGAAGCGTTGCCCAATGACCACCATGCGAGCGACGGCCGAGGTAATGGAGGGCAAGCACTGAACGCTCAGTGACACGCACGCGGCCACGCAGGGACATGCCTTGTCGCAATCCATCTTCCCGTCGTGGCAAGGCGATGTTGCATTGTCGGCATCGGCGCGGGATGACATTTCGTCCGAACTCATGTGAGCCGCGGACATTGTCATGGATTGAGCGCTTGCCGCGAACACAGGCGGTGAGAGCGGGGAAACGATAAGCCCCACGATCAAAAGCATTCGCACAATCATGGACGTGTTTTTCACATCCAACTTCTGGCACATTGCCAAGGCAAAATCAAAGGGGCCCTTGGGGACGTCGAAGCACAATCCCGCTAGGCGTTACGATACGACGCCCGTGTCCGAACGGTCGCGAGGCCGCGCCGGCGTAAGGACGTTCAGTTTTCTCAGCCAAGACCCGCATCTTCATCAATTTCGTCGTTGAGGCCTTTCGGCGCAACCGGCTAGCGTGGAACCTTTCGCGGGAAGTCCGAAGAGTGCCGATAAATGAAGTGGCGTCCGGTCACTTGATCCACCCCGTGGCCAGCGGCTGGGACCAGACCCTTGCGGCTAAGTTCCAGCCACTGCCGAGCTGTCATCGTCCGCTAAGCCGCCGCCGCCTCGTTGATCGCCGACATCACCGCAGGCGTTGCGGTCTGGTGCACCATGTGACCGTTTCCCGGCACGCGATGCATCTTGCTGTGGCGGACTTCCTCATGAAGACGACCGGATTGCTGATCGGTATCGATCAGCCGATCATCGACGCCAGCAATGATGATCACCGGCATCTTCAGATTTCCATACTTGCCGCTTGCAGCAAATGCGTTCGGTATCATGAGGGCGGACTCTTCCGCGCTGGCATGAAGCTGGGATGGCCGAACTGCCATTGCTTTCGGGAAACCGCCAAATTTCGCCGGCACCGACCTGGGGCCAAAGATCACTTTCAACAAAAGCGGCCATACCATCCTGCTGACAAGCGGAGAAACCGTGAAACTCAGCACGTCTCCGAAACCCGGGATGGCCGGGGTCGACATCGCCAGGAAGTCCGCTCGCGGGGTGGGAAAGTAATAGCCGGACGCGAGGATCAGTGCGTCAACGAATTGCGGATGCTTCAGTGCCAGCGACACGGCGACCGAGGCGCCCCATGAATGTCCGAGCACGAGCGCGCTGCGGACGCCAAGCTGCTGCAGCGCTTCGAAAAACAGTTCAGCCTGCGCTGTTGGCGTCCAAACAACGTTGCGGGGGCGATCGCTGTGGCCGTATCCCGGGCGATCGAACACGATGACCCGGTAATTTTCCGCCGCCAGTTCAATGAGACCGCTGGATTCGAAATCCTGGATCATGCTGCCGTTGCCATGGAACAGCACCAACGGCCGGCCCGCGCCGCGCTCGACGTAGTGGATCCTGACGCCATTCACCTCAATGAATCGTCCAGCCGGCGGATTGTCGCGTTCGGCCTTTTTGGCAAGCTGCCGGTTAAGGATGGCCGAAGCAGCCAACGCGCCGGCTATGACGCCGGCGGCAACATAAGGCCTGGCCTTGATAGCCGATAGCGACGTCTTGAGTATCGAAGGGGAACCGGTGCGGGGCATGTGCATGATCCAAAAAAAGCGCATGCACGATTATCAGGAGATTCTGAGAAATGTTGCAGCGCATGACGAACCGCTCAGAGAGCTATTCGTTCCCCTCGCCCGCCAATGACGACTCAACACTAGCATCACGCTCCAGCTGCCGGAAAAGCCGGTCAGGTACGAAGCGATAATTTCGAATTGGAAGCGGTACCGGTCCACTGCAAAATCCAGCGGATGACGCGGGTGAGCGGGTCCGTCCTGTGTTACATCTCCTGCCGGAAAGCTGAATAAAGGGGACACCATCATGCGCAGGATTATCGCCGGACTAGTGGCGTGCCTCGCCGGCATGGCGCCGGCCCAAGCCGGGCCATATCCGGATCGGCCCCTCACCGTCATCGTGCCGTTCGGCAAGGGCACCACGGCCGATCTGGTCGCCGCGGTGGTGTCGGAGGCGGTGGCGAAAAACATCGGCCAGAAGGTTATCGTCGAACTCAAGCCCGGCGCCGGCGGCGGCATCGCCATGGCGCAGGTCGAGCAGGCCGCGCCCGACGGCTATACGCTGGCGATGATCACGCAGGGCACGCATGTCTTCAATCTCAGCCTCTACAAGACGCTGCGCTACGACCCGCAAAAGATCGTTCCGGTCACGCCGATCGCCGCGGTCTCCAACGTGATGACCGTGCATCCGTCCAATCCGGCGAACACGCCGCTGCAGGTCGCCTCCGCTGCGAAAGCGGCGCCGGGCCAGCTGGCCTATGCCTCCGGCGGCGTCGGCACCTCGCATCATCTCGGCGGCGTGCTGTTCGCCTCCCTGACCGGCGTCGAACTCAAGCATGTGCCGCATCTGGTTTCGGTCGATGGCGTCAAGAAGATCGTCAATGGCGAAATCACCATGGGGTTTTTCAACCTGCCGACGGTGATCGAGGAGATCAAGGGCGGCAAGCTCAGGGCGCTCGCGGTAACCAGCATGACGCGCTCGCCGCATCTGCCTGACGTGCCGACGCTCGATGCCTCGGGGCTGAAGGGTTATGACCTCGTGACGTGGTTCGGCTTTGGCGCGCCGTCCGGCACGCCGCCCGAACTCGTGCAGCGGCTGCGCGACGAATTTGCCAAGGCCGCCGCCGACCCCGCGGTGAAAGCAAAACTCGGGGAAGCCGGGCTCGACCCGATCGATCAGATGCAGCCGGCGGAGTTTTCGAAGCTGATCGCCGCGGATCTCGCCAAATGGACACCGATCATCAAGGCTGCCGGCGCCAGTGCCGAGTGAGCACGCGTAGCAAGCATAGCCACATGAGCCAACGGGTCGCGCGAACGCGTGCCGCGTTGGCTCATGCGGGCTACATTGATGAAGTATTTTACCCTTCTCCAACCGACGTCCGATACAGCGCGTCGATCCCGCGGCGGCGTTCCGGGACAGCTCGCGAACATCGGCGTGCACGATGGTCAACTCCATCGGCTTTGCCGCACCGGCGTGACGGGCGACCAGCCCGCGATAATACAATTCCGTTGCGGCCGGACCTATGCCGCCAATGAGACCAATGTGCACGAGGTGTCCCCGAACCCGGTTGAAACTTGACCGCGACGTCCGGGAATGTCCGCTTCCGGCGGTCGCTATCCCTATTCCTTCCCGGTCAGAAAAGGCAGCCTGATGCCTCACTTCCCGGCGCCTCGAGGCATTGCCGTCCAGGACGCGTTGACTTAAGGGCTCCCGCCCTCGGCTGAGCGGCCAAAACACATCAGCGTGAGATATGAAGCAGGTCACATTCGCAGCGCGCGATTCGATCTAACCATTGTGCGGTTTTTCAACGAATGGAGGCTTCCATGAAGCGACTGTTGAATTCTGCATTGGTAGTCGTTGCCTTGCTTATTGCTGCAACCGCCATGGTGCGATCGCACTCATCTGCAACGAATTTTTCTGCCGGGACCGCAGGCATGATGTCGCTGCATGAACTCGGCGCCGCAGCGGGCCTGAACAAGCTGCCGATCGAAGAATTCGAGGATCTGTCACTGGTCTATTCGAGCGCGCCGAAGCACTGAGCGAACGTCTGCCCCAGCCGGCGGATTTCAGACACGTCGCCTGGGGAAGAACGGAGGTTTCCATGACCTTTCATCGAACGACTGTGGCGTTCGTGGCAATTGCCTTGCTCGCTGCCGCCACCACCGCCGCCGCCATGCGGCCGCACGCGCCAGACGCAGAGCGTGAATTTGCAGGTGTCATGGCGCCGAAGCCGGTGCCGGAGATCAAGAAGCCGGTCCGGTACGAAACGATCATTTCGAACTGGAAGCGGTACCGGTCCACTGCAAAATCCAGCGGCTGAAGCGTAACCCGCATGAGCCAACCGGGCGCGTATCGCGCGACCCGTTGGCTCATGCGGGTTACGATGCTACGATGCCAGCCTTGCGGGCGTCGATCCCAGTCGAGAGTGAGGCATGCCGAACATCCAGCGCATCATCGGTCCCGGCCTGCCGCGGCCGGTCAGCCACTATTGCCACGTCACCCGCGCAGGCCCCCACGTCTGGGTCGCCGGCGTCGTTGGCCAGGCGCCGGACGGCAGCATCCCGTCCGATATTGTCGCTCAATTCGACATCGCCGTTGCGGTGATGGACAAGTGCCTGAAGGCGGCCGGCGCCGGGCCCGAGCATGTCGTCAAGGTGCAGATTTTCATGACCGACGTCACAGAACGGCCGAAAATCAACCCGCGCCGCATCGCGTATTTCGGCGAGCATTTGCCGGCCTCCACACTGGTCGAGGTGAAGGGATTGGTCGATCCGAGAATGAAGGTCGAGATCGAGTGCCAGGCCTATGTCGACGAGCAGACGTAGCGCGCATGAGCCAATGCGCGCCCGATGATAAACTCCGCGATATGCGGGGTTGGCCCACCCGGATATCGCCGCGCTCATGCGGCCTACGATGCTCAAAAGTCCTTCAGGTGAAATCCGACCTCGCCTTTTGCTCGTCATGCCCGGCCTTGTGCCAGCCATCCACGTCTTATCTAGCTCCACGCAAGAAAGACGTGGATGGCCGGAACAAACCCGGCCATGACGGCCGCTTTTTCGGTCCGGCTCTCAGGATGACGAGGCGTAGCGATATCGTCATGCGCGCGCTGCCTGGATGGCGCGCCAGACCAGAAACGGCGTCGCCGGCATATCCAATTCATCGATGCCGAGCGGCGACAAGGCGTCGAGCACTGCGTTCATGATGGTTTGCGGCGCGGCGATGCTGCCGGCCTGCCCGGTCCCTTTCACACCCAGCCGGTTCGATGCGGTCGGCTCGGAGTCATTGAGGCCGCCGGCGAAGTTCGGCAAATCCTGGGCGCGCGGCAGCGCATAGTCCATGAATGAGCCGCTGAGCAGCTGGCCGGAGCCCGCGTCGAACACGACCTGCTCCAGCAGCGACTGCCCGATGCCTTGCGCGATCCCGCCATGCACCTGTCCAAGCGCCACGCGCCGGTTAATCAGGCTGCCGAAATCGTCGGATATCGTATAGCGATCGAGCCGGACCAGGCCGGTATCCGGATCGATCTCGACTTCCGCGACATGGCAGCCATTCGGAAACGTGTAGAGGTCGGAATCGTTGGTCGCACTTGCCTCAAGCCCAGGCGCCAGTCCTTCGGGAAGATTAGCAACGTCCCTCGCGGCATCGGCCACTTTGCCGATCTCGATGGCGCGCCCGGTGCCTTGCACGACAAAGCGGCCAGCCTCGAAAGCCACTTGATCGAGCGGCGCCTGCAGCAAATGCGCGGCGATCAGCCGGCCCTTCTCGATCAGCTTTTCAACGGCGAGCACAAGCGCGGTGCCGCCCATATGCATCGAACGCGCGCCGCCATGGCCGTGACCATCCGGCAGTAGGTCGGTGTCGCCCTGGTGGAAGCGGAACGCGGTAATCGGCAGTCCCAGCAGGTCGGCCGCAACTTGCGGATAGGCGGTTTCATGGCCCTGGCCGTTGGACTGGGTGCCGACGGCCAGCGACACCGTGCCATCCGCCTCGAACGCTGCACGCGCCATCTCGGTCGGCGCGCCGCGGGCGGTTTCGAGGAAGCAGGCAAGCCCGATGCCGCGCAGCAGGCCGGCGGCCTTCGATTGTCTGCGGCGCTTGCCAAAGCCTTTGAAATCGGCGAGCGCGATCGCGTCGTCCAGATTGGCGCCGAAGCGGCCGCCGTCGATCTTCATGCCCATCGCCGTGCGGTGTGGAAACCTCCTGATGATATTGCGGCGGCGCAACTCGATCGCATCGATCCCGGTCCTGGCCGATGCAAGGTTTACAAGCCGTTCGATCAGGTAATTGGCTTCGGGCTTGCCGGCGCCCCGATAGGCGTCGACTGGCTGTGTGTTGGTGAAGGCGCCGCGCACCTCGACGAAGATCGACGGGATGTCGTAGACGCCGCCCATCGCACTGCCGGCTGCATTGGTGGAGCTGATCGGGCCGTTGGTCGACAGATAAGCGCCCATGTTGGCGACGGCCCGCACGTCCAGGCCGAGAAATTTCCCATCCTTGTCGAGTGCGAGTTTTGCGCGGGCAACAAAATCGCGGCCGTGCGCGGAGCTGACAAAATCCTCGGCGCGTTCGGATACCCAGCGCACCGGGCGGCCGAGCTTTCGCGCCGCCCACAGCACCAGCACGTATTCGGGATAGACGTAGTTCTTCATCCCAAAACCGCCGCCGACATCGGGCACCACCACGCGCATGCGCTCGAGCGGAATCTTGAAGACCGAGCCCGCCAG
>NZ_DASYMN010000349.1:0-1967 GCF_036009065.1 Bradyrhizobium sp. | reverse complement strand
GTCGACAAGGTCGACCTGCTGTTCGCTCCTTATGCGACCGTGCCGACGGCGCCGATCATGCCGCTGGTCAAGCAGCGCGGCCTGTTGCTGATGGGCAACTTCTCGTTCCAGGTCAACAGCAAGGTCCAGCACGACATGTGGTTCAACAATGCGCCGTGGGGGCCGCCCGACAGCTGGCCGGATTCGTTCCTCGACATCGCCCAGAAGGCCGGCGCCAAGAGTGTTGCGTTTCTGTCAGCCGACCAGGAGTTCGCTCAGAACCTGGTGGTGACCGCGCGCGAGGTCGCAAAAAGGCGCAATATGCCGATCGTGTTCGACCAGGCCTATCCGCCGAGCACGGTGGAATTCTCCAGCATCATCCGCGCGCTGAAAGCGGCAAAGCCGGACGTGGTCTATGTTTCGTCGTACCCGCCGGATTCGGCCGGCATCCTGCGCGCCGTGAACGAGATCGGGATCGGCGACAACGTCAAGGTTTTTGGCGGCGGCATGGTCGGCCTGCAATTCGGCGCGGTGATGGAGAATATGGGCTCGCTGCTCAACGGCGTCGTTAATTATAACTCATGGCTCCCGGAACAGAAAATGTATTACGATGGGACCAAGGAGTTCTTCGACAACTACACAAAGCGGGCGGTGGAAGCCAAAGTCGATCCGCTTGGTTACTATCTCGCGCCGTTCGGCTACGCCAGCGGTCAGCTTGTCGAGGCGGCGGTCAAGGCGGTCGGGTCGCTCGACCAGAAGGCGATGGCAAAATACCTGCACGCGAATGAGGTCAAGACCATCGTCGGCCCGATGAGCTTTGGGCCCGACGGCGAGCGCAAGGAAAACGCGGTGCTGCAGGCCCAGTTTCGCGGCATCACGGACAAGAACATCGAGCAGTTCCGTTCTTCGGGCAAGCAGGTGATCCTGTTCCCGGAGAAACTGAAATCCGGCGATCTCGTCACGCCGTTCGAGGCGGCCAGGAAGTAAATGGTTGCGTCATTGCGAGCGAAGCGAAGCAATCCAGAGGCCGCAAGGAAAGACTGGATTGCTTCGTCGCAAGAGCTCCTCGCAATGACGGTTTCACCACCGCCGTCATCCTGAGTAGCCGCGCCCTTGCGCGGCGTCTCGAAGGATGGCCACGGGCGGCGCTTGTGGCCCATCCTTCGAGGCTCGCCGGGAAGGGCGGCGAGCACCTCAGGATGACGGCGGGGTTGGTTGACGCGGGCGTAAAGAGCGGGTCAAGGGGGACCTCACTTGTTTTCATTTGACCTGCTGCTCGATGCGGTGGTGATCGGTGTGCTGCTCGGCTGCTTCTATGCGGCCGTCAGTCTCGGATTGTCCGTCGCTTTCGGCCTGCTTGACGTCCCCCACGTCGCGCATCCGGCCTTTCTGGTGCTGGCGTCCTACGCGGTGTACTTCCTCAACGAGCATTACGGGATTGATCCGCTGCTGGCGGGACTGCTGATCACCCCGTTGTTCTTTCTGTTCGGTCTCATCGCCTACCGGCTGTATTACGAAACCTTCGAAAGGCGCGGCAGCGACGCTGGCGTGCGCGGCATCGCGTTCTTCTTCGGTATCGCCTTCATCATCGAGGTGCTGATCATCCTGCAATTCGGCGTCGACCAGCGCTCGATCACCGCGGACTATGTCGGCAAGGCCTGGCGGCTAGGCGATATGCGAATCCCGTACCGCCTGGTGGTCGCCTTCGCGGTCGCCGCTGCGCTGACCGTCCTGCTGACGCTGTATTTATCCAAAACCTTCATGGGACGCGCGATCCGCGCGGTCGCGCAGGACCAGGAGGCGCTGCGGTTGATGGGCGCCAACCCGATCCGGATCAAGCAATGGGCGTTCGGCATTGCCACCGCCGTACTCGGGATCGCCGGCGCCTTGCTCATCATCGTCGCTCCCGTCGAGCCGACGCTCGACCGCACCTATATCGGGCGGACATTCTGCGTCGTGGTGATGGCGGGGCTCGGCAGCATGACCGG
>NZ_DASYMN010000348.1:0-7445 GCF_036009065.1 Bradyrhizobium sp. | reverse complement strand
TGGCCGAGCGATGTCCTCATGCGTTCAATCAAGACACGTCCGACCATATCGCCGGGACCACCAGCTGCGCCCGGGATGATGAGGGTTATCGGCCGAGATGGATAACTCTGTGCCGCCGCGCTGCCCGTGACCGCCGCGAGTGCAAGCGCAAGATAAAGTACCGTCGTTTTCATGTTGCCTCGCCCCGTACGGCGTAAGGCAAGTTTTCCACCCAAAGGGTCGTCACGCAAGTCAATAGCAGCCAGCCAGCGGATCGCCGCGTCAGACCACCGGGACGCGCCTTGCGGCAACGGCCGCCGGCGAAATGACCTCGATATCGATCGGCACCCGCCAGCGTTCGGTATAGCGCACCTGCGGTTCCGTGTTGCGTTCCGCTCCACCTTCGATGACAAAGCCTTCGAAGCCGCCGCTCATCACCTCGTTGCATTTCTGCACATAGACCGGGAAGCCGCCGATATACGGCATGAAGACGCGCGGCCGGCCCGCTATGTTGGTTCCGACATACCAGGAACTGCAGGTCGATCGCAGCGACACCGTCGATACGTCGGTGACATGCTCGACCCAGGCGTCCTCGTGCTCGAGGATAGGCTCGATGCACGTTGCCCCGACATCGCGCATGTGGCCCATGCAGTCCGCCAGCCAGTCGACATGCTGCTCGATCGCCTGGATCATGCTGGCCAGTACCGAAGGGCTGCCGGGGCCGGTGATCATGAACAGATTGGGAAAGCCTGCGGACGCAATGCCAAGATAGGCGCGCGGGCCCGCCCGCCATTTCTCGGCAAGCGTCAGGCCGCTCCGGCCGGTGATCCGGATCTTGTCGAACGACCCCGTCATGGCGGCAAAGCCGGTGGCGCAGACTACGGCATCCAGCGGATATTGGACACCGTCAACCTCGATGCCATCAGCGGTGAAGCGCTCGATCGGCGTTTTCGAGACGTCGACCAGTTTTACGTGCGGCAGGTTATACGTTTCGAAGTAACCGGTATCGACACAGAGCCGCTTGCAGCCGAACACGTTGTCCGGACACAGCAGCTCGGCCGTGGCCGGATCCTTCACGATGCCGCGGATTTTCCTGCGGGCGAAATCGGCGATGGTGTCATTGGCGGCTTTCTCGAACAGCAGATCGCCGTAGGCGCCGAGAAAGGGCAGGCCGCCGCGCGCCCAGGCTTCCTCGTACTGTCGGTCGCGGTCTTCCGGGCTGGCCTCCAGCGCCGGCTTGATGTTGAAAGGAAAATAGAAGCCGGTCGGGCGTGCGCGCGCCTTGGCGCGGAGCGCCGGATAATCGGCCTTGGCCGCCTGCAGGTATTCCGGCGTCAGCTTTTCGTTCCAGGCCGGCACCGTCCAGGCCGCCGTGCGCTGGAACACCGTGAGCGCCGCGGCCTGCTGCGCCAGAATCGGAATCGACTGGATCGCCGAGGAGCCGGTGCCGATGACGCCGACGCGCAAGCCGGTGAAGTCGACACCCTGATGCGGCCATTGGCCGGTGTGATAGACGGGGCCGCGAAAAGCCTCGAGGCCCTTGAAGGCCGGACGGTTCGGCGCCGACAGGCAGCCGACCGCCATGATGCAGAATTTTGCACGCACGCGGTCGCCGCGGTCGGTCTCGATGTGCCAGCATCTGGCTTCCTCATCGAACGTCGCCGCGGTCACGCGGGTGTCGAACACGATATGCCGGCGAAGATCGAAGCGATCGGCGACATGGTTGGCGTAGGTGAGGATTTCGGCTTGCGGCGCGTATTTCTCCGACCAGTTCCACTCCTGGTCCAATTCTTCCGAGAAGGAGAACGAGTACTGCATGCTCTCGACGTCGCAGCGCGCGCCCGGATACCGGTTCCAGTACCAGGTGCCGCCGACGCCGCCGCCGGCCTCGAACACCCGCGCCGAAAAGCCGAGCCCGCGCAGCCGATGCAGCATGTACATCCCGGCAAAGCCCGCGCCCACCACGACGGCGTCGAAAACCGTTCCAACTTCAGCGGGGCGTTCCGATGGGGTCGTGGTGTCGGCGGTCATGGTTTGTGTTATCTCTCGGTTGGTCGCGGCGCTCTGCAGTTTTTCGAAAGGTAGCCGGAATGAAGCAGAAGTCCATAATGAACTCCGCTGTAAATCATCGATCCAACTCGGCCACGCGCGGCGCTCGGGCCATCAAAGCCGTTTGACTGAAAAGGACCACCAATGAAAATTGTCAGGATCGAGGATTTGCACTGCGACGCCGGCTGGCGCGACTTTTCGTTTCTCAAGATCACCACCGACGACGGCATCGTCGGCTGGTCCGAATACAACGAAAGTTACGGCAGCGCGGGTCTTACGGCCGTGATCCGCCGCCTGGCGAAGAGCCTGATCGGTATGGATCCGCGGCCGATCGAACGGATCACCTCGACCTATTATGCAGTGACGCGCCAGGCGCCGGGCGGCATCAACCAGCAGGCGATGGCAGCGATCGAGAACGCGCTGCTCGACGTCAAGGCGAAGGCGCTGGGCGTGCCGGTCTATGCGCTGTTCGGCGGCCCGGTGCGCGACCGGCTGCCGCTGTACTGGTCGCATTGCGGCAGCTATCGCCTTCGCAACGCGGCCATGATGGGTCTCGAGCCGGTGCGGTCGCTCGACGACGTGGTCAAACTCGGCAAGCATGTGAAGGAAAGCGGTTTCAAGGCGCTCAAGACCAACATCTTTCGCTTCGACCTCGATCCGCCCAGCATGCATCAACCGGGTTTTGCGCGCGGCCCGGGCCATCCCGAGCTCAACGCTGACCGCGCGACGCTCGCCGCCATTACCGATTGCCTCGCGGCCTTCCGGCAGGGTGCCGGCCCCGGCATGGGCATCCACCTCGACACCAATTTCAACTTCAAGACCGAAGGCTACATCAAGGTCGCGCGCGCCTGCGAGCCCTACGACCTGTCATGGCTGGAGATCGACAGTTACGACCCGGAAGGCCTGCGCCTGATCCGCGACCGGGCGCCGATGCCGGTTGCCTCCTGCGAGTCGCTGTTCGGCCGCCGCCAGTTCCGGCCATACTTCGAGAACCGTTCGGTCGATGTCGCGATCATCGACGTGCCCTGGAACGGTCTCGTTGAGTCGCTCAAGATCGCCGCGATGGCGGACGCCTATGAGATCAACTGCGCGCCGCACAATTTCTATGGCCACATCTCTACACTGATGAGCGCCCATCTCTGCGCGGCCATGCCGAATTTTTCGATCATGGAAATCGACATCGACGACGTGCCGTGGAAGGACGATCTGGTCACCCATCCGCCGACGATTGCGAACGGCGAACTGATCGTGCCGACGCGGCCGGGTTGGGGCGCCGACGTCAACGAGGACGTGATCAAGGCCCATCCGCCACGCAATCCGCATCCGTAGCGCATGACGTTCCAGTCGCCTCTCCCTGCTTGCGGCTGGGTTGCCAAAGGGCCGTTATTGCTGCGATGTTTAGCCACTTGCAGTGCGCTCGCGCGAGTGTATTATTCTCAAATTGATAACTTAAAATATTTGGCGGCGCTTCCGCTGGTCCTGCAGCGCCGTTCATCACGACTCAACGTTCTTGAGCATAAGGATCGCGAAACCCTTGGGCATGAAAACCAGGGTATGTCGCCTCCACAATAGAAGGATATTCTCATGCCGATCGCCGACGCTACAAAAAGTTTCGTCCTTTTGAAAGTGCGGCATTCTCCTGCGTCGCATCGGCCGTTTTCCTGTCTTAAAATGCGCGTTGTGTTTTCGGCAGGTCTGTTGTGCGCCGGCATTGAAACAGCGTTCGCGCAGAACCCCGGCAGGATCGTGGCAGAGCCACCGGTCGCAAAAATCGAACGCGCGGGGCCGCAGATCAATGCGATTGCTCCGGCCGCCGCCGGAGCGGCGATGCGCCTCGCGCCGCCGACGGGCGGTGAAGCGGTGATCGACTTGAACATTCAGTATACCGAGGCAACGATCTACAATCCGGGATCGGATAAGGACGATCGGGTCAAGCTCCGTTCCTATCGCGATGTACGCGAAACCGCGCCGCCCAAGGTCCCGTTCGTGGCGCCGACCATCGAGATTTTCCCCGGCGAAACGGTGCGCTTTACGTTGAATAACGACAAGCTTCCACCAGACCCGGACTGTCCGTCGGCCGATCCGGATGTCAACCATCCGAATTGCGCTAACCGCACCAACCTCCACTCGCACGGTCTGTGGGTGAGCCCGACCGGAAACAGCGACAACGTCCTGGTAAGCATCTATCAGGGGGTTAGTTTTCAATACGAGTACAACCTTCCGCCAGACCACCCGGCGGGCACGTTCTGGTATCACCCGCATCGGCACGGCTCGACCGCGCTGCAGGTTTCCAGCGGAATGGCCGGTGTGTTGATCGTCAAGGGCACCCGCCCGCCCGGCGCGCAAGGCAAGGGGGATATCGACACCCTGCTGCGAAACACCGATGGAACGAACTTTCGCGAGCGCCTCGTTCTGCTGCAGCAAATCCAGTATGCCTGCCGCGACAACGCCGGAAAAATCAAACAGGACGCTAACGGACTGTATATCTGCGATGCTTCCGACGTCGGGGGGATTGAAAAATACGACCAGTTTGGTCCGACCACCTGGCGGAAGTCGGGCCGCTATACCAGCATTAACGGCGAAGTCATCCCGACCTTTGCGGATGCGCAGGCCGGAAAGATCGAGCGCTGGCGGGTGGTTCATGCCGGTGTGCGGGATACGGTGAATTTGCAATTCAAGAAGATGAGGGACGACGCGCAGCCCTATGCCGCGGTAGCTGCCGCGCAGCAGGAGGACTGGGTGACGCATAACTGCCCGGGAACTGCGCTGTTGCCGCAGCTTGCCCTCGCCGCGGATGGCTTGACGCGTGCACAGTTGATCGAGCGCACCACCAGCACCCTGCAGCCGGGCTATCGCGAAGACCTGCTGATGGTGTTTCCTGAAGCCGGAAATTACTGCGTGCTGGACGGAGCGGCTCCGGCGGCGAGCAGCGTCAATAACCAGATCAAGGGCCGGCAATTCCTTGGAAAGGTTGCCGTTGCGGCGGGCGCAGCGGTTCCCGACATCAAGGCGTTCGTTCAGGCCGAACTCATCGCGGCCGCGGACCGCTTGCCGTCCGCGGTGCGTCAGAAGGTGCGCGACGATCTGGCCAATGGGTTGCGTCTGAGTTCGTTCGTCGCTCACCCGGACATTCTCGATAGCGAAATCAAGCCGCCACAGCGGCAGGCGAGCTTCGAAATCGGTCCTGCGGGCTTCATGATAAATGGCAGCTCATATAAACCCGATCGCATCGACCAGCTTCTGCCGCTTGGCGGCGTGGAGGAGTGGAAGATTTCCACGGTTAACGCCAACGGGCATCCGTTCCACATCCACGTCAATCCGTTCCAGGTCAGCAGGATCATCAACGATGCCACTGGTCAGGACGTAAGTGTCGCAGGGGACGCAAACGAACCTCAATACGCCAACCTCAAGGGCGTCTGGAAGGATACGCTGTTCGTTCGGCAGGGTTACACGGCCTATGTGCGCACCCGATACCAGCGCTACATCGGCGATTTCGTGCTGCATTGTCACATCCTCGATCATGAAGATCAGGGAATGATGCAGAACATCCGCATCGGACTTCCGAACGGGAGCGGCGGGATTGTGGAGAATGCCCATCATTGAATTCGAGAAACGCCGCATTTGATCGTTCGATCAAACAAATGAGCAGGAATGCGTCGACCACAGCAAGCAGACAATGGTCGGCACCATCACCGATCCGAAGCTTTACTATGTCAACGGCTGGGTACCCGACCACACCAACCGCAATCATCTGACCCCCGACGACGCCGTGCACGGCGCCGCGCTCGACGTGCTTCAGCACGTCGAGGTGATCGACGGCGACCTGCTGCTGAAGCGGGCGCACGCGAACTCGGCCTATTCCGACACCTCGGTGCTGGGCGCGGGTCGCCGTATCTCACACATGCACCGCGGTGCGGACGCGCCCCGCATTGCCGAACACGCGCAGATAGCGCTCGACTTCGGCCGGGCTGCCGGTCGCCTTTTCCGGATTGTCCGAGAGTTTTACCGCCGGCCGGCCGTTGACGGCGGTGACCTTGCACACGATCGAGATCGGATCGAGATCGGCCGAGCCGTCCGGCGCGCATCCGACGAAATCGTTGGTCAGGTTGGTGCCCCAGCCGAAACTGATCCGGACCCGGCCGGCGAAATGCCGCCAGGTCTCCTCGATCGATCCGACGTCCATGCCGTCGGAAAACACCAGCAGCTTTTCCCTGGGGTCGCGGCCCTTCTGCTTCCACCATTTGATGATTTCTTCGCCGGCTGCGATCGGCGGCGCGCTGTCGGGACGAAAGCCGGTCCAGTCCGCCACCCATTCCGGCGCGTCGCGCAAAAATGCCTTGGTGCCGAACGCGTCGGGCAAGGCGATCAACAGATTGCCGCCATAGGTATGGCGCCACTGGTCGAGGACGCGATACGGCGCCCAGCGCAATTCCTTGTCGTCGGCGGCCAGCGCCGCCGCGACCATCGGCAGTTCATGCGCGTTGGTGCCGATGGCTTCGAGGTCGCTGTCCATCGCCAGCAGCACGTTCGACGTCCCGGTGAAGGCGGGACCGAGACCTTCCTTGACCGCCTCGACGCACCAGCGCTGCCACAGGAATCCGTGCCGCCGCCGCGTGCCGAAATCGGACAGCCGCAAGCCGTCGAGCTTGCGCAGCCGCTCCACCTTGCTCCACAGTTTTGCTTTGGCGCGGGCATAGAGCACGTCGAGTTCGAAGCGGCCCTGTCCCTTGGTCACCTGGCGTGAGCGCAGTTCGTTGAGAATGGCGAGCGCCGGGATCTCCCACATGGTGGTGTGGGTCCACGGCCCGTGGAAATGCAGTTCGTACTGGCCGTCGACCTTGTGCAATTCGTATTCGGGAAGGCGGAAATTCGCCAGCCAGTTGATGAAATCCGGCGAGAACATCTGGGTCTTGCCGTAGAACGTATTACCGGCGAGCCAGATCAGCTCCTTCTTGGCAAAGCGGATGGTGCGCGCGTGGTCGAGCTGGGCGCGAAGCTCGTCCTCGTCGATCACCTCGGCGAGGCGGATCTGGCGGCTGCGGTTGATGACCGAGAAGGTGACGTGGTCGTCCGGATAGAACTCCCGGATCATCTGCAGCATCAGCAGCTTGTAGAAATCGGTGTCGAGCAGGCTGCGCACGATCGGATCGAGCCGCCAGCCGTGATTGTAGGTCCGCGTCGCGATGTCCGTGACTGCCATGGCTGGAACCATATCGCGTCGTCGCGCCGGCAACCAGTGCCCGGCGCGGCATGAATTTAGGGTGGCTCCCCTTACCCCCCTGGAGGGGCAGGGTAATCGCATGTGTGAATCGAAGCGTGAACAAAGGTGAATCGTTGGACGAACATATCGACCAAAACCGTCGGCGATTCCTTATTTGTTCATGCACATGCGATTCCCCTACCTGGAGGGGGAGGGT
>NZ_DASYMN010000347.1:0-2805 GCF_036009065.1 Bradyrhizobium sp. | reverse complement strand
ATCGCCAGCCGCGGCTACATCATCGTCCACGGCGAAATCGTCGTCACGGCGGATTCGGTCGACGAACTGCGCGGCAACGATATCGTCAAGCGGCTGTATCTCGGCGGGGCGGCGTGAGTACTTTTCTTACCTCTCCCCTGCGGGGACAGGTAAGAGAAGGCATCACGCCACCCCGCCGAGATACAGCCGCTTGACGATGTCGTTGCCTTGCAATTCGTCGACCGAATCGGCGGCGACGACGATTTCGCCGTGGACGATGATGTAGCCGCGATCGGCGATGCGGATCGCCTGGTTGAAGTTCTGCTCCGCCATCAGCACGGTCAGGCCGAGATGCCGATTGAGCTCGCCGATCTTGGCGATGGTCTGCGAGACCAAGAGCGGCGACAGGCCTACCGAAGGCTCATCGATCAACAACAGGCGTGGCGAGGACATCAGCGCGCGGGCGATCGCCAGCATCTGTTGCTGGCCGCCCGACATGGTGCCGGCGAGTTGGCCCTGCAGTTCCTTCAGCGCCGGAAAGGTTTCGAAGGCGAGCGCGAGATTGCGGTCGATGTTCTGCCGGGCGGCCTTGCGGAACGCGCCCAGCATCAGGTTTTCCTTCACCGTCAACCTCGGAAACAGCCGCCGCCCCTCCGGCACCAGCGCCACGCCGAGATCGACGATGCCCTCCACCGACAGCCGGGTCAGATCGTGCGCCACACCATCGATGGTCAACGACATGCTGCCACGCGTCGGCCGGACCAGGCCGGCGACGCACTTCATCAGCGTGCTCTTGCCGTTGCCGTTCGTGCCGAGCAAGGCGACGGTCTCGCCGGCCTCGACATGGAGCGTTAACCCGCGCAGCGCTTTGACGGCGCCGTACCCCGCATCAAGGCCGTTGATGGCAAGGCTAAGTGCCAAGGTAGGCCTCCTGCACGCGCTTGTTGGCCATGACTTCGGCCGGCGTGCCGATCGCGATGATCTTGCCGGCGTCGAGACACATCACGCGGTCCGAAAAACGCATCACTGCCTGCATGATGTGCTCGATCATGATGATCGTGATGTCCTCTCGCGCAAAGCTCATGAGCAGATCGAGCACCTCGTCGACCTCTGAGCTGGAGAGGCCGGCCATGGCCTCGTCGGAAATCAGCAGCTTTGGGTGCGTCGCCATTGCGCGGGCGAGCTCCATCTTGCGCAATTCCACCTGGCTGAGTTTTGTCGCCGGCACGTTCGCCTTCGATACGAGACCCATCCGGGTCAGGATCGACATCATGGTGTCGCGCCGTTGCGCGGTCGAGGCGTGTTCGTCGGTGACCGCCGCGAAGTCGAGCGCAACCATGAGGTTTTCGGCGACCGTCATGCTCTTGAACGGCCGCGGGATCTGGAAGCTGCGCGCAATGCCGCGGCGGGTGCGCATGTGCGGCTGCAACCGCGTGATGTCCTCGTCACGGAACACCACGGTGCCGGGTTCGGTACGGAACGCGCCGGAAATGCAGTTGATCAGCGTGGTCTTTCCCGAGCCGTTCGGGCCGATCAGGCCAAAACGCTCGCCCGGACGAATCTCGACGCTGATATTGTCGAGCGCGGTGAAGCCGCCGAAACGTTTGGTCAACGCGGATATCCGCAGCAAGGGTGCCTGGGTTTCAAGGGGCATCACGGTTTGCCCCCGCTACGATTGCGGCGAACCCTTCGGACCAGGCCGATGATGCCCTCCGGTGCTGCCACCACGAACACCACCAGCATCACGCCGAGCACCAGCACGTTGACTTCCGACGAGATGGTGACGGTTAGCAATTGCTGCGTGGTGCCAAGCAGGATCGCGCCGACCACCGGGCCTGCCCAATGCGCGGTCCCGCCGATCAGCGACATCGCCAGCACCGAGACCGAGTAATTGAGATTGAACGCCGACGAGGGATCCGCGTATTGCAGGTACATCGCGGCGGGGGCGCCGGCCGCGCACATCAGCGCGCCGGAGACGACGCACGCCGTAAGCTTCAGCCGCAGCGTCGGCACGCCGGTGCATTCCGCGGCGAGCTCGTCGTCCCGGAGCGCCTGCAAGCCGCGGCCGATCCAGGAATTATGGATGTAGCGCGAGATCGCAATCGCCAGCACCACGAGCAGCGCCTGGACGAAAAACAGCATCTGCACGTAATGGTTGAATGGCTCCATAACCATCGGCCGCTGCAACTGAATGCCGGCCGCGCCGCCGACATATCGCCAGTTGGTGATGGTCGTCTCGATGACGATGGTCAGCGCAATGGTCGCGATCGAGAAGAAGATTCCCTGCATGCGCAAGGTCAAAAGGCCCAGCGCGAACCCCATCAACGCGCCGATGGCGGCCGCGGCCGCGATCTGCACGGCGAGCGGCGCGCCAAACGCCTTGACCAGGAAAACGGCGGTATAGACACCGATGCCGAAAAACGCGCTGGTGCCGAAATTCACGTAGCCGGCATAGCCGCCGAGGATGCTCCAGGCCACCGCAAGCACCATGAATTGCAGGATCACATAAGCGGCAAAGAAAGGATACTGGTTGGTGACGACCTGCGTCATCAGCAAGCAGGCTGCGAGAAACAGCGCCGCCCCTGACCAGAAAAAGATGCCGTACCGCTTCATGATCGCCTGCCGAACAGGCCCTGCGGCCGCACGGCGAGTACGGCGAGCAGCATCCCGAACGAAATGGCCGGCGCCCAGGAGGCGCCGAACAGGGTCAGGACGATGGTTTCGGCGACGCCGAGGATGATGCCGGCGACCAGCGTGCCGGTCATGCTGCCGAGCCCCGCCATCACCACGACGCAGAATGTCCGCCCGATATAGGTGCGGTCGAGC
>NZ_DASYMN010000346.1:0-12814 GCF_036009065.1 Bradyrhizobium sp. | reverse complement strand
CCCGGCCTGCGCCGGAACATGGTGACGATCTGCGCCATGACCGCGACCATCATGCAGGCGCTCGACACCACCATCGCCAACGTCGCGCTGCCCTATATGCAGGGCTCGCTGTCGGCGTCGCAGGACCAGATCAACTGGGTGCTGACCTCCTATATCGTCGCCGCCGCCATCATGACCGCGCCGGTGGGATGGATCGCCAACCGTTTTGGGCGCAAGCGCATCTTCATCGTCTGCTCCGCCGGCTTCACGTTCGCGTCGGTGCTGTGTGGCCTCGCGCAAGACATCAACCAAATGGTGCTGTTCCGGCTGTTGCAGGGCGTGTTCGGCGCGGCATTGGTACCGCTGTCGCAAGCGGTGATGCTGGATTCCTACTCGCTGCAGGAGCGCGCCAAGGCGATGTCGATCTGGGGCATGGGCGTGATGATGGGCCCGATCATGGGGCCGTCATTGGGTGCGTGGCTGACCGAGACATATTCCTGGCATTGGGTATTCTTCGTCAACCTGCCGTTCGGTATCTTCACGGTGCTCGGCCTCCTGGTGTTCATGGACGAGACCAGGAAGAACCTCGAGCTGCGCTTCGACTGGTTCGGCTTCATCGCGCTCGCCATCGGCATCGGCGCGATGCAGGTGGCGCTCGACCGCGGCGAGCAGCTGGGCCGGCTGGAATCCAACGAGATCATCGCGGAGATCATCGTCTCGATCGCCGGCTTCTACTATTTCTTCGCGCATTCGTTCACGACCGCAAGACCGTTCATCCAGTTCGCGATCTTCAAGGACAAGAACTTCGTCGGCGGCTGCGTCTTCATGGCGGTGATGGGGCTCGTGCTGTTCTCGACCATGGCGCTGTCGTCGCCGTATTTGCAGAACGTCATCGGCTATCCGATCATTACCGCCGGCCTGCTGCTGGCGACCCGCGGCTGCGGCACGTTTGTGGCCATGATGCTGGTCGGGCGGGTGATGAAATATATCGAGGCGCGCACGCTGATCATCAGCGGACTTGCGCTGATGTCCGGCTCGCTGTTCTTCATGACCGGCTGGACCGATCAGACCGGCGCAGCGGAAATCATCGTGATCAGCATCATCCAAGGGTTCGGCCTCGGCCTCGTCTTCGTGCCGCTCTCCACGGTGGCATTCCTGACGCTGCCCAATCACCTGCGCACCGACGGCACTTCCATGCTGACCCTGCTGCGCAATGTCGCGAGCTCGATCGGTATCTCGGTGGTGATCGCGCAACTGACCGAAGGGTCGCGGCGGACCTACGCGATCCTGTCCGAGCACATCAATCCGTTCAACCACGCGCTGCAGATGCCGGACGTGAGCAGCATGATCGACCTCGGCACCGACGCCGGCCGCGCCATGGCCGACGCCATGGTCGGCATACAATCGCAGATCATCGCCTTCTCGCTGGATTACCAGTTGGTGATGATCGTCACTTTGTGCGCCATCCCGCTCGCGATCATGATCGGCTCGACCAAGGCCGCGCTGCGCAAGCAGGCGCAAGGGCCCGAGCATGCCGCGGTGATGGACTGACGGAACGCTTCAACACCCTCTGCGTCATACGCGGGCTTGACCCGCGTATCCCTCGATCTTCGCAAGAGTCTTGCGAAGAGGATGGATTGCCGGGTCAAGCCCGGCAATGACGCGTACAATTGAGTTGCAACGCTTACACGTCGAAGAACACCGTCTCGCCGTCGCCCTGCAGCCGGATGTCGAAACGATAGACCGCGCCGCCGTTGCCCGGCTCACGTGCCGCGATCAGCGTGCCGCGGCGATCGGCCGGCACCAGCGCCAGCACCGGATCGGCCGAGTTGGCCGCCTCGCCATCGAAATAGATCCGCGTGTAGAGATGCAGCAGCATGCCGCGCCCAAAAATCGCCAGCAGGATATGCGGCGCCTGCGGCTTGCCGTCGGGATCGGGCACTTGCCCCGGCTTGATGGTGTCGAAGGCATAATCGCCGTTGGCGTCGGTGCCGCAACGGCCAAAGCCGCGGAATGCGGTATTTGGGACCGCACGTTTGTCCTGCAGATCGGCAAAGCGGCCCTGCGGGTCGGCTTGCCAGATCTCCAGCATGGCGTCCGGCACCGGCACGCCGTCGCCGTCGAACACCCGGCCCGCAATGCGGATGCGTTCACCCGAGGCATCGGGGGTGACGAGGTCATTGGTGAAGGCGTCGTTCCAGGCGTATTTGCCGCCCGGCGTCAGCCCGTATTTGAAGAACGGGCCGACGGTCTGCGACGGCGTAATCCCTTTGGTCGTTTCTTTTATGGTTTCTTGCACTATTTCGTCTCCATCGGCGTGGCGTTGCGCCCGCGTAGCACGATGTTGAAGCGGTAGCACAGCGCCCATTCCGGCTGGGTGCTTTCCAGGTCGAAGTGTGAGACCATCCGCATCCGCGCCTTCGCATCCGGAACCGAATTGAAGATCGGATCGAATTCGAACAAGGGATCGCCGGGGAAATACATCTGCGTCACCAGCCGCGAGATGAAGGCGTGGCCGAACACCGAGAAGTGGATGTGCGCCGGCCGCCAGGCATTGTGATGATTGCCCCACGGATAGGCGCCGGGTTTTATGGTGATGAACTTGTAGTAGCCATCGCTATCCGCCTGCGCGCGGCCGGCGCCGGTGAAATTGGGATCAAGCGGCGCTGGATGCTGGTCGCTGACATGGACATAGCGGCCGCAGGCATTGGCCTGCCACAATTCAACCAGCGCATTGGGCACGCCGCGGCCGTCTTCATCGAGCACATGGCCATGCACGATGATGCGTTCCCCGAGCGGCTCGCCTGTGTGCTGGGTGGTGAGGTCGTGATCATTTTCGCGCACCGCTTCGTGGCCGTACACCGGCCCGGTCAATTCCGACAGTGTCTGGCGCATGACGATCAGCGGCTTTTGCGGCGCGCGCTTGATCGAGCTGCGATAGCCGGGCGACAGATGAGCCGGATGCGCCGCATTGCTGGCGATGGGATAGGCGAGAGTCATATTGGTGTCCTCATAACCGTCATTCCGGGGCGGAGTTCTTACGAGCGAGCCCTGAATCCATAACCCCTGCAGGGAGTATGGATTCCGGGCCTGCGCCAAGAGGCGCATCCCGGAATGACGAACTGGATTTTGTCCGGATCACTTCTAGTTCAGCTTCTCGATCGCCATTGCGACGCCCTGGCCGACGCCGACGCACATGGTGGCGAGCGCGCGCTTGCCGCCGCGTGTTTCCATGCCGTGCACCGCGGTCATCGCCAGCCGCGCGCCGCTCATGCCGAGCGGATGGCCCAGCGCAATGGCGCCGCCGTGCGGGTTGATGAAATCGGCATCTTCCTTGACGCCGAGCTGGCGCAGGCAGGCGATGCCTTGCGAAGCGAAGGCTTCGTTGAGTTCGATCAGGTCGAAATCGCTGATCTTGAGGCCCAGCCGCTCCATCAGCTTGCGCGTCGCCGGCACCGGGCCGATGCCCATGATGCGCGGCGGCACCGCGGCCGACGCAAGCCCGAGAATGCGCGCACGAGGGGTGAGGCCGTGTTTCTTCACCGCGGCTTCCGAGGCGAGGATCATCGCGGCGGCGCCGTCGTTCACCCCCGAAGCGTTGCCCGCCGTCACCGTGCCGGGATTACGCACGATCGGCTTCAGCTTGGTGAGGCCTTCCAGCGTGGTTTCGGGGCGCGGATGCTCGTCCTTGTCGACGGTGATCGGACCGGCCTTGCCGCCGGGCACCGATACCGGCGTGATTTCCTCGGCGAAATAGCCCGATGCGATCGCAGCACCGGCGCGCTGCTGCGAGCGGATCGCGAAGGCATCCTGGTCGGCGCGCGAGACCTGGAATTCCTCGGCGACGTTCTCGCCGGTCTCCGGCATGGCATCGACGCCGTATTGCGCCTTCATCAGCGGATTGATGAAACGCCAGCCGATGGTGGTATCGAAAATATCGGCCGAGCGCGAAAATGCTTCCGGCGCCTTGCCCATCACGAACGGCGCCCGCGTCATCGATTCGACGCCGCCGGCAATGGCGAAATCGATCTCGCCGGCGCGGATCGCACGGCCGGCCGCGCCGACGGCGTCGAGGCCCGAAGCGCAGAGGCGGTTGAGCGTCAGGCCCGGAATCAATTCCGGCAGGCCCGCCAGCAACAGCGCCATGCGCGCGACGTTGCGGTTATCCTCGCCGGCCTGGTTGGCGCAGCCGAAATAGACTTCGTCAACTGCCGACCAGTCGAGCTTGGGATGGCGCGCCATCAGGGCCTTGATCGGAGCAGCCGCCAGATCGTCGGCGCGCACCTTGGCCAAGGAACCGCCGAAGCGGCCGATGGGGGTCCGCACGGCATCGCATACAAATACATCACCCATTGAATCTCTCCCTAAATGCCGCTTTTCGCCGGACCCGGTGGCGAGTTTTAAGCGCCGGATACCCGGCAGGTCAATTGACGCTTGAGCTCCAGTGCCGCTTTCGCGACAGGGCGGTTATGTTTGGAGGTCCGGCCTGGTCTGCGATCGCGATCAAGCGCGTGGAAAACGTGCACTGCAACCGCAATCCGATAGGAACGCCGGCCAAAACTTTGTAGTTTCCGCCGCCATGACGATCCAGCAAACCATTCCCGCATCCAGCGACCCGGCGGCATCAGCCGAAGCCGGCGGCCGCCTGACGCCGATGATGGAGCAGTACCTGGAAATCAAGGCCGCCAATCCGGGCCTGTTGCTGTTCTACCGGATGGGCGACTTCTACGAGATGTTTTTCGAGGACGCCGAAATCGCCTCGCGCGCGCTCGGCATTGTGCTGACCAAGCGCGGCAAGCATCAGGGGCTGGATATTCCGATGTGCGGCGTGCCGGTGGAGCGCTCCGACGACTATCTGCACCGCCTGATCGCGCTCGGCCACAGGGTCGCGGTGTGCGAGCAGATGGAGGATCCCGCCGCGGCCCGCGCGCGCGGCAACAAGAGCGTGGTGCGCCGCGACGTGGTGCGGCTGATCACCCCGGGCACGCTGACTGAAGACACCTTGCTGGATGCGCGGACCAACAATTACCTGCTGGCGATGGCGCGGGCGCGGGCGTCCTCTGGAGGCGACCGCATCGGGCTTGCCTGGATCGATATTTCCACTGCGGAATTCATCGTCACCGAATGCGCAACAGGCGAACTTGCGGCGACGCTGGCGCGGATCAATCCCAACGAGGTGATCGTTACCGACGCGCTCTATAGCGATCCCGATCTCGGACCGCTGCTGCGCGAATTGCCTGCCGTGACGCCGCTGACCCGCGATGTGTTCGACAGCGCCACCGCCGAGCGGCGGCTGTGCGACTATTTCGCGGTCGCCACCATGGACGGCCTCAGCGCGATGTCGCGGCTGGAGGCGACCGCCGCGGCGGCGGCCGTCACCTATATCGACCGCACCCAGCTCGGCAAGCGCCCGCCGCTGTCGCCGCCATCACGCGAAGCCGCCGGCACCACCATGGCAATCGATCCGGCGACCCGCGCCAATCTCGAACTGACGCGGACGCTATCCGGCGAACGGCGCGGCTCGCTGCTCGATGCGATCGACTGCACCGTCACCGCCGCCGGATCGCGGCTGCTTGCGCAACGGCTGGCGGCGCCGCTCACCGATGTGGCAGCGATTGCGCGGCGGCTCGATGCCATCGCGGCGTTTGTGGCGGATACCGCGGCGCGCGACGACATCCGCGGTACGTTGCGCGCGGCTCCCGATATGTCGCGGGCGCTCGCGCGATTGTCGGTCGGACGCGGCGGCCCACGCGACCTCGCCGGATTGCGCGACGGCATCCTCGCCGCCGATCAGGCGCTGACACGGCTGGCGCAAATCGACGATCTACCAATCGATGTCACGGCGGCAATGGATGCATTGCGCCGTCCCTCGCGCGATCTCGCCCGCGAATTCGAGCGCGCGCTGGCCGAGCAATTGCCGCTGACAAAGCGCGACGGCGGTTTTGTCCGCGAAGGCTATGAGACGGCGCTCGACGAGACACGCAACCTGCGCGACGCCTCGCGGCTCGTGGTCGCCGCGATGCAGGCGCGCTACGCCGACGAGACCGGCGTCAAGGGCCTGAAAATCCGTCACAACAA
Source organism: Bradyrhizobium sp. (assembly GCF_036009065.1). GTDB lineage: Bacteria > Pseudomonadota > Alphaproteobacteria > Rhizobiales > Xanthobacteraceae > Bradyrhizobium. The sequence continues at coordinate 6,757 of NZ_DASYMN010000346.1, read as the reverse complement.
TGTGCTCGGCTATTTCGTCGAGGTGACGGCCCAGCATGGCGATCGGTTGATGGCGCCGCCGCTCAATGCCACCTTCATCCACCGCCAGACGCTGGCCGGCCAGACCCGCTTCACTACCGCCGAGCTCGGCGAGATCGAAGCAAAGATCGCCAATGCCGGCGACCGCGCGCTGGGGCTGGAACTTGAAATCTTCGAGCGCCTTAGCGCGATGGTTTCCGCCGCCAGCGACGATCTGCGCGCCGCAGCCCATGCCTTTGCGCTGCTCGATGTCGCCTCCGCTTTGGCAAAACTCGCGGTCGACGACAATTATGTGCGGCCCGAGGTCGACGCCTCACTCGGCTTTGCCATCGAAGGTGGACGGCATCCGGTGGTCGAACAGGCGCTGAAACGCGACGGCCAGCCGTTCATCGCCAACGCCTGCGACCTGTCGCCGGTACCCCCACCCTACCCTCCCCCTCAAGCGGGGGAGGGTAGGGTGGGGGCGGGCCAGATCTGGCTGATCACCGGCCCTAACATGGCCGGCAAATCGACCTTCCTGCGCCAGAACGCGCTGATTGCACTATTGGCGCAGATCGGCAGTTTTGTGCCCGCGACACGGGCGCGGATCGGCATCGTCGACCGACTGTTCTCCCGCGTCGGCGCCGCCGATGACCTCGCGCGCGGGCGCTCCACCTTCATGGTCGAGATGGTGGAAACCGCCGTGATCCTCAATCAGGCCAGCGAGCGGTCGCTGGTCATCCTCGACGAGATCGGACGCGGCACCGCAACGTTCGACGGTCTGTCGATCGCGTGGGCGGCGATCGAGCATCTGCACGAGAGCAACCGCTGCCGCGCGCTGTTCGCCACGCACTATCATGAACTCACCGCGCTGTCGGCAAAGCTGCCGCGCATGTTCAACGCCACCGTGCGCGTCAAAGAGTGGCAGGGCGACGTGGTGTTTTTGCACGAGGTATTGCCGGGCTCAGCCGACCGCTCCTATGGAATTCAGGTCGCGAAGCTGGCAGGACTGCCTGCGCCGGTGATCGCGCGGGCGAAATCGGTGCTGGCGAAACTCGAGGCGCAGGATCGAGGACAAACCGCGCGCGCGCTGGCCGATGACCTGCCGCTGTTCGCGGTGCCCTCGCGCGCCGCGGCTGAACCTGCGCCGCCGAGCGCCGCGGAGCAATTGATCGAAGCCTTGCAGGCGCTGCATCCCGACGAGATGTCGCCGCGTGATGCGCTGGAAGCGCTGTATGCGCTGAAGGCGAAGCTGCCGAAGCAATAAAGGTCCTCATCCTGAGGAGCGCGCTCTTGCGCGCGTCTCGAAGGATGAGTTTGTTGCGCTCATGGTTCGAGACGGCGCAGGTGCGCCTCCTCACCATGAGGACAGAGCTCCTCAACGCCCGAGCTTTCGCCGGCTGAGCCACCACAGCCCGAGATTCCAATTCACGCAGGTCGCAAGCGCTAAGCTGAGCGCGACGGCCGAGCCGAACCGCAGCGCGGCGAGATGCATCACGGCGATTCCGCCGCCGAAGCCGATCAGGCCCCAGAGGCTGTTGGCAAGCACCGCCGCGGTCGGCGGACCGCCGATGCGCGGATGCAGGATCAATATCATGCTGATGAACACCAGAGGAATCAGCGCAAGGATGCCGCTGACGGTCGGGCCGACCCAGCCTGAAAGCGTGACGACGGTGACCACCAGCGTCGACACCAGCGCCGCGCGCAACGGGATATCAGACCAGCGCCGGGTGATCAGCGGCATCCTGACGTTGCGGAAACGCTGAACCAGCGGCAGCGCGATTGCAAATGCAATGGCGTTGGCGACGATGCCGCCGAGCAGCGACAAATGCGCTATCCGCATCGAAGTTGCGATCACGACCCATACGGCAATCGCGGCGCAGAAGCTGACGATCATATTGTTGCGTTGCGCCAGCACGACATAGGTCAGCACCAGGAAAACCGTCGCGGCGTTGATCGACAGGCTCGCCACTGCGCCTTCGGCGATGAAGGCTGCGTCGTGATCGAGCGCGAGAAATATGTAAGAAGGGCCCGCGGAGATCGGCAGCGTCGCGATCAGCGCACCAATCACCGGGCCTGAACGTTCGGTGATGATGGATGCCGTGACGATGAACGCAGCTGTGACCGCCATGCGCAGCGCGAGGGTGAGGAAGAAGGCGAGTTCGGCGGACATACTTTCTTACCCTCCCCTGAAGGGGGAGGGTCGGCGCACATCGAACGAAGTGAGATGTGCGACGGGGTGGGGTGAAGCGGCGGATGAACCTTCACCCCACCCCGACGCTCGTTTCACGAGCGTCGACCCTCCCCCTCCAGGGGAGGGTAAAGGAAGAAGCATTACACCCTCTTCATCTCCACCGAAACCTTCGGCCCGTTCTTGATGGTCTGATACACCACGCAATAGCGCTCGGTCAGCTTCAGCAGCAAATCGAGCTTGTCCTGCGGCGCGTCGGTGCCAACGTCGAAGCGCAGGCGGATCGATTCGAAGCCGACCGGGGTCTCCTTGTCGACGCCGAGCGTGCCGCGAAAATCAAGATCGCCTTCCGCGGTGACGACGCCGGTCTTCAGCGGCACCTCGATTGCGGTGGCGACCGATTTCAGGGTGACGCCGGCGCAGGCCACCAGCGCCTCCAGCAGCATGTCGCCGGAGCAGAGTTCAAGGCCGGAGCCGCCGGTGGCGGGATGCAGTCCTGCGACGGCCAGCGCTCGGCCGGTCTCGACCTTGCAGGCGATGCCTTCGTTCTCGATCGAGCCTTTTGCCTTGAGCGTGATCAGCGCGGCCTTCGGATCGGTCTTGTAGCGATCCTTGATCGGGGCCTGCGTGGCGCGGAGGGTTGCGGCGTCCATGACCAGTATCCTTTTTCGTCATGGCCGGGCTTGTCCCGGCCATCCACGTCTTCATGGATGCATCTATAAGACGTGGATGCCCGGCACAAGGCCGGGCATGGCGGACCTAATATGTCACCACCACATCGCCTCGCCCGCGGTCGATTTCGCGTCCGCATCGGGCACGTTGCGGTCGAGCGAACGATCCAGCGCGGTCAGCACGCGGCGCTTGAAATTGTCGAACAGCGGCGAATTGCGGTCGCGCGGCCGCGCCAGGTTGATGATGATCTCCTCGAACTTGCGGCCCGGCCGCGGCCGCATCACGATGACGCGGTCGGCCAGCACCACGGCTTCATCGACATCGTGCGTCACCAGCACCAGCGTCGGCCGCGTATCGGCCCATAGGTCCAGCAGATGGTCCTGCAAATCCCGGCGCGTGAACGCGTCCAGCGCGGAGAACGGCTCGTCCAGCAGCAGCACTTCCGGCCGCGGCACCAGCGCGCGCGCGATTGCCACGCGTTGCGCCTGCCCGCCGGACAGCTCGCGCGGCCACGCGCCGGCTTTGTCGGCGAGGCCGACGCGTTGCAGCGCCCGCGCCACTTTTTCGCGGCGAATATTCGCCGGTGCATCGGATAATCCAAAACCGATATTGTCGGCGACGCTGAGCCACGGCAGCAGCCGCGGTTCCTGAAAAATGATGCCGATTTTTTCCTGCGGCGCCGTGATCGCGATGTTGTCGAGCACAACCGCGCCCGACGTGGCGCGATCGAGGCCGGCGACCGCGCGCAGCAGCGTCGATTTTCCGCAGCCCGAGCCGCCGATGATGGCGACGATCTCGCCCTGCCAGATCTCGGCCGAGAAACGCTCCAGCGCATTCACGCCGTTGGGATAGATCTTTCCGACCCGGTCCAGCACCAGCATCACGTTCCTCCGCCCGAGCGTCCGAAGGCGTCCTGCCAGCGTAGCAGCGGCGTCGATGCGATCTCGATCAGCCAGTCGGTGGTCTTGCCGAGGATGGCGAAGATGACGATGGCGGCAAGGATCTGCGCCGGCTTGCCGAGCTGCTGGCCGTCGATCAAGAGATAGCCGAGCCCTTCCGACGCCCCCATGAATTCGGCGGCGACCACGAACATCCAACCAAGGCCGAGGCCGACCCGCAGCGAGACCACATAGGCCGGCAGCACCGCCGGCAGCAGGATGCGCCGGATCATCGCCGGACCTGAGAGACGAAAAGTCCGGCCGACCTCGACGATCTTGCGGTCGACCGACAGGATCGCGCCCATCACGCCGAGATAGACCGGGAAGAACACCCCGACCGCGATCAGCGCGATTTTCGAGGTCTCGAAAATGCCCAGCCACAGGATGAACAGCGGCACCCATGCGATCGACGGAATCGCGCGCAGCGCCTGCACCGTCGGATCGAGCAGCCGCCGCGCCAGGCCCCAATAGCCCGAGATCGCGCCGAACAGCGTGCCTGCAATCACACCGAGGCCGAAGCCGGCGGCAACGCGCGTCAGCGTCGCCATGATGTGGCGCGTCAGTTCGCCGCTGCGCGCCAACTCCATGACGGTGGCGAATACTTTTGTCGGCGGCGGCACCAGCCGGCCATTGGACCAGCCCAGCCAGACGATGATTTCCCACGCCAGCGCCAGACCGACCGGAAGCAGCAGGCCCAGCGCCGGACGCGCGAAACGCCGCAGCCGCCTGGACGGCGCTGCTGCCGCGGTTGGTTCGGCCTGCTGGACCAAATGTGTATCGAGCGTCATGGCCATAGCAAAACCGCGTCTGGCGAGGGAATGCAAGTTGGCGAATCGGACCAAGGCATTGCCGCCACCGACGTCGGCCCGGCAAAAACAGGGCGGCGCCATAGCGCGTCGAAGACGCGCGTAAACGCGCTTATGGCGCTACGTCCGGGGTAGGAGGCCGCCATCACATCAGCAGATCGACCAAATGCGGGATCAGCGGAATGTCCGCCGGCGGCATCGGGTAGTCGCGCAGTCGGTTGGCGCGCACCCATTTGAGGTTCTGGCTCTCGCGCGCGACTACGTCGCCGTCCCATCGCCGGCAGATGTACAACGGCATCAACAGATGAAAATCGTCGTAGGCGTGGCTGGCGAAGGTCAGCGGTGCCAGGCAGTCCTGTTTTACCGTGATGCCGATCTCTTCGTGCAGTTCGCGGATCAGGGTCTGCTCCGGCCGCTCGCCGGGCTCGACCTTGCCGCCGGGAAACTCCCACAACCCCGCCAGCGTCCTGCCTTGCGGCCGCTGCGCGATCAACACCCGCTTGTCGGCATCGACAAGCGCGCAGGCCACGACGAGGGTGAGTTTCACGACCGGTAGTCGCCGTTGATGGCGACGTATTCCTTGGTGAGGTCGCAGGTCAGCACCCGGTCGCGGCCGCGGCCGAGGCCGAGCGCGATCCTGATCTGAATCTCCGGGTTCTTCATCGCCGCCGACACTTCCGCCTCGTCGTAAGCCGGATCGCGCGCGCCGCGCCAGGCGACACGGATGCCGTTGAACGAAATCGAGAGCTTGTCGCGGTCGGCGGGCTCGCCGGCCTTGCCGACCGCCATCACCACGCGGCCCCAGTTGGCGTCCTCGCCGGCGATCGCGGTTTTCACCAGCGGCGAATTCGCCACCGACATCGCGATTTTCCGCGCCGAGGTTTTTGACGTGGCGCCCTCGACGATGATCTCCACCAGGTGGCGCGCGCCTTCGCCGTCGCGAGCCACCAGTTCAGACAGGTTGGCGAGCACGGCATTGAATGCCTTGGTGAAGGCCTTGAGGCGCGGGTCGCTGGCGCGCGTAATTTTCGGCGCGCCGCTTGCTGCGGCGGCGCCGGTTGCGAACGCCAGCAGCGTATCCGACGTCGAGGTGTCGCCGTCGATGGTGACGGCATTGAAGCTATCTCCGACCCCGGCCTTCAACAATGACTGCAGTGCGCCTGCCGCGATCGGCGCGTCGGTGAACACGAAAGCCAGCATGGTTGCCATGTCCGGCGCGATCATGCCGGCTCCCTTGGCCATGCCGTTGATGCTGACTTTGGCCTTGCCGAGTTTTACGGTGGCGGTCGCGAGCTTCGGAAAGGTGTCGGTGGTCATGATCGCCTTGGCGGCGGCCATCCATCCGTCCGGTGCAGCGCTTTGCGCCAGCGTGCCGAGCACGCCGTCGAACTTGGTGGCGTCGAGCGGCTCGCCGATCACGCCGGTGGAGGCGAGAAAGACGTCGTCGGGTTTGCAGCCGGCGGCTTTGGCGGCAATCGAGGCCGTCAGCGTGGTGGCCTGCTTACCCGTTTTGCCGGTGAAGGCGTTGGCGTTGCCGGAATTCACCACCAGCGCCCGGGCTTGCCCGCCCTTGAGTTTGGCGCGGCACCATTCCACCGGCGCGGAGGGGCATTTCGATCGGGTGAAGACGCCGGCGACGGAAGTGCCCTTGTCCATCACCGCCAGCAATACGTCGGTGCGGCCCTTGTAGCGGATGCCGGCGGCGGCGGTCGCGAGCTTGACGCCGGCGATCGCGGGCATTTCGGGCACGTTGGTGGGGGCTAGGGGAGAGACCGCGGTGGACATGATGTTCTCGTCATTGCCGGACGCCCGTCCCCGACGTGATCGGGGATGATCCGGCAATCCATCGAATAAGATGGATGCGCGGGTCAAGCCCGCGCATGACGAATTTAGCGATTTACTTCTTCGCCGGCGCCATCTTGCTGTCGGCCGGCTTAGCAGGATCAGCCTTCGCGTCTTCCGGCTTGTCCATGCGCTCAATCTTCGCGGCCTGGCGCAACTTCGCGACGTAATCGGCCTGCGCCTTGCGCACCACATAGGTTTCGATCTGCGGCTTGACCTGCTCGAAGTCCGGCGCCTTGCGGGTGCGCTTTTCCTCGACCTTGATGACATGCCAGCCGAACTGCGTCTTCACCGGATCGGAAATCTTGCCG
>NZ_DASYMN010000345.1:0-13376 GCF_036009065.1 Bradyrhizobium sp. | reverse complement strand
CGCCGGTAATCCATGTCGCAGGCACCAACGGCAAGGGATCGACCATCGCCTATTTGCGCGCGATCCTCGAAGCTGCGGGCCAGCGCGTTCACGTCTATACATCGCCGTATCTGGTGCGGATCAACGAGAGTTATCGCCTGGGCCGGACCGGCGGCGGAATTTTGGCTGATGACGCCGAATTGCGCGCGGCGCTGGAACATTGCGAACGCGTCAATGACAGCGCACCCATCACCATCTTCGAGATCCAGACCGCCGCGGCGTTCTGCCTGTTCGCGCAACATCCCGCCGACGTGGTGCTGCTCGAAACCGGCCTCGGCGGACGGCTCGACGCCACCAATGTGATCGACGCGCCGCAGGCCACGGTCATCACGCCCATCGGCATGGATCACACCGAACTTCTCGGCGACACGCTGATCAAGATATCAGGTGAAAAAGCTGCCATCATCAAGCGCGGCGTGCCGGTGATAGCAGCAGAGCAGGCGCCCGATGCCGCCGCCGTGATCGAACGGCAGGCGAAGCGCATGCAGGCGCCGCTGCACGCCGCCGGGCAGGACTGGCATGTCAACGTCGAGCGCGGGCGGCTGGTCTATCAGGACGAGCGCGGCTTGATGGACCTGGCGGCGCCAAAACTGTTCGGGCGGCATCAGTTCGACAATGCCGGGCTTGCGATCGCGACGCTGCGCGCACTCGACGCATTCAAGATCAACAACGCGGCTTTCGAGACCGGTATCCTTCGCGCCGAGTGGCCTGCGCGGATGCAGCGGCTGGCGTCCGGCAGGCTGGTGGACCTGGCGCCGCCCGGCTGCGAATTGTGGCTCGATGGCGGGCACAATGCCGATGGCGGGCGCGTGGTGGCGGCGGCGCTGGGCGATCTCGAGGAGCGGGTGTCGCGGCCGTTGGTGGTGATCGCCGGCATGATGGCCAACAAGGACGCGACAAGCTTTCTCGCTAATTTCGCGGGCCTCACCCGGCATATCATCGCGGTGCAGATTCCGGATCGCGCAGGCGCAATGGCGCCGGACACGCTGGCCGATGCGGCGCGGCACTTAAGCATGCGGGTGGAAACGTCTTCCGGTGTCGACGCGGCGCTGCGTTCGCTGACCCGCCTCGCCTACGAGGTGCCGCCGCGCATTCTCATCACCGGCTCACTGTATCTCGCCGGCCACGTGCTGGCCGCCAACGGCACGCTGCCGAAGTAGCTCGTGCCCAAAATATTCCCTGCGTCGTACGCGGGCTTGACCCGCGTATCCATCCATCTTTGCAAGAATCCTTTCGAAGAGGATGGATTGCCGGGTCAAGCCCGGCAATGCCGGTGTTTGCAATACTTCACCCCAGCAGCTTCATCGGATTGACGGCTTTCTGCTTCAACTGATCCAGCGTGCATTGCCGTGGCGCCTTGTCCGGACGCCAGCGCTGGATGGTGGTGCCATGGCGGAATCGCTCGCCGCTGAAATGGTCATAGCATACCTCGATCACGAGCTTGGGTTTTAGCGGACACCATTGCGCAGAGCGTTCGGTGGACCAGCGGCTCGGGCCGCCCGGCGCGTTGCCGGTGAAGCCCGGTTCTGCGATCAGCGCTTCGAGGTTTGCCGTCAGCGCCGGCTTCTGCTCGCGCTTGATCGCGGAAGTGAAGCCGACGTGATGCAGCAGTCCCTTATCGTCGTAGAGACCGAGCAGCAGCGAGCCGACGACTTTCCTGCCGTCCAGCCTGTTGGTCGCGTAGCGAAATCCGCCAATGACGCAGTCGGCGCTGCGAAAATTCTTGATCTTCTGCATGCCGTCGCGATTGCCGGACTGGTATGGCAGGTCGAGCCGTTTGGCGATCACGCCATCGGAGCCGCCGCCGGCTCCGGCGAGCCATTTTTTTGCAGTGGCAAAACTTGTCGTTACCGGCGAGAGCCGAAAAGTGGTTTGCGACTTGAACTGAATTTTTGCGAAGGCTTCCAGAGCCGGTCGCCGTTTGCTGAGCGGTTGCGCTGAGAGCTTCTTGTCCCTTGCCGTCGCCAAGAGATCGAAGACCAGAAATAGCGCGGGTGTCTCCTGCGACAGTTTCTTGATGCGGCTCGTTGCGGGGTGAATCCGCTGCAGCAGGTGGTCGAACGAAAAGGTCTTGCCGTCCGGGACGACGATTTCGCCGTCCAGCGTGAACTGCGCTGCTTTCAGCCGCAGCGCCGCTTCGACCAGTTCCGGAAAATAACGTGTGAGATCCTCGCCGGACTTCGACCGCAGCGCCACGCTGTCGGCGTTGCGCGACAGCAGGCAGCGAAAACCATCCCACTTCGGCTCGTACTGCCATTCCGCGCCGCGTGGGATCGCATCGACGGAACGGGCTTCCATCGCGGCGAGGCCGGAGGTGGTCGCAGCGGGTTTTCGGCGGGAAGCGGTGCGGGGCATTCTCGTCAACGCAAACGGCCGGCATTTTGCCGGCCGTCAACGCAAATTATTTTCAAAGCTCCATCAGACTTTCACCTCTCCCCTGCGGGGAGAGGTAAAGGGTCAGACCGCGGCCGTGATCCACTGCTGCAGCTTCTGCTTCGGCGCGGCACCGACCTGTCGCGAGGCCATCTCGCCATCCTTGAAGATCATCAAAGTCGGGATCGACATCACGCCGTATTTCGACGCCGTCTTCGGGCTCTCATCGACGTTCAGCTTGACGATCTTGACCTTGTCGCCCATCGCCCCGGAGATTTCGTCCAGCGCCGGCGCGATCATGCGGCAGGGACCGCACCATTCGGCCCAGAAATCGACCACGACCGGGCCAGTCGCCTTGAGCACTTCGGTTTCGAAATCGGCGTCTGAAACCTTGCCAACGGCCATTGCAATACCTCGTTCACTGCGTTTGAAAGCGGCCAGGAATCGCCGCCGGAATCATGCGATCAACCTATGAACGGGGGGGTGCCGGGTCAAGCTCGGTCATCCCTTTGGATAATGCTTGCCAGTTGCGCGTCCAGCGCGGGGCCCGGAATCTCCATCATTTCAGGCGTTTCAGTCCACAGCAGCGCGGCACGGACCGGCCGCCGGGGATAAAGTTTGGCGAGAACCGCCCGGTACAGCGCGAGCTGGCGGACATAGGCCACAGGCGTCTCGGCAAGGCTGCGTGGCGGGGCGTGATTGGTCTTGTAGTCAACGATCAGGACTTCGGCGGGCGCCACCACCAGCCGGTCGATCTGGCCGGACACCAGCACCGGTGGCCGTTCCGGCCGATCCAGCCGCCCGACCAGGGAGACTTCGGCGCGGCTGCCGGGCGTGAACACCGATGCAAACCGGCTGTCGCCGATCAGCGCGAGGACTTGGGAGGCGAGCTGCGTGCGATCGTCTTCGCTCCAGCCCTCGGTATTGCGAGCGAGATACCTGGCGGCGGCTTCCTGCCGCAGCTCGCTTGGAATGTCCGGCAACGATTGCAGCAGTCGATGCGCGATCTTGCCGCGCTGCAGCGCGATCGCGCGCAACTGCGTTGACTCGCCGGTGCTGACAACATGGCTTGTCTCGTCCTTGGGGTCCGACGGCCGCACAAAGTTGGCGATGCGCGCTTCGCGCGGTCCAGGCGTACGCAACCACGCGGGTAACGGAATGACCGTGCCCGACGCTTGCGCCGGTACCGCGACCGCCGCAGGGCTTACGTCCTCGGCCCGCGAAAAACGCTTCACCACGCCGTCCGGCGGCGGCACGTTTTGCATGTGCAATCCGGAACTGCCGAGGCCCTTTTCGATCAAATCGTACCACGACAGCTCGCGCAGTTTCCGCATGTTGCCGGGCATGCAGCCGCCGATGATCAGACGATCGGCCGCGCGCGTCATCGCCACATAGAGCAGCCTGCGGTATTCGTCCTCGGTCTCGCCCAGCATCGCCGCCCGGGCGGCGGCGACCGGCGGCGGATCCTCCGCCTTCTTGCCGGCCCACACCACCACGCCAGGTGCATGCGGCGCGGCATTGCCCTGCGGCATCCGGACCAGTTTCAGGCGCGTGGTATCGGCGGGGGATGTCGTGGTGTCGACCAGAAACACCACCGGCGCTTCCAGCCCCTTGGCGCCATGCACGGTCATGACGCGGACCTCGTCGCGCGAGATTTCCATGTCCCGCTTCACTTCGGTGTCGGCGGCGCGCAGCCAGGCCATGAAACCTTGCAGCGAGGCCGGCGCCTTCCGTTCATAAGCCAGCGCCAGCTCGAGAAATTCGTCAAGCGCGTCGTTGGCTTCATGCCCGAGCCGCCTCAGGATCCGCGCGCGGCCGCCATCGCCGCCGAGCAGCCAGGCGTAGAACGCAAACGGCGTCTCCTGCATCGCAAGCGCCTCGCAGGCTTTCAGGCGGGCAAGCGCGGTCTCGAATTTGCCGTCCGCAGCGGCATGCTCCGACAACGCATGGCGCAATGACCTCTTGCGTTGCCACGCCAGCGTGAACAGATCGTCATCGGTCAAGCCGAACAGCGGGCTCTTCAGCGCCACCGCCAGCGCCAGGTCGTCCTGCGGCAACAGCAGCGCGTCGGCGAGATTCATCAGGTCGATGATCGCGATATGCTCGGTCAGCTTTAGCCGGTCGGCGCCGGCCACCGGAACGTTGGCGTGCTTCAGCGCCTGAATCACCGCATCGAACGCATTGCCGCGCCGCCGCACCAGCACCAGCACGTCGCCATAGCTTAAGCTGCGGCGATTGCCCGCGTTGCCGGTCATGGTGCCCGCGGCGATCAGCGCCTTGATCTCGGCCTGAATCCGCCGGGCCAGCCGGACTTCGGGACTGGTTTCCGACACCGCGTCGAACGGCGCGCGCCAGCCTTCGATGTCCTGGCGGGGATCGGGCAATTCCAGCTCCCACAGATCGATCAGGCTTGGACCTGCGTCCGGCAACGCCTCGTGCAGCGGATAGGCGTTTTCCGCATGGATGCTGCGATAGATCGTCTGGTCGCGAAAGACATGGTCGACCGATTGCAGGATCGCCGGTCCCGAGCGGAAGGAATGCTTGAACGCCAGCCGCTCGAACTGAAGACGCGCTTCCTTGAATTTTCGCTCCAGCTCCCGGCTTTGCAGGTCGAACTCGCGCGGTACGGCGCCCTGAAACGAAAAGATCGACTGCTTCTCGTCGCCCACCGCGAAGATGGTGCGCTTGACGCCGTCGCGCGCGCCCTCGCCCGTGGTGAATTCAGAAATGATGTGGGCGACGATGTCCCATTGCCTGGGGCTGGTATCCTGCGCCTCGTCTATCAGCACATGGTCGACGCCGCGGTCGAGCTTGAAGTGCACCCAGCTGGAGGAAACGCGGTCCAGCATCTGAAGCGTCTTGTCGATCAGGTCGTCATAGTCAAGCAGGCCGCGTTCCTGCTTTTCGCGGCGGTAATTCGCGGCGACCGCGGTCGCGATCACCAACAGCGATTGCGTGCGGTCGCGGACGGTCAAGGCGCGGCGCCGATCGATCAAGGGAAAGACGCGATTGGCCTCAGCGTCGAACAACCGGGCTATTGCCGGATTGCTGTCGCAGAACTTCTTGGTCACCACCGATTTGCGCGGCGTCAACGCCTCGGTCAGGAACACATTGAGATAGGCATCGACCTGTTCGCTGCTGGAAAAAGCCAGCGCCTCGCGAAGCCGGCTGGCCTGGTCCGAATCAGATTTGCTGCCGGTATCGAGAATGGCAGCGAGGTGCTCCCATCGCGCTCGCGGCAGATGCGGCCCTTCCACGATTTCGCGTTCGACGTCGTCAAGCCGCTCACTCGAATCGACGCCGAGCGCCGCGGACACCTGCGCCATCGCGGCGTTGGCGCTGCCAGCGCTGTCGGTCCATGCCAAAAAATGGTCGCGGCTAAGGCAAGCTTCGCGCACCACGTCCTTGAAGGTGACGTCGGCGGCGCTGGCCATGGCGATGTCGAGCGCGCGGCCGGCCGAGCTTTGCGGATCGCGGGAGGCATCGAGCAGCACCTTGAGATTGGCGCGCTCCATCATCTCGGCCTGGTCGCGCTCGTCGAGTACCGCAAAGCGCGCCGGCACGTTGGCCTCGAATGGAAACTGCTGCAGCAGCCGCGTGCACAGCGCGTGGATGGTCTGCACCTTGAGCCCGCCCGGCGTCTCCAGCGCGCATGCGAACAGTTCGCGCGCGCGCATCCTTAAGTTTGCGTCCGGCCGCGCGATACCGGCGTCACGGATCGCGGCATCGAGCGCCGTGTCGTCAAGCGCGACCCAGTGGCCGAGCGTGGTGAAAACCCGCTCCGCCATGTTGGCCGCCGCCGCCTTGGTGAAGGTGATGCAGAGAATTTTCTCCGGCGGCACGCCGTCGAGCAGGAGGCGGATCACGCGCTGCACCAGCACATGGGTCTTGCCCGACCCGGCGTTGGCGGAGACGAAGGCCGACGAGGCGGGATCGGACGCGCGCGCCTGGGTGGCGCGGACCGCAGCGGGGATGTCGGCGCGCAGCGAACTCATTCGATATCCTCGCCAAGGCCGCCGGCCGCCGACCATTCCTTGATCCGCGCCAGATCGTCGTACGCCCCATAGCGGTTGGTCCACATCGACAGATTGAGGGAGGTGTAAGCCTGCTCCTCATTCTCGAAGGCGCGAATCAAGGCTTCGAGCTTGCGCCTCGCCTCGTCGGCCGCGTCGTCGGGAAACTGCGGCGCATCGCCCTTGTTGACCTTCAATTCCAGCACGATCGATTTGCCCGGCGGATTGTTGCCGCTGAGCCGGACATACAGCAATTCGCTGACCGAAGCGCCCGCGTCAATGCCTTCAAAGCCGCCCTCGCGCAGGATCGCGGCTTCCAGCGTGAGCTGCGGCGACAACCCCATGCGTACCTGCTTGCCGGTCGGCGGCGCGCCGGTCTTGTAATCGAGAATGGCGTAGGTGCGGTCGGTGCGATGCTCGATGCGGTCGGCCCGGGCTGTGAGCGTGAATGAGCGATCGTTATCGAGCCCAATCGAAATCTTGCCCTCGACCTCGGCGTCGATGGTTTTGACATTGAGCCGCCGCTCGGCTTCCCAACCGGCAAACCACGCTGCGATACGCTGGAAACGCGGCCACCACAGCGCCCGCGCCTCGGGCCGGTCCATCAGCGGCGCGAAATGTTTTTCGCCGATCCGCCGCAACACGCCCGCCGGGTCATCCGGCAATATCGTTTTGTAAGTTTCTGTGAAATCGCCGAGCGCATCGTGGATCGCCGAGCCGCGGTCGGCCGCCGACAGCGGCATGTCGACGGGATCGAGCGGCTCCAGCTTCAAAATGTGTTTTGCGTAGATCGTGTAGGGATCGCGCAGCCAGTCCTCGATCGCTGTAACAGACAGCCTTCGAGGGCGCGCGATGCGCGGCGGCTTCGGCGTTGGCTGCGGGATCGGCTCAACCTTTTCCGGCCGATCAAGCTCGTTTGCGAAGTGGATATATTTTTCGCCCATTGCCTTTGCGGCATCCCAGCGCGTCTCGCCGGCCACCGCCTCCAGCCGGTGCAAAAAGCGCGACGCCACCGACGGCGCGCCGCCGACCTTCGCGGCATGGCTGAGGATCACGTCATCGGCGCCGAGCAGCTGCGCAAAATCATGCGCGGAGAGGCCGATGCGCCGTTCCGGCAGATCGAGTCCAAGCTGGTGCCGCATCGGGCGGCTCAGCCAGGGATCGTTGCGCGGCGCCGGCGGCCAGACGCCTTCGACCAGACCGCCCAGAATGACGCGGTCGCTCTGCGTCAGCCGCGCTTCCAACTGACCATAGATGCGCAAATGCGCTCCGGGTGCTTCCGGCCGTCGCACGATGCGGTCGGCGAATGCGGTCTGGAAAACCTCTGGATAATCGCCGAGTCGAACCATCAGTCCGCTGCGCTCCGGCTCGCCGGGCAGATCGTCGAACGCGGCCGTGAGTGCCAGGCCCTGATGGCCCTCGAAAGCGACGGCGATGCCGTTCTCATCGCACGACAGCGCCACCAAGACCCGGCGATGGCGTTCGGCAAGCTCGGAAAGATCGTGCGGTCGTGAGGGATCGATGCTTTCGAGCGGGGCGAGCGCGGCCTGTAGCTGCGCGATGAGCGCCTCGGCTTGGTCGAGGTCACCCGCTGCGAGCCTGGTTCGTGGTTCGGCGCGATGCAGCGTCGATGCTTCGCCGCGGTCGAGTTTGGCGAGCTCGTCTCGAAATCGAATGAATTCTTTCGCCAGTCCGCCGCTTCCGGCCGCCGGACGCGTCCCGCGCAATAGCACCAGTTCAAGTGTTTCGATCGCGCTCCTGGACGCGTGATGCGCGCGGCCCAGCCGCAGCAGCGGATGCTTCAGCAGCGCCAGCAGCGTCGGCGGCTCCAGCAGATTCGACGCAGTTTCCGCCGCCAGCCGTGCGAAAATTCCCGCAGGCGTATCCGTCAACGCGTCGCCGCCGGAATCGTTGAAGGCGAGGTTCCATCGGCCGAGCGCCGCCTCCACCCGCCGCGCCAGCGCGCGGTCCGGCGTCACCAGCGCGGCTGATCTGTCAAGTTCTCGCGCCTCGCGCATGGCGACTGCGATCGCCAGTGCTTCCATCTCGGGATTGGCGGCTTCGATCACCGCGAGATTTTGCATGCCGGCTGCAATCTTCTCCGCAACCGCCGGCTGTTCCAGCCGCCGATGCCATTGCGCCGTGGCATTGGATGGCCGCATCGCCTCGGACATCAGCAGCTCGCGTCCATGCGGCGCGGCTGTGCCAAGCGGTTCGACATCGCTGCGCTTGAGGCCGAATCTGTCCAGCAGCGCGTGCATCGCAAATTGCGGATGATTCGATGCGGCCGCGGAAACCTTGCCGTGCGCGTCCGTGGCGCCGCCGATCAATTGCCACGCCTCGTCATCGAGGTCGGTGTCCAGCCCCGGCAGCACCACGGCGCCTTGCGGCAGTCCGGCGATCACTTTGAGAAATCTTGCCGTCGCCGGCATCGAGCCGGTCGAGCCCGCCGCGATCACCGGGCCGTCGTGATGCTGGATAAGCCGCGCGCCTTCGGCCTCGATCAACCTGTCGCGCCGGGCCGCCGGTTCGATCTTTTTGGTGGCTTCGAGATAAGCTGGCCAAGCTTGGCTCGCGATTTTCAGGAAGTCGAGCGTGAGTTGCCAATATTGATCCAGATGGTCGGGGACAAGACCATCGAACGCTTTCCAATCGACGCCACGCGTCACCATGTCGTCCATCAGCTGCGCGAGATCGCCCGCCAATGCAAGCGTCGATGCCGGACCACCGATTACCAGCGGCGACGCGGTCGGGCTTTTCGCCCATTTCTCTACAAGCCTCGCCAGCGTGAGGCGACGTTCAAGCTCCTCCAGTTTGGGCGGAATGTCCAACGGAGCCGAGCCGCCGAATTGCTCGGCTGCTTCCGCGAATTCCAGTTCGTTCTCATCGATATCGCCGAGCGCGACGATGCGCGGCAGCAGCACGGCGTCGGTACCGAGCACGTCGAGAAAAATTTCCCGCGCCATGCGTCCGGCGCGCCGGGTCGGCAGATAGAGCGTCGCCTGCGCCAGCCGTTCCGGATTTGCCCGCGCGGTGAAGCCGTCGACCAGCCGGCCGTCGACCAGCGCTGCGATGACCGTGCGCAAAAACGGGGCTGATGCTGGAACATTGAAAACGCGCATGGATGTCCTGATTCGCGATCAGGATGCATCATGGCATGGGGGATTTTCCTCGTCATGCGCGGGCTTGACCCGCGCATCCATCAAATTTTGATAGAATTTTGCGAAGGGGATGGATTGCCGGGTCAAGCCCGGCAATGACGAAAAATCACGCCACGCTGGCGAGAAAGGCGTCTTCCGCGGCGGCGATGGCGTCGGGGGTTCCGACATGCATCCAGACGCCGTCCAGCCGCAGGCCGTACAGCCGCTCCTGCTCACCCGCGCGGTCGAACATTTTGGTCAGCGAAAATTCGCCGGTCGGTGCGCCTTCGAAAATCGCGGGCGACATGATCGCGACGCCAGCATAGACGAACGGCACCACCTGATGTTCCCTGCGTTTTCGCAAGGTGCCGTCGGCCGCCATCGCGTAATCGCCGCGGCCGTGATAGCCGATGCTGCTGGTGGTCGGCGCCATCAGCAGCAGGATGTCCATGCGCGCGGGATCGAAGGTTTCCGCCAGCCGCGCCAGATTGGATCGCACGCCATCGATCCACATCGTATCGGCGTTGACATGGAAGAACGGCGCGTTGCCGAGCAAGGGCAACGCCTTGACCACGCCGCCGCCGGTTCCCAGCACGGCATCGCGCTCGTCGGAGATGGTCACATGCGGCTGCGCGCGCGAGGCCACATGATCGATGATCTGGTCGGGCAGATAATGCACATTGACGACGGCTTCGCGCACGCCGGCCTCCGCCAGCCTGTCGAGCACATGGTCCAGCAAAGGCCGGCCCGCGACCGGCACCAGCGGTTTCGGCATCCGGTCGGTCAGGGGGCGCATGCGGACGCCGAGGCCGGCGGCGAGGACCATGGCTTTGGCGGGCTTGACCGGCATGTTCAGGAGATTCTCAGGGCGCGTCGGGTTCAACATCTTGTCGCAGCCGATCCTATCATGGTGATTCGAGCGATGCACCGCTCACGCATAGGTGCCGCGAATGACGGATGTACGACACGCGGCAGGGCAGGTTCAGACGTCCGCCGTTGCCGAGGTGGGGCGGCGCGCGACCCTCTTCTTCTTGTCGGCGGGCTTGAGGAAATTGACGCCGATCTGGTTGCCATTGACCCAGGCCAGTTCGCAACGGCGATAGGCGAGGCCGGTGGAGGACAGCAGCAGGAAGAATTCCTTCAGGTTTAGTCCCTCGGCCGAGCCTTCGACGATCAGCTTGGCGCCGGTTTCGGAAATGTCTTCCATGGTGCAGTCGCGGCGCCAGGTGCCGTCGATGCCCATCATATGCGCGCCGATCCCGCGCTCAAAGGTAATGCGCTCGCCCTTGCGGCGTTCTGTAGTCATGATCGCGATCCTCTCACCGATGGCCGCGCCCGCAGCCCAAGGTAGAACTTTGCGCGCAGATTAAGGCCAGGTTGGTTAACAGGCTGTAAATCAGGGAACTGGAACCGGCACATGGGCGGCATACCAGGCGCGGATGCCTGACAGCGCCGGATGGTCCAGCGAACGGTTGAGGTAGGTCCAGATCCGCGGCTGATGCTTGAGGTATTGCGGCTTGCCGTCGCGCCGGTTGAGTCGCGCGAAGGTGCCGAGCAGCCGCGTATTCCGCTGCGCCGACATGATTGCGTAGAGTTCCGTAAACGCCGCCGGGTCGAACGTATCGTCCGAGGCGAGCCGCGCCTTGATGTACCGCGTCAGCATCGCAAGTTCGAGCGTCTCGGGCACGTCGATCCGCGCATCCTGCAGCAGCGATACCAGATCGTAGGCCGCCGGGCCCAGCACCGCGTCCTGAAAGTCGATGATGCCGACTTTGGCGAACTCGGCGCGCGCATCGAGCCAGATCAGATTGGGCGAATGAAAATCCCGGATCACCCAGGTTTTCCACGCAATTTCGGCTTTAACCAGCAACTCGCGCCACAACGCCATGAACTCGCGGCGCAGCTCGGCCGTGGGCGCGGCGTCGCGATCCGGCAAATACCATTCCGGCATCAAGCCCAGTTCGACCAGCATCGCGTCGGTGTCGAAGGCCGGGATGGTGTAGGTGATCTGCGGCGCCAGCGGCAGTGTTTCGGGCAAGGCCAAACCATGCAGTGCCGCCAGCATGTCGGTCGCGGCCTGATAGCGTTCTGGAATCGGCGTGGGGGGATCGCCCTCGACAAAGCCGGTGCTGCCAAAATCCTCGGTTATGAGGAAGCCCACATCGAGGTCGGCATGATGGATGGCCGGCGCGGAGAAGCCGCGCTCGCGCAGGCCGTTGGCAACGGCGACGAACGGTTTTACATCCTCGGCCAAATGCACCGCCGCGCTATATGGCTTGCCGTCGTAGATCGCCGGCCCGTCCGGCCGCTTCGGCGAGTTCATCAGGATGACGAAGTCGTCGTTGCGCGCAAGCCGCGCGTAAGATCGGGTAGACGCATCACCCGGCATGCGCTGGCGTTTTGCTTCCGTATACCCGGCATCATCCAGAAACGCGCGCAACGCTTCGAGCCGTTCGACCTGGGCGGCCGCCTTGCCATGGCCGGTGATGACGGCGGCGCGGGCGGTCGAGCCCAGCGCCGGACGATGGCTCAGCGCGATGTCGATTCGGTCGGCGGGAAGTGCGCCCGGCGCGCGCTCCGGCCATTCGATCAACGCCACGGTACTTTCAGGCAACGGCGACAGGCCGATTTCTTCCAACTCGCTGGCGTCGTTGACGCGGTAGAGATCCGCATGCACCAGCGGAAATGGCGGCAGATCGTAACCCTGTACCAGTGTAAAGGTAGGGCTCGGCACTTCCAGCGTCTCGTCGCCGGCAAGATAGCGGATCATCGCGCGGGCCGCCGCGGTCTTGCCCGCGCCGAGGTCGCCCGACAGCGTGATGACATCGCCGGGGCTGATCAGCAGCGCGAGGTCGGCCATCAGATGCGCGGTCGCCATCTCGCTTGCGAGCGCCGTCGAGAATGTCGAAGACCCGGTCATTCCGCGGCGTTGCGATGCGCCTGGTCGACCGGAAATTCGCAGCTCACGGTCGTGCCCTTGCCGACGATCGAATCGACCCGCACCTTGCCGCCATGCAGCTCGACGAACGAGCGCACCAGCGACAGGCCGAGGCCCGCGCCGCGATGCCGCGAGCCGTTGGAATGGCTCTCGAACCAGTCGAACACCTTGTCCTTGACGTCAGGCGGAATGCCCGGGCCGGAATCGGTCACGGCAAAGACCACGCTTTGCTCGGTGCGCCTGGCGCTCAACGCGATCACGGCATCCTGTGGGGAAAATCCGACGGCATTGGCGAGCAGATTGTACAGCACCTGCACCACGCGGCGTTCGTCGCCGACGAAGGCGCCGATGGTGGGATCGGCATCGACCTTGAGCTCGATGCGGTCGCGGGCAAGACGGTCCTGGATGCCTTCCGCCGCCGCGGCGATGGTCTTGCGGATGTCGACCGCGCCGAGTTCGAGCGTCATGGCGCCGGCATCGATGGTGGCAAGATCGAGGATATTGTTGATGATGGCGAGCAGGGCGCTGGTCGACGTCGTGATGTAGCCGAGATACTCGGCCTGCTTCGGCATCAAGGGGCCGGTGGCGGGATCGGTCAGCAGGTCGGCGAAGCCGATGATGTTGGTCAGCGGCGAGCGCAATTCGTAGGACACGTGGTGGACGAAATCGACCTTCATCTGGTCGGCGGTCTCCAGCGCCTCGTTGCGCTCGCGCAGCGCGCGCTCGACGTTTTCGGTATCGGTGATGTCCTGGAACGTCAGCATGGTGGCGCCGTCCGGCAGCGGCATGGTCATGCAGTCGAGCACGCTGCCGTCCTTGCGCTCCAGCTTGAGCGGCACCGCGATCCGGTTCTCGATGCCGGTGATGGCCTCG
>NZ_DASYMN010000344.1:0-24142 GCF_036009065.1 Bradyrhizobium sp. | reverse complement strand
CCGAGATCGATCGGACGGTCGTATTTGTAATGCGTAACGTGACGTAGTGCGACGAAGATCGACAAGGAGAGGCAACTCCAGCAGCTTTTTTAAGCAGAACACTGGAACCGGTGGGGATCAAGCACTAACAACGGGCAGGTGTTGCCTATGGGAGGTGCGGCGTTAGGCAGTTCCGTCATTGCGAGGAGCCCTTGCGACGAAGCAATCCAGTCTTCGCTGCTTCAAAAGACCGGATTGCTTCGCTTCGTCGCAATGACGAACGAGGCTCGCCCTACATCGTCGCCCCGAGCACCCATGGCGCAAACTCGGCGCCGCCGAAGTCGAAACTTTCGCTCTTGGTCGGCTGGCCCGAGGCGGTCTTCAGCATCAGCTCGAAAATGCGCTGGCCGCATTCCTGCACCGTCTCCTCGCCGTCAAGGATGGTACCGCAATTGACATCCATGTCCTCTTCCATGCGCTTGAACATCGGCGAGTTGCTCGCAAGCTTGATCGAAGGCGACGGCTTGCATCCGAACACGCTGCCGCGGCCCGTCGTGAAGCAGACGAGATTGGCGCCGCCGGCCACCTGCCCGGTCGCCGCCACCGGATCGAACCCGGCGTATCCATGAAATTGAATCCCTTTTTGGTGACGGCCTCGGCATAGGCGACCACGTCCACAAGATTGGTACTGCCTGCCTTTGCCATCGCGCCGAGAGATTTTTCCAGGATCGTGGTGAGACCCCCGGCCTTGTTGCCAGGGCTCGGATTGGAATCCATCTCGGCATTGTTGCGCTCGGTGTAATCCTCCCACCAGCGCATCAGGGCGACGAGTTTCTCGCCGACCTCGCGGCTGATCGCGCGGCGGGTCAGCAAATGTTCGGCGCCATAGGTTTCCGGCGTCTCGGACAGAATGACCGTGCCGCCGTGCCGCACCAGGATGTCGCTCGCCGCACCCAGCGCCGGATTCGCCGAGACGCCTGAATAGCCGTCCGAGCCGCCGCATTGCAACGCCACCATCAATTCGCTCGCGGCGCACGGTTCGCGCTTCACATTATTGGAGTCGGCGAGAACCTCGTGAACGAAGGCGACCGCCTTTTCCACGGTCTTGCGCGAACCGCCGACGTCCTGAATGTCGAGGGAGCGCAGGCGGCCCGCCAGCCTCTGTTCTTCGAGAAAGCCGCCGATCTGGTTCATCTCGCAACCGAGACCCAGAATAACGACATGCGAGAAGTTCACATGCCGCGCGTAGCCCCCGAGCGTGCGGCGCAGAACCGTCAGCGGCTCCAGCTGCGTCATGCCGCAGCCGGTCTTGTGCGTCAGCGCCACCACGCCATCGACGTTCGGATAGTCCGCCAGCGGATCGTGGCCGGTGAACGGATTCTTCTTGAACACGTCGGCGACCATGCCCGCCACATGGGCGCTGCAATTCACTGAGGTCAGGATACCGATGTAGTTGCGGGTGGCGACACGTCCGTCGGAACGCTTGATGCCCTGGAATGTCGCGGGCAGGTCGAAGTTCGGCGTCGGCTTCACGTCAACGCCGTAAGCGTAGTCCTTCGAGAACTCGCCCATGCCGATATTCTGCACATGGACGTGCTGGCCCGGCGCAATCGCCGTCGTTGCAAACCCGATGATCTGGCCGTAGCGCTTGACCGGCTCGCCGACGGCAAGGGACTTCACCGCCACCTTGTGACCCGCGGGAATCCGCTCAACCGTGACCACACCGTCGGCGACTGCCAGGCCGGGAGGAAGGCTTGAGCGCGCGATCACCACCCCATCGTCGGGATGCAGTCGGATGACGGGTGCCGGGCCCATGTGCGTTTCCTCGCGATTCAATTTTTAGATCGTCATGCGCGGGCTTGACCCGCCTGCGGGGCCGGGTCAAGCCCGGCAATGGCATTCCTGCTTTGTGCCTCTGATGCCGCGCGACACGCAAGCGCAAGCCGGTCGCAATGTCCCGTAGCCGACCACCGTCAGTCTACTATAGGATGATACCGGCCTGGTGGTATTAAAAAGGGATTTTCAGCACGGAGAAATAGTGTGGCTCATATTGTCGGAACCGTCCTCCCCGTTTCACCGCAAGTCGTGATTGGCCCCGATTCCGGGTTGCCGCCGACCTCGCCCAATACCTGGGCCTTCGATCTGGACCCCGGCCCACCGCCTCCGGGCGGCATCAAGTTCATCATCGTGCACCTGACGGGGCTCAGCCTTCCGGCCAACAACCGCGTCGAAATCGACCTCGGCTATGACAAGGACGTGGTCACCGCGTCTTTCGATCTTGAATTCTGGTCGCGGCCGATCGAGCTGTCGGCGTTCGCGAACGGCAAGGTCCAGATCCGTTACATCACCAATGGCGCGGCGACAGGGGGCGCCACGCTCGACCGCTTCGGCCGCGGCGAGCGGCATGATGGCGACGGCGATCCGACGTCCAACTCGAACTGCGATCCGTTCCTGCTGGACGCCAATTACGCCGAGCCGACGTTCAACACGTCGCTGTTCTGCTCCGCCCCTCCAGACTTCGAGAATGTCGAGTGCGTGACGGCGGCGGGCGACATCCGCAAGACGGTGGCGCCGAGCGTCGGCATGATCGTGCATGTCGATCGCGCGCTGGATGGCCTCACCGAGGTCCTCTCCAGTATCAGCGGAACGCTTGTCGGCACCGACCTCGTGCTGACCGCAGGCCAGGCGTTCGTGCTGACTTCGGACCAGTTTACATCCGCCTCGATCATTTTCAACTACCAGACCACCTGCGCGGGCGCGCGGCCCGGCAACTACGCAGGGCGCTTCCACAAGGTGAAGCGGATCGTGAAGCTCGGCTTCTTCGGCGCCGTCGACTACGCCCTGCTGCAGCTCAGCGTGCCCGCGGCCGGGCTCGGCATACCGCAGGTCGTGATGCGGCCCGATCTGCCGGCGGCCGGCGAGCAGATTTTCTGCATTCATCACCCCGAAGGCGCGGTCAAACGGCTGTCGGCCAAGCACGCCGCGTTCAAGACCGTCATCAGCGGCGATCTCAATGCCGTCGTCGCCGATCTCGACGTCGCGAGCGGCAGCATCGGCGCCGGATTGTTCGATGCAACCGGCAGAATCGTGGGCGTGATGAGCACGGGCACGCCATGCAATATCGCATTCTATCCGACCGCGGGCGCGCTGGCCGACATCGGCAACCCGCAGGAAGACCCGGCCGGCCGCGACGTGATGATCGTGTTCGATCGCTCGGGCAGCATGTCGCTCGATGCCGGCACGGGACGGACCAAGATCGAGGAGGCGCGCGACGCCGCTGCGCTGTTCATCCAGCTGGTGCAGAGCGACAGCGCCAGTAAGATCGGCCTTGTGACCTTCAGCACGGCGGCAAGCAACCCGGTCGATTTCGCGATTCAGCCGGTCAATGCCGCCAGCAAGCTGGTGCTGACCGGCCCGGCGCCGTTCACCGGGGGGATCGTCGGCGGCATCGTTGTCGACGGCACCACCAGCATCGGTGATGGCCTAGAAGCAGCGCGCGACCAGTTGTTTTTGTCAGACAGCAACCGGTCGATCCTGCTTTTGACCGACGGACTGCAAAATACCCCGCCCCTGATCGCGGATGTCACCGGGCTCGACGGCATCAGCATCAGCGCCGTCGGTTTCGGCGCTGCGTCGAGCCTCAACGGCGCGCTGCTCACCCAGCTTTCGGAGACCCATGGCGGCGTCTACATGCGCGCGGGCGACGGGCTCGATCTGAAGAAGTTCTTCGCACTGGCTTTCGGCAACATCTTCGCGGGCGGCGCGTTGCTCGATCCGCCGGGCCGGCTGAAGCCCCGCGACAAGGAAAGCAAGCCGATCCGCTTCAACGTCTGCGGCGAAACGACCATCACGATCGTCGTCGGCTGGGACAAGGAGGCCGCCAATCTGGCCATCACCGTAAAGACACCGGGCGGCGCGACGCTGACGCGCGCATCGCCGGGCGTCGAGCACGCCACCGGGCGTACCTGGGCGTTCCTGCGCATCAAGCTGCCGCACGGCGGCGAGCGCAATGGCGCATGGAACGTCACGGTCGGTCGCAGCGGCTTCGGCCAGGTCGGCGCGGTCGGCCCGATCGACTATTTCGTCAACGTCATCGCCGGCGGCGGGGCAAAGCTCACGCGCTGGCCTGGGCGCGACGTCTACTTTACCGGAGAGGCCATCAATCCGGTGGTGCGGCTGGCCGGCGGCAATAACAGAGGCGCCAAGGTACGCCTCACGGTCACGCGGCCTGCGGCATCCGTCGGCAGCATTCTCACCAGGGCAAGAAAGCCGCAGCCGCCGGCCGGGCAGAAAGGCGAGCCGATCCCATCGCTTCAGACGACCATGCTCGCGATCGAAAAGTCCACCCGCAAGCCGATTGTGGGCTATACCGAGCACCGCTTCGAGCTGTCCGGCGATCCGGTTCAGACCAATGTCACGGCGAGAAGCGCGGGGCTGCACGGCGCCGTGCTGACCGATTTTCTCAATGTCGAAGGTACCTACACCTTCCACGCGTTCGCGACCTACGGCAAGGGCTGCATCAGCTCACGCGAATTGCAATGGTCCGTCGAGGTTGAGGTCGGGGTCGATCAGGCGAAATCGGATGTGAAAATCACCACTGGCGCGGCGTTACCCGACAGGAAAAAGGCTGTCACCATCGTAATTGTCCCACGCGACTCCTTCGGCAACCATCTCGGTCCCGGCCGCCCCAACGCATTTACGATCGCCGGCGCGCCCGGCACGACGCTGACCGGCGCCGTGCGCGACAACGGCGATGGGTCCTACACCGTGGGAGGCGTGATCGATCCCGGGGTGCGCAAGCCCGGCGTCGTGCTGGCGCGGCCAGTGCGCTGCCTGCACAAGTCGGCGACGCGCCCGGGGGCGCGTCCGCGCAAGAGATGAACATCGTGCCCCGGACGCAGCGCAGCGCGTAGCCGTTTGCGAAGCGGTGCGCTGCAGGGCCGGGGCCCATCTTGCTTGGAAGCCAGTCGTCATGGGTCCCGGCTCTGCGGTGCACCGCCAAGAGGCGCTGCACCGCGTCCGGGACACGATGCTACTACGCCTTGCCGTTCGAATTCTTTCTTGTCTCGGCAATCTGCATCTTCGCATAGGTCGCCATCAGCCCGCTTTCGTTTGACAGCGTCACCAGCTTGAAACCCATGTTGATCGCGCGCGCGGCGCCCTCGGCGCCGCTGCAATGGATGCCGGGATAAAGCCCGCGCTTGCCACACTCCTTGATGATCTTCTCATAGATTTTGAGAATCTCCGGCTCGTCGCGGTCGAGCTTCGGCACCAAGCCGTAGGAAAAGCCGAGATCGGACGGACCGATATAAACCCCGTTGATGCCCTGAACGTCGAGAATCGATTCCATGTTCTCGACCGCCGTCCTGGTCTCCATCATCGGCAGCAGCACGATCTCGTCATTCGCCGTTTGCTGATAAGTGCCGGCCGAACCATACATGCCGGAACGGATCGGGCCGTTCGAGCGGGTGCCACGCGGCGGATATTTGCTGTAGGCGACGAGGTTTTCGCATTCCTCCTTGGTGTTGATCATCGGGCAGATCACGCCATAGGCGCCGCCGTCCAGCACCTTGCCGACAATGCCTGGCTCGTTCCACGGCACGCGGACCATCGGCGTCACCGGATGGGCGTGCATCGCCTGGAAGCATTGCACCATCGACTGGTAGTCCTGCACGCCGTGCTGCATATCGACGGTGACGCTGTCGAAGCCACATTGCGCGATCACTTCGGCGGAGAAGCCCGACGGTATTGCGAGCCACGCGTTCACCACCGCCTTGCCTGACGCCCAGGCTTCCTTCACTTTATTGGCCATTATTGTTTTCTCCCCATTGTTCGTTTTGTTTGTCGTCATTGCCGGGCTTGACCCGGCAATCCATCCTCTTCGAAAGACCCTTCACGAAGATCGATGGATACGCGGGTCAAGCCCGCGCATGACGGCTGGCAGCGACGGCGTTACGCCGTCGCCTGTTGTATGCTAACCTCGCTCACCCCGACCTCGCGGGCGGTGGCCACAATCGCAGCCCAGGTGTCATCCGGCAAGGGCACGCCGTTTGCGGTGCGCTCAGTGCGCATTTTTCGTTCGGGATCCCCGGGGATCAGCACGGCGTCGACGCCGGACATCGGCTTGGTCGCCCGGATAAAGTCGGAATAGCGCGAGATTTCGCTGTCGAAGAAGCTGCTGGCGTCGATCACCTTGGGATCGACATAGAAGGCAAGCATG
This sequence comes from Bradyrhizobium sp., assembly GCF_036009065.1. Lineage (GTDB taxonomy): Bacteria > Pseudomonadota > Alphaproteobacteria > Rhizobiales > Xanthobacteraceae > Bradyrhizobium. The sequence continues at coordinate 17,943 of NZ_DASYMN010000344.1, read as the reverse complement.
CCGTTGGCGAAACGCCGGTCCGGCGCGGTCGCGCCCGTCCCGGTCAGCGCGCCACCGAGCAATTCGCAGATGAAAGCGAGGCCCGAGCCCTTGTGCTCGCCAAAGGCGCGGATCGCGCCTGTACCCTTGGTGTGGTCGCGCGGCCCGTCTTTGGCATGCGGCCCGTAGAGCACCGCGGGATCCTCGCTCAGCGTGCCGTCGTGATCCACCAGCGCACCCTTCGGCAATTTCTTGCCGCCGCGGCTTGCGACCAGCACCTTGCCCTCGGCCACGATCGAAGTGGCAAAATCCAGCACGATCGGATCCTGCCCCTGGCGCGGGATGCCGACGCAATACGGCGCGGTCGACAGCCGTTTCTGCACGCCGCCATAGGGCGCGACCAGCAGCGAGCCGGCGGCGTTGACGAAATGTATCGACACCAGCCCTTCGGCAGCGGCCATTTCCGCCCAGTCGCCGACGCGGCCGATGTGGCCGGCATTGCGCAGCGCCACCGCGGCCAGCCCCGACGCCTTGCATTTCTCGATGCCGATCTTCACCGCCTGCGGCGTGACCGTCTGTCCATAGCCGAACTTGCCATCGATCACCGCCAGCGAAGGCGTGTCGACCAGGACTTCGACCGTCTGGTCCGGAACGACCGAGCCCATCTTCTTCCACCTGATATAGACCGGCACCCGGATCACGCCGTGGCTGTCGTGCCCGGTGAGATTGGCGGTGGTTAGATACGTCGCGATGCGCCTGGCTTCTGCGGACGAGGACTCCGAATGGGCAAACACTTGCGCAACAAAGTCGATGAGCTTTTCAACTTGTATCGTGACCATGATCAGTCATTCACCTCAGGCGCTTGCTTTGGCATGACCGCCGAGATAGGCGGCGCGGATCGCTTCATTGCCCCATAGCTCATCCGGCTTGCCATGGAGCACGATGCGGCCGGTTTCCAGCACATAGCCGTGGTCGGCCACCGAAAGTCCCATGCGCGCGTTCTGCTCGACAAGCAAGACCGTGGTGTTGCGCCGAATCTCCGAAATGATGCGGAACACCGCCTGCACGATCACGGGCGCGAGGCCGAGTGACGGCTCGTCCAGCAAGAGCAGCCGCGGCTTGGCCATCAGGCCGCGCGCGACCGCGACCATCTGCAGCTGTCCGCCCGATAGGGTCCAGCCCAGCGCGTTGGAAAATGAACGGATATCCGGAAACAGGTCGAACATGGCGTCGGCTTCGCGAGACAATTCCGAGGTGGCAACGCGGCGATTCGACGCGCCGAGCATGATGTTTTCCTTGACCGTCAGCCCCGGGAAAACCCGCCGCCCCTCCGGCACGTGCGAGATGCCGAGCCGGACAATGGCTTCGGGGCCGAGCCCCGCGATCGAGCGGCCGTCGAACAGGATGTCGCCCGCGGCGGGCTTTGCCAGGCCGGAGATTGCGCGCAACGTGGTCGACTTGCCGGCGCCGTTGGCACCGAGCAGCGTCACCACCTGCCCCTCGTCGACACTGACGGATACGCCGCGCAGCGCTTCGATCTCGCCATAGCGCACGATCAGGTCGTTGATCTGCAGCAGCGCCATTATTCGGTCCCGAGATAGGCGGAGACGACATCGGGGTGGCGCAGCACCGCCATGGATTCGCCGTCCGCGATGCGGCGTCCGAAATTGAGCACGGTGATGTGCTGGGCGGCTTCGGAGACCAGCGTCATGTCATGGTCGATGATCAGGATGGTCAGGCCTTGCGCCGCGATGCGTTTCAGCAGCTCATGCAATTCCATCTTCTCGCTGGAATTCAGACCGGCCGCGGGTTCGTCCAGCAGCAGCAACGTCGGATTGGCGGCGAGCGCACGCGCGATCTCGATCAGGCGCTGGTGGCCATAGGAAAAGCTCGAGATCAATTCGTTGGACCGTGCCCCAAGCCCGACAAAGGTCAGCGCCGACATCGCGCGCTGGTTGAGCGCGTCGTCGCCGCCTTCCCCGATCAAATTATTGCCGGGCCGCTCGGCACCGATCACGACATTCTCCAGCGCCGTCATCGAGCGGAACAGCCGGATATTCTGGAACGTCCGACCCAGTCCAGCGGCCGTGCGCAGATGCGGCGGCATGTCGGTCACGTCGGTGCCGTCGAGGATCACCTTGCCGGCGGTGGCCTTGTAGAGGCCGGAGAGCACGTTGAGCGTGGTGGTCTTGCCGGAGCCGTTCGGTCCGATCAGCGCATGAACGCTGCCGCGCTTGACCGCGATATCGACATCGTCGACGGCCTTGAGGCCGCCGAAATATTTGGAGAGGCCCCTGACCTCGAGCACGATGTCGCCGCCGACGGTTGCGGGCACCAGCTGCAGCGCGGGACCCGCGGCATGCACCTTGGCCTTGGCGCGCCAGCGCTCGGTCGCGACGTTCACAAATCCCCAGATGCCGTCGGGCATGTAGCGGATGATGAGGATGACGGAGAGGCCGTAGATTGCCAGATACAGGCCCGGCACGCTTTTCAGGAACCGCAGCCATTCCGGAATCAGGATCAGCAGCCCCGTGCCGATGGCCGAGCCGATCGGCGACGCAACGCCACCGAGCAACGACATGGTGAGGAAGACGATCGATTCGGCGAACGAGAACTGATCCGGGCTGACATAGGCAAACCCGCCCGCAAACAGCCCACCGGCGAGGCCACCCAGTACGGCGCTGAGCGCAAAAGCGTAAATTTTCGTGCGGAACACGTCGATGCCGGCGACACCGGCGGCAAGCTCGTTGTCGCGCACCGCGCGCATGGCGCGGCCCAGCCGCGTGTCCGGCAGATGCCAGACGAAATAGCCGACCAGCGCCAGCATGGCGACGCAGAACGCGAGATAGGATTGCGAGTCCTGGAACAAATCCGGGCGGCCGATCCTGGGTACGCCGTCCGGACCATGGGTGAGCCAGATAGCGTTGATCATCACCAGCGTGACGATCTGCTGAAACGAGATCGTCACCATCGCGAGATAGTGGCCACCGAGGCGCAGGGTCGACATTCCCAGCAGCGCGCCGGCCAATAGCGCCATCACGCATCCGGCGGCAAGACACAGCCAGTAGCTTAAGTTGTAGTCCGAGGTTCCGATGCCGACGGCGTAGGCGCCGAAGCCGAAGAACGCCGCCTGCGCCAGGTTGATCTGGCCGCACAGGCCGAGCACGACGGAGAGACCGAACACCGCGATGGCAAAGGTCGTCGCCTGCATCAGGATGTTGAGGATGTAGCCGTCGAACCGCATCGTGGCGGCCAGCGCGACCAGGATCGCGGCGCCGATGAAATACGGCAGATGCCGCAGCAGCAGCGGTTTGGAATGCACGACAGGCGCCGTGATCGGCATGTTGTCGGACGGCGCGCTCATGCTTTCTCCGCGACGCGTTCGCCGAAGATGCCCTGCGGCCGGAACACCAGAAACGCCACCAGCACCAGGAACGCGAAGGCGTCCTTGTAGGGTACCGAGATATACGCCGCGCCAAACGTCTCGATGACGCCGAGCGACAGCCCGCCGATGATCGCGCCGGTAACGTCACCGAAGCCGCCGATGATGGTGGCGGCGAAGGCCTTCAGCGCGATGGTCGAGCCCATCTGGATCGAGACGAACAGCACCGGCGCCACCAGGATGCCGGCAAGGCCGCCGAGCACCGCTGAGTAGATAAAAGTGATCATGATCATGGTGGAGACGGAGATGCCGAGCAGCGAGGCCATCTCCTTGTCCTGCGAGGTCGCCTGCAACTTCTTGCCGAGCATGGTGCGCTCGAAGAACCAGTAATTGAAGATCACCAGCACGATGGTCACCGCGATGATCAGGAGATACTGGCTGTCGAGATACACCGGACCGAGCTGGATGCCCGGCGTTTCGAACCAGCCCTCAAGCACCTGCGGCTGCGGGCCGTAAATCGCCAGCACCGAATTGGCCAGCAGGATCGAGGCGCCGATGGTCGCGATGATCACGGGCAAAAACGTGCGGTGGCGCAGCGGGTAGTATACCCCGAGGTTGAAGATCGCGCCCAGCAGCGCCATGCCGGCCAGCGCGATCAGGAACGACAGCCAGTACGGCCAGCCGAGATCGACGGCGAACACCACCATCAGATAGGCGGCGACCATGGAGAATTCGCCTTGCGCGAAATTCACCACATTGGTGGCGCGGAAGATCAGCACGAAGCCGAGCGCGACCAGCGCATAGACGGCGCCGATGCCGATACCGGTGAAAAGCAATTGAAGAGCAAGATCCATTAAAGCGCTCGGTGGGAGAGGCTAGCCCGCGAATTGCACATCAGACGCAAATCGGCCCCCTCGCAAGGCGAGAGGGCCGATCAGGCGATCAATCGTTGAAATCGATGTGCTTGTCGTAGACGATCGTCCCCTTCTCGTTTCTGACGACGTTGTAGCCGTGCAGCCCGTCGCCATTCTGGTCGAAATTATATTCGCCCTCCGCGCCTGGATACTTCTTGATCGCCAGAATAGCTTCGCGGATTTTCGCAGGCTCGGTGGTACCGGCCTTGTTGATCGCCATCGCCAGGATGGTGACGGCGTCATAGGGCCAAGCGCTTTGGTTATCGGGGGCGGTCTTGTAGGTGTCGCGATAAAGCTTGCCGAAGGCTTTCGAAGCCTCAGAGGAATCTTCCGCATAATCCGCCACGCCGTAGGTACCGAACAGCGCGGGACCGGCGAGCTTGGTCGACGATACCGCGACCACCGAAGGCGAGCCCACCCAGGGAATGCTGACGCCGAGCTGCCGCAACTGCCGGGCGAAAATACCGAGATCGTTTTCGAAGGTGAAATAGGTGCCGAGCACATCGGCGCCGGATTGCTTCACCGCCAGCACGACGGGCGTGAAATCCTGGCTCTGGTTGGCATAGCCCTGATCGAGCACCGGCGGCGCGCCGAGCTTGGTCAATGCGTCCGACAGCGCCTTGCCTCCCGCGGTGCCGAATGCATCTGTGGAATGGACGATTGCCCATTTTTTCTTGCCGAGCGTGTTGACGCCGAAGTCCGCGATGACGCGGCCCGAATAGCTGTCGTTCGGGCGGAAGCGGAACAACCATTGGTTTCCCATATGGGTCAGGTCCGGATTGGTGCCGCCGATCATCACCGGCTTGCCGAGCTTGAGCACATCGGGCGCCATCGCCATCACCTGGGTCGAGCGGATCGAGCCGAGGAACGCAACAATATCCGGCTGCGCGGCCAGTTTCGAAAACGCCAGCACGATGCCCGGATTGGTGGTCTGGTCGTCCTCGATAATCAGTTCGACCTGCTTGCCGAGTACACCGCCGGCCTTGTTGACCGCCGCGAGCGCGAGCTTGGCGCCGTTTTGCGCCCAGAGGCCCTGCTCGGCTGCGGGTCCCGTCACCGGCACGCACATGCCGATCTTGATGGTCGCTGCTTGCGCCTTCGCGCTGCCGATGACGTAGGGGGCGGTAATACCAACGGCCAAGCCAGCCGCAAAATCGCGTCGCGTAAGTGTCATTAATCCTCCCTGAGGCCGGGCTCTTTGTCGGCCTTCTTGATTGCAGTCCGCGCCTTGCGCAAAACCGTGTGCGTATCTACGGACTCTCTCGGCGAGAGTAAATTGATATCGCGACGATTTCGGTTATTGGCATAAACGTCTCGCACCAGGCGCAGACCGACCTAGCCAATCACCGCCGCGCAAACAGGCTTTATTCGGCTGCTTTGCGCTATTGACGCGCGCGATTTCCTGCTCAAACAATAAGCATACGCGAGCTATGCATCCAATTCGCATCACCATGCAAATTTGCCGCTCGCCCGTGCTGCCGTGCGTTCGTGATCGAGCGGGGGCGGGAATCACGGAACGAAAATGGGAGTGAACGGAACATGCCGCATTTCACCATCGAATATTCCGCCAATCTCGAGCCGTGCGTCGATATGCAGGCCGTAGTCGAGGTGGTGCGCAAGGCCGCGGTCGAGACCGGCATCTTCCCGCTCGGCGGCGTCCGTGTCCGCGCCATCCGTTGCGAGCACTCCGCCATCGCCGACGGCAGCGCGCATTTCGGCTTTCTCGACATGGTGCTGCGGCTCGGCGCAGGCCGCGACTTGGCGACACGCAAAAAGGCCGGCGAGCATATCTTCAAGGTACTGTCGGCCTATCTCGACCCGGTGTTCGCGGAAAGCAAATTCGCGCTGTCGTTCGACATGCAGATCAACGACAGGGAGACCAGCTGGAAACGCAACAATATCCACGAGGCGTTGAAAGCGGAGCCGGCGCATGGATAAGGTCACGCCGAAAGCGGCCGATGCGTTCCTGGCCAATCGCGACCGTGCCGCGCCGCTGCTGGCCAAACTGAAGGCCGATGGCATCGGACATATCATCGACGGCAAGGTGGTGCCGTCGATTTCAGGCGAAACGTTCGAGACGAAATCGCCGGTCGATGGCTCGGTGCTGGCGTCGGTCGCGCGCGGCAACGCGGAAGACATCGACCGCGCCGCGACTTCGGCCGCGCAAGCCTTCAAGGCCTGGCGCGACATGTCCGCGGCCATGCGAAAAAAGCTGCTGCATCGCGTCGCCGACGCCATCGAAGCCCGCGCCGACGATATCGCGGTGCTGGAATGCGTCGATACCGGCCAGGCGCACCGCTTCATGGCCAAGGCCGCGATCCGCGCCGCGGAAAACTTCCGCTTCTTCGCCGACAAGTGCGCGGACGCCCGCGACGGCCTCAACATGCCCAGCGACGAGCACTGGAACGTGTCGACCCGGGTGCCGATCGGCCCGGTCGGTGTGATCACACCGTGGAATACGCCGTTCATGCTCTCGACCTGGAAGATCGCGCCGGCGCTGGCGGCCGGCTGCACCGTTGTGCACAAGCCGGCGGAATGGTCGCCGGTCACCGCCGATCTGCTGTCGCGCCTCGTGAAAGACGCCGGCGTTCCCGATGGCGTGCTCAACACCGTGCACGGGTTTGGCGAGGAAGCGGGCAAGGCGCTGACCGAACATCGCGCGATCAAGGCGATCGGTTTTGTCGGCGAAAGCGCGACGGGATCGGCGATCATGGCGCAGGGCGCGCCGACGCTGAAACGCGTGCATTTCGAACTCGGCGGCAAGAACCCGGTGATCGTGTTCGATGACGCGGATCTGGACCGCGCGCTCGACGCCGTCGTGTTCATGATCTACTCGCTCAATGGCGAGCGCTGCACGTCGTCAAGCCGGCTGCTCGTTCAGCAAGCCATCGCGGAAAAGTTCATCGAAAGGCTGACGGCGCGGGTCAAGGCGTTGAAGGTCGGACACCCCCTTGATCCCGCAACCGAGATCGGACCGCTGATCCACGAACGGCATCTCGCAAAAGTCTGCTCGTATTTCGAGATCGCGCGCAAGGACGGCGCCACCATCGCCGTCGGCGGCAAGCCGCATGCCGGTCCCGGCGGCGGGCATTACGTGCAGCCGACGCTGGTCACCGGGGCGCGCGCCGACATGCGGGTCGCTCAGGAGGAAGTGTTCGGTCCTTTCCTCACGGTGATTCCGTTCAAGGACGAAGCCGAGGCCATCGCAACCGCCAACGGCGTGCAGTACGGCCTCACCGGCTATGTCTGGACCGGCGACATGGGCCGGGCGCTGCGCGTTGCGGATGCGCTGGAAGCCGGCATGATCTGGCTCAATTCCGAAAACGTCCGGCATCTGCCCACCCCCTTCGGCGGCATGAAATCCTCCGGCATCGGCCGCGACGGCGGCGATTATTCATTCGACTTCTACATGGAAACCAAGCACGTCTCGCTCGCGCGGGGAACGCACAAGATTCAAAGGCTGGGGATATAACTTAATGCCCGTCCCGACCCACATCTTCGATCCGCCGTTCAACATCATCAGGTCGAGCCACGCCGTGCTCGACGTGACCAACCTCGAGACCAGCCGCACGTTCTACGAAAACATCATCGGGCTTCACGTCGAGGACCACGACGACGGCACGGTCTACCTGCGCGGCAGCGAGGAACACCAGCATCACTCGCTGGTGCTGCGCAAAGCGGTGGTCCCGGGATGCGCGCGGCTCGGCTTCAAGGTCGGCAACGAGAGCGACCTCGACAAGGCCGGCGCGTTCTTTGCCGAGAACGGCATTACCTACAGTTTCGTCGAACGTCCCTTCCAGGGCCGCACGCTGCAATTCACCGATCCGTTCGGCTTCGGAATCGAACTCTACGCCTCGATGGAACGGCGCCCGCATCTGCTGCGCCGCTACGATCTCTACAAGGGCTGCCACCCGCAGCGGCTCGACCACTTTAATGTGTTCGCCGCCGAGGTGCAGGACACCGTGGATTTCTACGCGCGGCTCGGATTCCGCCTCACCGAATATGGCGAGGAGGACGGCCCGGGCGGCCGCATCGCCGCCGCCTGGATGCATCGCAAGGGCAACGTGCACGACTTTGCGATCACCAACGGCAAGGGGCCGCGCCTGCACCACTTTGCCTATTGGGTGCCGACCGCGATGAACATCCTGCATCTGTGCGACGTGATGGCGTCGAGCGGCTTTTTGAAGAACATCGAGCGCGGCCCCGGCCGCCACGGCATCTCCAATGCATTCTTTCTCTACGTCAGGGATCCCGACGGCCACAGGCTCGAGCTCTACACCAGCGATTATTTCACGATGGACCACGACCACGAACCGATGCGCTGGTCACTCAAAGACCCGCGGCGGCAGACGCTGTGGGGCGCCCCGGCGCCGCGCTCATGGTTCGAGCAGGGCTCGCCGTTTCCGGGCCAGGCGATCCGCGAGCCGTTGTTTACCGCCGATGTGACGATTGCGGATTAGGAGATGCCATGAAAAAGCCTTTGCTCACTGCTGCCGCCTCACTATTCGGACTGGTGTTTGTCATGTCGCCGATAGCCCACCTTCAGGCCGCCGAACTCAAAGTCCTGGCCGGCGGCTCCATGACCGGGCCGTTGAACGAACTCGCTTCCCAATTCGAACGCGGCTCCGGCCATAAGCTCGTCATTCACTTCGATTCCACACCCAACCTGATCAAGCTGGCGACGTCCGCGCCATTCGATATCGGTGTCGTTCCCGTCGATGTTTTCAAGAACGCCGAAGCGAAGGCCCGCTTCGTCCCCGGGCCGACCACGGATATCGCCCGAGTCGGCTACGGGGTCGCGGTACGCGCGGGTGCGCCCAAGCCCGACGTCAGCACGCCGGACGCTTTGAAAAAGACGCTGCTCGACGCGGCGTCCATCGCCTACCTGCCGGCAAGTGCGGCCGGCGCCTATGTTTCGAGCGTGTTCGAGCGTCTCGGTATCGGCGAGGCGATGAAACCAAAAACCAAACCGCAGACGGCTACGGCAGATATCGCCAAGGCCGTTGCCAAAGGCGATGCCGAGCTTGGCGTGTTCCTGATCAACGTGCTGATGGCCCCGGGTGTCGAAATAGCCGGGCCGTTTCCCGCCGAACTGCAGAACGATCTGGTGTTCACGGCAGCCAGCGCCGCAGATACAAAGGAAGCGGAGGCCGCCAAGGCCTTTATCGCCTATCTGAAGACGCCGGCTGCTGTCGCGGTGATCAAGGCCAAGGGGATGGAGCCGGGCTGAACAACGCCGAGAAGCGAAGCGAAAGGCATCGGCGTATTGCGCAACGGCGCAATCGACGAGGTTTAGCCGTCATGGCCGGGCTTTGCCCCGGCCATCCACGTCTTTCTCGCAGCAAGTCTATTAAGACGTGGATGCCCGGGACAAGCCCGGGCAGGACGGAAGAAACAAAAGATCGGAATCTATAATGGCAGCAGCTACGGGCGGCGAAGCGATCGTCAATGGCTTGGTCGCGCACGGCGTCGACACCGTGTTCGGATTGCCGGGCGCGCAGATCTACGGCCTGTTCGACGCATTCCAGCAGGCGCAGCTAAAGGTGATCGGCGCGCGCCACGAGCAGGCCTGCGGCTACATGGCCTATGGCTATGCGCGCTCCACCGGCAGACCCGGCGTGTTCAGCGTGGTGCCCGGTCCCGGCGTGCTCAACGCAGGTGCGGCGCTGCTCACCGCATACGGCGCCAACGAGCCGGTGCTGTGCCTGACCGGTCAGGTACCGACGCAATTCCTCGGCAAGGGCCGCGGCCATCTGCACGAGATGCCGGACCAGCTTGCGACGCTGCGTTCGTTCGTGAAGTGGGCCGACCGCATCGAATATCCCGACGCCGCGCCGCCACTGGTGTCGCGCGCGTTCCAGGAAATGCTGTCGGGCCGCCGCGGCCCGGTCGCGCTGGAAATGCCATGGGACGTGTTTACGCAACGCGCCGATGTCGGCGTCTCAATACCGTTCGATCTGCTCGCGCCGCCGCTGCCGGACACCGACCGCATCAGGGATGCCGCAGCCCTGGTCGCGGCGAGCAAGTCACCGATGATCTTTGTCGGCTCGGGCGCCATTCACGCGGCCGGCGAAATCCTCGAGCTTGCCGAACTGATCGACGCGCCGGTCGTGGCATTCCGCAGCGGGCGCGGCATCGTCAGCAACGCGCACGAACTCGGCCTCACCATGGCTGCGGCGTATCGGCTGTGGCCGAACACCGATCTGATGATCGGCATCGGCACGCGGATGGAACTGGCGACGATGTCGCGCTGGCCGTTCCGCCCCGAGGGCCTGAAATGCATCCGCATCGATATCGATGCGTCGGAAATGCGCCGTTACACTCCTGACGTCGCCGTTATCGCCGATGCGCAAGCCGGCACCCGCGAATTGCTCGCGGCGGTGCGCAGGCGCGGATACGCAAGACAAAAGGATCGCCGCGCCGCGATCCGCGAGGCCGCGGCCGCGGCGCTGAAACAGATTCAGACGATCCAGCCACAGATGGCTTACTTGAATATCCTGCGCGAGGTGCTGCCTGACAACGCCATCGTCACCGACGAACTGTCGCAGGTCGGATTTGCGTCGTGGTACGGCTTTCCGGTCTACCAGCCGCGCACGTTCATCACGTCGGGCTATCAGGGCACTTTGGGTTCGGGTTTTCCGACCGCGCTCGGCGCCAAGGTCGCGCATCCGGACCGACCGGTGGTGGCGATCACCGGCGACGGCGGTTTCATGTTCGGCGTGCAGGAACTCGCGACCGCCGTGCAGTTCAACATCACCGTGGTGACGCTGGTGTTCAACAATAATTCCTACGGCAATGTGCGGCGCGACCAGATCGAGCGTTTCGATGGCCGCGTCGTGGCATCCGACCTGGTCAATCCGGATTTCGTCAGATTAGCCGAATCCTTCGGCGTCGGTGCCGCACGCGTAACCTCGCCGGATGGATTCCGCGCCGCGTTGGAAAAGGCGCTCGCACATGGTGGCCCGTATCTGATCGACATCGAGGTGCCCACCGGCTCCGAAGCCAGCCCGTGGCCGTTCATTCACACGGCGAAGCCTTAAGCCGCAGCCTCCCCGCCGCGAGCACCAACAGCCCCGCGCCAGCGACCGCCCAGCACGCTACCGGCGCCCAGTGCAGCAGCGGCGCGTAGTCCGGCAGTTTCTGCAAGCCCCCGGCAACCGCGGCCATTCGCGCGAAGGTCGCGAGCGCCAGCGCCGAAAATACCAGCCCGACCACCTTGCCTTCGGCGCCGGTCTCGCCGATCGCCAGCGCCGCCGAGACCGCGCTCATCAGCATGCAGCCCCAGGCAGCGCCGGCCAGGAATTGCGCTGCTATCAGCATGTTGAGGCTGCCTGCCATCTCCGCGCCGACCACCGCGATCGCCCCGAGCAACCCGGCCGCGCCCATCACGAACAGTCCGCCGCGATGTTTTACGACCACGCTGGCGGGGAACATCGCGATATTGAATCCGATCCAGAACACCGGCAGCAGCCATTCGAGATCGGCGGGTTTTGCGAAGCGCAGAAAGAACGGCGCGCTGTTGATGGAAGAATGCAGTTGAAAGCCCAGCGCCAGAATCACCATCGCGGCGATGAAGGCCACCGGCACCTTGCCGAGCGGCTTTGTGGGCGGAGGTTGTTTTGCGTCCATTAGCGGAGTCTGCGCCAGGCCACGCTCGACCTTCGACAGCGCCAATGCCGTGATCAGCAACACCACGCTGGAAATGATAAATGGCAGCCGCGGGTCCTGATTGCGCAAGGTGACGCCGAGATAGGGCGACACCGCGCCGGCGACGCCGTAGCCCAGCATCGCTAGCGCCGAGAGAAACGGGATCTGTGGCGTCGCAGCGTATTTGCCGAGCAGCGTCAGCGGCGGCGCCCGCAGCGCCGACGAGGTTACCGACCAGATCACGATCAATGCGATGAAGATGGCTTGAGAGTTGGGCCCGGTTTCGGCGATGAAGGGCAGCGCGATGAAGGCGGCGCATGACAACGCCGTCAACGAGGCCACGAACACGCCGAGCCGGCCGACGATCGGCGCGATTTTGTCGGCGAAAATTCCCATCGCGGTGTCGGTGATGGTGAAAATCGCCTGATCGAGCATTAGGATCAGGATCACCGCGGTGGGCGCGATGCCGACCTGCGCCGCCAGCCGTGGCAAATAGATCACATAAACGGTCCAGCCCAGCGTGAACACCAGTTGCAGGATCGCAAGATAAACCCCGGTGCTGGTACTTGCTCCAGCGCGCGGACTCGCCGCCTCCACGTCGCCCATATCGTGCCCCTCCCGTTGCCGAGCATAGACCGGACGAGCCTTGCAGGGAAAGCGGGGCGCTACTTCGCGTCGTGAAAGATCACGCCCGCGGTATGGCGTTTGCCCGAGCGGATGCGGCTGACGCCATGGCGCAGGTTGACGCGGTAGAACCCGCGGCTGCCCTGCACCGGGCGGTGATGTACCGCAAACACCACCGCGTCGCCCTGGCGCAGCGGCACCACCTCGGGACGCGACTGCATCCGCGGCCGCTGCTCGGTCAGCACGAATTCGCCTCCGGTGAAATCGCGCCCCGGCTCCGACAGCAGGACCGCCACCTGCAGCGGAAACACATGTTCGCCATAGAGGTCCTGATGCAGGCAATTGTAGTCGTCTTCGCCGTATTGCAGCAGCAGCGGGGTGGGGCGGGTCTGGCCGGCGGCGCGGCAGCGTTCCAGAAAGGCTTCGTGCGTGTCCGGATAGCGAATCTCGATGCCCATCGACTCGTTCCAGCGATTGGCAACGCTTTGAAGCTGCCCGTACAGCGCCGGACGCAACTCGGCGATCACGTTCGGCAGCGGATAGGAAAAATATTTGTACTCGCCGCGCCCAAAACCATGGCGTCCCATGACGATGCGGCTGCGGAAGTGAGCGTCATCGGGATAGAGTGCCGCGAGCGCGGCGCATTGCTGTGGCGTGAGCAATTGTTCAATCACCGCGCTGCCTTGCTCGTCGAGCGCGGCGCTGATGTGCGCCCGATCGATCGCATCGACGCGCGTGGCGATGGCGGTGGGTGCGGGGCGGGAGATGGTTTTTGCGGCGGATTTCATGACCGCAAATCTGGCAGATCGGAGGATTTCAGGCCACCCGATTTCCGTCTCAACGAGTCGTCCCCGCGAAGGCGGGGACCCATACGCCGTGTCGCCTATGTTCCGGCAGCGCTAGTATCCCCGTTGCTCTGCAGCGCCTCTCCACGAACGCCAGGGGTTATGGGTCCCCGCCTTCGCGGGGACGACAAACTTCACCCCAGCACCGGCAGTTCGATCACATCATAGCCATGCCCGATGCTGCGCTTCAGAACCGGGTCTTCGAGTTCGAATTCGAACCGGCTGGCGGGACGGATGCCACCTATCGCCGCAAACGTACCGCCGAACATCGCGCAGCCGTCGGGCAGCCGTGCGCCACCGAACCCGCGCTGGATCAGCTCTCCGACCGGAAGCATGGCATCCAGCGTGCCTTCCTGGTAGAGCACCCGCGCGCCGTCGATCCATGCAAACGAGCGCAGGATCATCGCATCCCAGTGACCGGCGACGTCCTCAAGTTCCCACAGCACCGGCGCGATCGGTTTGTCGCACACCTGCTTGGAAACGGTAACGCTGTAGCTCTCGACCTTGCGGTCGGTGTGATCGGAGCCGACGCCGACGAAGATGCGGCCTTGCCAGCCGATCAGGACGAACTCGACCTCGCCGCTGGTCTCGCTGCCGCTGACTTCGATGCTGTCAGCCGCGGTCAGCCGCCGCGCCGCGACGCGATAATAGATCGGCGTCGAGGCCGGCCGCGCGACCCCGATCGCCTCGAGCTCGGCGATGTGCTTGTCGCGCGCAACGGGATCGCGTCCGGTCCAGCCTGCGATGACGGCGCGATCGATCGGCAGCGTCAGCGGGGTCGTGGTGTCCTGGGCGTCGATGGTGAATGCAAGATCAAACACGGATCACTCCCTCCATTGCGACCGCCAGTTCAAAGATGCGGCGGTCCGATCCGCCGGATGCGGCGAGCATCAACCCGACCGGCACCTCACCATCGCGATGGATCGGCAGCGAAATCCCGCAGCCGTCGATCATGTTAATCAAGGTGCAATTGCGCAGCGACAGCAGGTTGGCCTTGGTGAACGCCTGATCGTCCTTCATATCGGCGATCCGCGGCGGCGCATTGGCGGTGGTCGGCAGTACCAGCGCATCATAGGGCGCGAGGCGCGCCGTCGCGCGCGCGACCAGCGATTTTCGCGCATTGATGAGATCGATGTAGTCCGCAGCACTCTGGCTTTCGCCGCGCAGGATCCGGCTGGCCACCCGCGGATCGTAGATGTCGCCCTTGGCCACGATCAGATAGCGATGCCAGGCGTAGCTTTCCGCCGCTGCAAAGCCGCCCTTGGCGCTCATCGGCGCAACGTCCAAAAATTCCGGCACCGCGATGCGCTCGATCAACGCGCCCTCGCGCGCGAGTTTTTCCAGCGCGCGCTCGAAGGTTTTTGCGACCGCATCTTCGAGATCATCCAAAGCCACCGTATTCGGCACCGCCAGCCGCATGCCCTTGATCGGCCGCGGCTGCAGCGGCGTCACCTGCTCATTGGCGAGAAAAGCATCGAGCACCGCGCAGCACGCCACGGTGCGTGCGATCGGTCCGATGCTATCCAGCGTGAACGACAGCGGCACCGCGCCGTCGAGCGGCACGCGGCGCTGCGTCGGCTTGAAGCCGACGATCCCGTTATAGGCCGCCGGGATCCGGCACGAGCCGCCGGTGTCGGTACCTAAGGCGCCATGCGCCATTCCGTCGACCACAGACACCGCCGCGCCCGATGACGAACCACCCGGCACGTGCCCGGCGCCGCGCTGCCACGCGCCTCTTGGCGTGCCGTAATGCGGATTGATTCCGATGCCGGAATAGGCGAATTCGGTCATGTTGGTGCGGCCGATCACCACAAAACCGGCGCGCCGCAGCCGCGCCACTACAGGCGCGTCGGCAGTTGCCGGCGGCGAATCCTGCAATGCGCGGGAGCCGGCCCGAGTCACTTGGCCTTTGATGTCGAACAGATCCTTGATCGAGATGGGTATGCCGGCGAATGGCGACGGCGCGGCCCCAACCTCGCGCAGCCGGTCCATCGCTTCCGCCGCCTCGATCGCCGCTTCCGCGTTGACATGAATGAAAGCCCGCTCGCCCTCGCCGTCCTCATCGGCGATCTTGCCCAGGCATTCATCGACCAGCGCACGCGCCGTGGTACGGCCGGCGTCAAGATCGGCGGCGAGGGACGCGAGGGTCGGGGTGTCAGGCATCAGATTTTCTCAATAGCACGGCAGGGTTTTCGTCATTGCGAGCGAAGCGAAGCAATCCAGTGTGGCGAGCACAGACTGGATTGCTTCGGTCGCTTCGCTCCTCGCAATGACGGGTATTTTCACTCAGGATGTCAACTCCGCTCCGGCGCATCCTCAATTTCCAATTCCAGCAGCGCCGAACTCAGCGACTTGCCGTGCGCGTCGAGCGCGAGCGACCGCGTCACCCCGCCGCCGAGCGCCTGCGTCATGACGAAATTCAGCGCGGCGATGTTTGGCAGCTCATAGCGCACCACCTCGCCTTCGACCACGCCGGCGAAATGCGCCTTTACGCGTTCGCTGGTGACCTGCGCCTCTAGCAGCGGATAGTGCTTTGCGTCATAGGCGATCACCGAAATATTCGACGTGTTGCCCTTGTCGCCGGTGCGGGAATGGGCGATGTCGCGCAGTTTTACCATCATGCCTCCACGAAACGAACGGAGGGTTTCGCCAGATCGCGCGGCAGCAGCACCGACGCGACCGCGACTACATCGCGTGCCGACTTGGTCGCGCCGCCGCCGGCTGCGGGGCCATTGGTGAACAGCGTCTCGACCTCGTTGCCGATCCGCACCGCCTCGCGCAGGCTTTCGGTGCGTCCGGCGACGCGGACGCGGACCTCGTAGGGCTCGTTCGCGGCCGCGGAGACATCCTTGCCATGCAGCGAGTCGACACCGATCAGGTCAAATCGTAACTCGCTGCTCTGTACGCCGGTGAGCAGCAAGCGCTCGCGGACGATCTCCAGCGCCAGCCGTCCCCGCGCCAGCGCGCCGGGGCCGGCATAGGAAATCTGACCCTCGCCGATATAGCTGTCGACATAACCGACCGAGACTTTCAGCGTATCGGTCCTTTTGGTGCCGCGCCCGCCGCTGATCCGAACGCGATCCGGCGCGATCTCTTCGACCTCCACTTGCGAAAAATCCGCGACGACATCGGGCTGCAGATACCTCGTTGGGTCATGCACCTCGTAGAGCAACTGCTCCTTGCAGGTTTGCGCAGTTACAGCGCCACCGGAGCCTTTGACCTTGGTGATGACAAGCGAACCGTCCTCGCCGATTTCGCCGATGGGAAATCCGAGCCGCGCCAGACCTGCGATATCCTTGTAGCCGGGGTCCGCAAAATACCCGCCGGTGATTTGCCCCGCGCATTCCAGCAGGTGGCCGGCGACGGTGCCCTGCCCCAGCAGGTTCCAGTCGTCCATCTTCCAGCCGAAGGCGTGGATCATCGGCGCTAGAAACAGCGCCGGGTCCGAAGCGCGTCCGGTGATCACGACATCGGCGCCGCCGCCCAAGGCTTCCGCCATCGGCTCCGCGCCCAGATAGGCATTGGCCGATAACAGACGATTGCCAAGCTGTTTGATGGTGCCGTCGAATTCCATGATGGGCAGATCGCCGTCCTTGCAGGCATCCAACACGTCGTCACCGATCACGGCGGCGATCTTGAGCGATAGCCCCAGCGACTTCGCAATCTCGGCCGTCCTGCGCGCCGCCGCATGCGGATTGGCCGCACCCATATTGGTGACGATCTTGATGCCTTTAGAAGCGCACACCGGCAGCACCGCGCGCATCCGTTCCTCCAACAGCGGATCGTAACCGCCGTCCGGATTTTTCATCCGCGCCTGCTGCGCCAGCGCCACGGTGCGCTCGCCGAGGCATTCGAACACCAGATAATCGATGCCGCCTTTTTCGGCGAGTTCGACCGCCGGCTCGATCCGGTCGCCGGAATAGCCGGCGCCGGATCCTATTCTGATGCTGCGCAAGGCGTTCTCTCCGTCGTCGCTATGATCCGTAGGGTGGGCAAAGGCGCACCTTCGCGCCGTGCCACCATCAAGCTTTGCAGAAAGGTGGTGGGCACGGCGCTACGCGCCTTTGCCCACCCTACAGGATTGGCCCGTTGACGCCGGAGTGTCAATGTCGCATCAAGAACGCAACAAAAGCCGTCAGGGAGCGAATACCACCATGGCCGAGCCGCAGCGCGCGCGACCGAAACCGACGCCGGAAACCCGGCATTTCTGGGATGGCACGCAGGCGGGTGAACTTCGCCTGCAGCGCTGCGAGGCCTGTACCAACGTTTATTTCCCGCCGCGGCCGTTTTGCCCCGCATGCGCGTCGCGCAAGGTCAGCGTATTCAAGGCCAGCGGCAAGGCTAAACTGTATAGCTACGTGATCCATCACCGTCCGGTGCCCGGCTTTACGCCGCCTTATTCAATTGCCGTGGTCGAGCTCGACGAAGGCCCGCGCATGATGACCAACGTCGTCGATTGCCCGCAGACGCCGGAGGCGCTCGAACTCGACATGCGGCTGGAGGTGAAATTCGAAAAGCTCGACGACGCCATCACCCTTGCCTTGTTCCGTCC
>NZ_DASYMN010000343.1:0-7929 GCF_036009065.1 Bradyrhizobium sp. | reverse complement strand
ATGTTGGGCCATGCCTGCTGCGAGCAGTCGCGCCGGATGTCGAGGCGGTCGGCCTTGGCCAGCGGAGCGGCCACATTGCTGGCTTCCACCTGCGGGGCAAAGCCCGGGAGCACGGTGAGGGCGGCTGCGATGAATGCCGCGATTGCGATGGCGGAAAGTGTCTTGATCATGACGGTCCCCTGTCATGGGCCTTGGCGGCCCCGTCGTTTTGTTAACCAACTGATACCCCGCGTCCGTTTCAGCCCGTCTTCGCGGACACGGAATATGGTTTCGTCGCCCCAGAGTTTTGTTTCGTCGCCCATCCCGGGACGAAACAATCGCCGGCCTGCATAGGAGACGCGGCGACCCCGCTATGGTTCGAAAAGGCTTGGAAAATAAAAGGTTGGCCGTTGCGGCCTTTGGCTGGAACCATCCGCTTGCGGGGTTTTGCGGGGCGCGGTAGACGGGTTTATGCCCCGTATTGCCCTGTATCCCGGCTCTTTCGACCCCGTCACCAACGGCCATCTCGATGTCGTCCGGCACGCCGTCGGCCTGTGCGACCGCCTGGTCGTCGCAATCGGGGTCAATTCCAGTAAAAAACCGCTGTTTTCGGTCGAGGAGCGGCTCGAGATGGTCGAAACTGTCTTTGCCCCGGTTGCCTCCGCGGCCGGCTGCGCCTTCGACTGCACCACTTACGACAATCTCACCGTCACGGCGGCGCAGAAGCACGGCGCGTCCATCATGATCCGCGGCCTCCGCGACGGCACCGACCTCGACTACGAGATGCAGATCGCCGGCATGAACGAGACCATGGCGCCGGAGGTGCACACGGTTTTCATCCCGGCCTCGGCGGGGGTCCGCCCGATCACCGCCACACTGGTGCGTCAAATCGCGACCATGGGCGGCGATGTCTCTGCCTTCGTTCCCGATGCGGTCGCGGCCAGCTTGAAGACCAAATTCGCCGGTTAGCCGGTTATTCTAGTCCGGAGTTTTCATGATCCGAATTCTTAGCCTGATTGCTGCGCTGATGTGCGTGGCTCCCGCTTTTGCGCAGCCGCTGCCCGCTAATCTCGACAAGGCCAATGCTGTTGTCATCGACACCGCCAAGGGCCGCATCGTCATCAAGCTGCGGACCGATCTTGCGCCCCAGCATGCCGAACGCATCAAGACGCTGGCGCGCGAGGGCTATTACAACAACGTGCCGTTCCACCGGGTGATGGACGGTTTCATGGCGCAGACCGGCGACGGCCAGAACTTTAACGGCACCGGTGGCTCGAAATATCCTAACCTGAAAGCCGAATTCTCCAACGTGCCGTTCAAGCGCGGCGTGGTGGGCATGGCGCGGCGCGGCGACAGCGTCGATACCGCAAAGTCCCAGTTCTTCATCATGTTCGCTGACGGCTCCAGCCTGAACGGCCAGTACACAGTGATCGGCGATGTCGTTTCCGGCATGGACGTCGTCGACAAGCTGAAGAAGGCGCCTCCCGGTTCGGCAGGCGGCACCGTCACCGACCCCGACAAGATGGTGAAGGTGCAGGTCGCATCCGACATCAAGTGAGGATCGATGGCACGGTCTCGCAAACACCTGATCGGGTTTGCAACGACGCTGTCTCTCATGGCCTCGATTTCGACGGCGCATGCCGAGCCGGGGCAAGTCGACAATATCAAGGAAGCGTTCGCCAGGCTGCGGACGTGTTGGAAACCGCCGCCACCGTCACGCGCCAATCCGGAGGTCGAAATCACCGTGATCGTGAGCTTTACGCGCGACGGAAACATCCTCGGCCGCCCGAAAATCACCTATGAATCCGAAGGGGCCACCGATAATGACCGGCTGATGTACCGCGTCGCGGTAATGGAGACGTTGCAACGCTGTACGCCGATGCCATTTACGGAAGGAATGGGCGGCGCGGTTGCCGGCCGGCCGTTCGCCATCCGATTTCAAAATCGCAAACCTTCACCCCAACCGACAGAGAAGAGAGCATGGCTGACAACGACAATACTTTGATCCTCGAAACCACTAAAGGCGCCGTGACCATCGAGATGCGGCCCGATCTCGCCCCGGGCCATGTCGCGCGGATCAAGGAACTGGTGCGCGAGGGCTTTTACGACGGCATCGTGTTCCATCGCGTCATCGAAGGCTTCATGGCGCAGACCGGGTGTCCGCTGGGCACCGGCAGCGGCGGCTCCGGCAAGAAACTCAAGGCCGAATTCAACAAGGAGCCGCATGTGCGCGGCACGACGTCGATGGCGCGCGCGGCGAGCCCGGATTCCGGCGACAGCCAGTTCTTCATCTGCTTCGACGATGCCGCCTTCCTCAACAACCAGTACACGGTCTGGGGCAAGGTCACCTCGGGCATGGAACACGTCGACAAGATCAAGCGCGGCGAGCCGGTGAAAGATCCCGACAAGATCATCACCGCGCGGATGGCCGCGGACGCGGCGTAATCACTCCCGTCATGCGCGGGCTTGACCCGCGCATCCATCCATCTTCGCAAGAGTCTTTCCAAGCGGATGGATTGCCGGGTCAAGCCCGGCAATGACGGGTTCAACGTATGCGCACCGCCCTCTTCGACTTCGATTTACCGGCCGGCAGCATCGCGTTGCGGCCGGCGAGCCCGCGCGATTCCGCGCGGATGCTGGTGGTGCAACCCGGTGCGGGCTTGCAGGATCGTGCCGTCGGCGATCTTCCGCAATTCCTGCAGCCCGGCGATCAATTGGTTGTCAACGACACCAGGGTGATCGCGGCTCAGCTCACGGGCCGCCGCATCGGCCGCGGCACCGAGCCCAAGATCGAGGCGACGGTGATCAAACGCCTCGACGGTTCGCGCTGGCAGGCCCTGGTCAAACCGACAAAGAAGCTGGCTCAGGGCGATATCGTTCGTTTCGGCAACGAAGGAAAAGTATGCCTGCTCGGCCATCTCGATGCGCAGGTCGAACACAAAGGCGAGGACGGCGAAATTACCCTGTCGTTTTCGTTTCACGGGCCAATACTGGATCAGGCCATCGCCGATCTCGGTGCGACCCCGCTGCCGCCTTACATCGGCTCGAAGCGGGCGCCTGATGAGCGCGACGCCGCCGACTATCAGACCATGTTCGCGGCCAACGAAGGCGCGGTGGCAGCACCCACCGCGGGCTTGCATTTTACGCCGGCTCTCGAGGCGGGGTTGCGCGAACGCGGCATCGGCATTCACCGGGTAACCTTGCATGTGGGGGCAGGGACATTCCTGCCGGTCAAGGTCGAGGACACCGCCGCGCACAAGATGCATTCTGAGTGGGGCACCATCTCACGCGCCACGGCGGATGCCCTGAACGAAGCGCGTAGCAGGGGCGGACGCATCGTCGCGGTCGGCACGACGTCGTTGCGGCTGCTGGAAAGCGCGGCAGCGGAGGATGGCACCATAAAACCGTTCGCCGGGGAGACTGCGATCTTCATCGCCCCGGGCTACCGCTTCCGCGCGGTCGATATCCTCATGACCAATTTCCACCTGCCGCGCTCGACCCTGTTCATGCTGGTGTCGGCCTTCTCGGGTCTCGACACGATGAAGCGGGCCTACGCCCACGCGATCGCCGGCGGATACCGGTTCTATTCCTACGGCGACGCCTGCCTGCTGTTTCCTGATAAAGCCCGGACATGACCGCAGCGAGCTATTTCCATCTGCAGGGCCGTGACGGCGAAGCGCGGACCGGCGCGCTCACCACACCCCATGGCGTGGTGCGGACGCCGGCGTTCATGCCGGTCGGCACCGCGGGGGCGATGAAGGGCCTGCATTGGCGCGAAGTGCGCGACGCCGGCGCCGATATCGTGCTCGGCAACACCTATCATCTGATGCTGCGGCCGGGCGCCGAGCGCATCGCGGCGCTCGGCGGCCTGCAGACCTTCACCGGCTGGAACGGCCCGATGCTGACCGATTCCGGCGGCTTCCAGGTGATGTCGCTGGCGCAGCTGCGCAAGCTGAGCGAACACGCGGTGACGTTCCGTTCCCATATCGACGGCGCCAAGGTCGAATTGACGCCGGAGCGGTCGATCGAAGTGCAGCGGCTGCTCGGCTCCGACATCGCCATGCAGCTCGACGAATGCGTGCGGCTGCCGGCCGGGCGCGGCGATATCGAACGCGCCATGCAATTATCGCTGCGCTGGGGCGAACGCAGCAAGCGCGCCTTCGAGAGCGCGCTTCCTGGCTATTTGCTGTTCGGCATCGCGCAGGGCGGCGACGTAGCTGAACTGCGGCAGGCCAGCGCGCGGGGCCTGGTCGATACCGGCTTTCACGGCTATGCCATCGGCGGGCTGGCGGTTGGTGAGCCGCAGGCGGTGATGCTTGCGATGATCGAGGAGGTCGCCCCAATTCTGCCGACGGATCGGCCGCGCTATCTGATGGGGGTCGGCACCCCCGAAGATATTCTGGAGGCCGTGGCGCGCGGCATCGACATGTTCGATTGCGTGCTGCCGACCCGCAACGGACGCCATGGCATGGCGTTCACGCGGTTTGGTGCGGTGAACCTGCAGAATGCGCGGCATGCCGACGATCCGCGTCCGCTCGACGAGGAAAGCGCGTGGCCGTCCACGCGCAGCTATGCGCGGGCCTATCTGCATCACCTCGTCAAGGCAGGTGAAACGCTGGGCGCGATGCTGCTGTCTGAAATCAATATCGCGTACTACCAGACGCTGATGCAGGATATCCGCGAGGCAATTGCGCAGGGCACATTCCAGCAGTTCCGGCAACAGACCCGCGCGAATTGGGCGCGCGGCGACCTTCCGCCGCGGTAAATTCCGTGAAGGCTAGTTGCGCGCGGGCCGGCTCAGCGAATGCTTGGTCACAAAGCCGTAACCGCAGGTGTCGCAGGTCCAGAGATAGCTGACGACGTTGTCAGACAGAAAAGCCGACGCCTCCGCGGCCACCATGGAATCGGCGCAGACAAGGCAGACAGGCAGATCGCTTCCGCGCGGCGCGGAATGAGGCACGCTGGTCGACAAGATTTCAGCAATCGCTGGCATCGTGACCTCCTCGGGGTGCTGACCTATCTGCAACATACAATGATTTGTTTGACGATGTCGCAACACAAATGCGTTCCTTTTAGGAATTTTCGGATTTTGCGGCGCAGCGAAGGCGCGCGTGCGCGACGGTTGCAAGCGCCCGCGCTTCGGCGCAGTCTGATTGCGAAAGCTCTCTGACTTCACGCAGTGTTGTCCTATCGGATTCATCATGGATACGGCGTCGGCTCCCAGCGCAGCACAAACGCATCGTCCCGGACGGGGCCGGGTTTTCGACAGCATCGTCGATGCGGTCGGCGATACGCCGATCGTGCGACTGCGCAAATTGCCGCAACAGCACGGCGTGGACGCAACGATCCTGGCCAAGCTGGAATATTTCAATCCCGCGGGAAGCGTGAAAGATCGTATCGGCGCGGCGATGATCATCGCGATGGAGAAGGCCGGCATCGTCAACGCCGACACCGTGCTGATCGAGCCGACCTCGGGCAATACCGGAATCGCGCTGGCCTTCGTGGCGGCGTCGCGCGGCTATCGCCTCAAACTGGTGATGCCGGAATCGATGTCGATCGAGCGCCGCAAGATGCTGGCGTTTCTGGGCGCGGAGATCGTGCTGACGCCGGCAGCGCAAGGCATGAAGGGCTCGATTGCCACCGCCGAGGACCTGGTGCGGACCACGCCGAATGCCGTGATGCCGCAGCAGTTCAAGAATCTCGCCAATCCGGAAATTCACCGCCGCACCACCGCGGAGGAAATCTGGAACGACACCGGCGGCGACCTCGATATCTTCGTGGCCGGCGTCGGCACCGGCGGCACGATAACGGGCGTGGGGCAGGTGCTGAAGCCCCGCAAGCCGTCGTTGCGGGTTGTCGCGGTCGAGCCGGAGGAAAGCCCGGTGCTGTCGGGCGGCACGCATTCGCCGCACAAGATTCAGGGCATCGGCGCGGGCTTCATCCCGGACGTGCTCGATCGCTCTGTCATCGACGAGATCGTCCGGATCAACAGCGCCGCCGCCATCGACATGTCCCGTGCGCTGGCCCGGATCGAGGGCATTGCGGGCGGCATCTCATCGGGCGCCGCGATCGCAGCCGCACTGCAGATCGGCCAACGGCCGGAGAGCGCCGGCAAGACCATTCTGGCGATCGTGCCGTCGTTCTCCGAGCGGTACCTCTCGACCGCATTGTTCGAAGGGATTTGACCATGGCGGATCAGCCGAGACGACCGCGCACCTTGAACGACGCCCGCACCGAGGCCGAGGCAGCGTTCAAGAAAACCACCACGAAGGCGCCGGAGGCTCCGCCGAAGAAAGCCGCACTTCCCAGCGTGAAAGAGCTGGTGTCATTGCGGATCGACCAGGACGTTCTCGAACACTTCCAGCAGGACGGTCCGGGTTGGCAGGACCGCATCAACGACGCCCTGAGGAAGGCGGCGGGGAAGTGATCACCCGACGGGACGCTGATTAGCGTTAGATTGCTTTATGTGGAATCGCCGTGACGTTGGTTCACCTCTCCCCGCAGGGGAGAGGTCGGATCGCATCGCCAGACGCGATCCGGGTGAGGGGCCTATCTGCGAGCGCGAGTGGGTGGAGAGTCCCCTCACCCGAAGCCTGCGCTGCGCTCCGGCTTCGACCTCTCCCCTGCGGGGGAGAGGTGACACTTGCCCTCCAAACTAAATTCATCATGCTTTAGCGGAATATTCCGCCGACCATGCCGCCGATGAAGCCGCCGGGGCCGCCGCCTCCGCCGCCGCGATAATGATGGCCTCCGCCTCCGCCTCCGCTGCGCCGGCGCCTCGGTTTCTGCTCCGAATCGTCGCGGGAACTGGTTTGCGTGGTCGCAACGATTTCGGTGAGCAGCGCCTTGTGCTGCAGCCTGTTGAGGTAACCGGATTTCGGATAGCCGCGAGCGGCCTGCCAGCGGGTGATGACGGACCGCGTCGCTTCGTCGAACTTGCCGGTTACCTTGGTATCGAAGCCGAGACCGGTGAGGCGGCGCTGCACGTCGCGGCGCAGACCCTTGTCGAGCCCGATCTGATCTTCGGTTGTCTGGTTTGCTGCCTCGTTGAAGGTTGCAGGATCGATGCCGGTGGTCAGGTTGCGGGTCGTCGTGCTCGGGCCGTCCTGCAGCGACGCGATCCGGGCAAGCGCGAGCGACTTGAACTGTCCGTTCGGGTAGTTGGCGAGATAGGCGTTGAGCTCTTCGGGCTTGTTGGATTCCTTGATCGAGCGCCAGAACTCAAGCTCGACGTCGGAGCCGCCGGAAGCCGCGGCAACCGCGGGCGTGTTCAAGGCTGCCACCGCAGCAGCGCCCGCGGGCGGAGCGCCATTCAGGTACACCGAGCCGATCAGGTTGGTGTGGCCCCAGGGAAGCTGGCCCTTGCTGGTCACTTCGTTGACCTGGGCGCGAACCTGGGTCATGGCCTGCTGGATCTCGACACCCGGCTTGGCGATGTTGGCGATCAGGGCGCGGGTGAAGGGGCTGTTGGTGCCTTCCTGGCCATCAAGCGCGGTCTGCCCGGGGCCGGTCGCGAACGCGATCAGGGTGCCTTCACCGGATTTCATTTCGGCAAGGCCGGTCTGCACGTTGACGCTGCGGGTAGCGGAATTCGACTTGATCTTCGCCGCGAACGGATTGTCGCGGCAGGCATCGAGGAACACCAGCTTGACCTTGGCGTCGCCCATGGTCTGGTCGAGCGTAAGGTCGATATTGATCGCGGCGCCCAGTTTGACGTCCATTTCGGATTTGATGTCCGCATCGATCGGCAGCAGGTAGTTGGTGCCGCTGATGGCGATGCCGTGGCCGGCATAGAAGAACAACGCCACGTCGGCGCCCTGCGCCTTCTTGCCGAATTCGAGCAGCCGCTCGGTCATCTTGTCGCGGGTGAGGTTGCTGCCCTCGACCACCTCGAAGCCGACGTTCCGCAGCACGCTCGCCATCGACTTGGCGTCGATCGGCGGATTGGGA
>NZ_DASYMN010000342.1:0-1758 GCF_036009065.1 Bradyrhizobium sp. | reverse complement strand
GGCGGGCCTTCTGCGCCGGCGAAGACATGAAGGAATCGCTTAAAGATGGCGCCCCCGGCGGAAGACGTCCCGCGGCGGCGGACCCGTTCATGAACGGCGCCCTGGAAAAGCCCGTCATCGCGGCGGTTAACCAGCAATTCTCATTTTGGTTTTCGTTGGTTGGCAGTGGCTTTTCTTTCATCATCCGTGTCAGCGGCTGGCGGCGTCGAGTGGGTCGGCGCTCATGGTGGGATTGGTGGCGGTTTCGTAAATGCCAGGGTAAGGAGGAGATCTTTCCAAGATGGGAAGATCAGGTAGATCGTGATCGCCGCGAGCTTGTTGAAGAAGTTGTAGCGTGGTCCGAGCTTGGTGCGGGCCGCGCGCCAAAGGTCGTCGCCGATGTCGCAGACGGTATGGATGGCGAAGGCCAGCAGGTTCAAACTCACCAAGATGGCGGCGAGATTCTTCTTCCCGTGTCCAAAGCTGTGTTCAAGGTTGTAGCCCTTGTTCTTCAGTACGTTGAACGTCTCGTTCTCGATCTTCCACCTCGCTCGCCCGCAGGCGGCAAGTTCGACGACAGTGTCACGACCGACCGGCAGATTGGTCACGAAGCTGTTGCGATAAGTGGTTTCGCCTTTGACGTTGATAATCTGGATCTCGAACCAATTGACCGTCATGGCATCGCTGCCGTCGCGCAGCGGCACGTCCTGCAGCCAACGGTAGCGGTGGACGAAGCGCTGCTTGCCGCGTTTGACCGTGTGCTCGATCGCCGGCAGGTCGATGCCGGTAAGGTATTGCTGGATCAGCGGATGCGACGACGGCTTGCAGACGAAGATGAAGTGCCCGCCGGCATCGCGCACCGCCTGGCAGAGCGGCTGGCGGGAGAACAGGTCGTCGCCGAGATAGACCGGATCGAGTGCGCTATAGCGCTGACCATGGCAGGCCAGCCAGCGCTTCGCCGCTTGGTTTTCGCAGTCCTGCTTCTCTGCCCCGTCCTGCGGGACGATGAACTCCGGCTCCAGCGGGATGACTTTGTCGTGCCCGGGTGCGACCAGTGTGGCCGCCAGCATGGCGTGGTAATATTCCGTCCCGCCGTTGGCTTTCTGGCGGGTCGAGCAGTGCGGGCAATGGATCTTTCGCGAACAGTGATATTCCGTGCCTCGAGCGCGATCAACACGCGTCCGTCGAGGCGGCGAAACACGCCGAGGCCGTCGATGCGCTTCAGTTGATCCACGGTTTCGCCGAACAGCGGATGCAGCAGCACCGGCGAGACCGGGTCGAGCATGTCGCGAATATGGTTGTCACTAGGGATTTTGGTGATGCCAAACAAACTGGCGCAGTTGGAGCGGCCATGGCCTTCTTCGAACTGCCGCTGATGCGCCAGGAACGACGGGCTCTGCATGAAGAACACGGAAAAGGCCGCCATTCCGACGTCGCCCATGCTGTAGGTCGTGTTGATGCCGCGGCGCTTGTCCGGGAACCGGTCCAAGCAGCCGCGCAACGACCCAAGCAGGGAACCGAGCGGACCCATGCATGCCAGGAATCCCATTCTGGGGTTCTTGCGAACCCTTTTTCGGCGTGATGAGACGTTTCACCGCTGACTGTTGCAACGCAGACTCACCACCGTCGCTGCAACAGCGACTCAATCGCATTGAGAACTGCTGGCCGCCCGTCGGCTTGCTTATCGACGATGTCATTGTGATGGTCGAGCATATCGCACGCCGGGCGGGCGCGCCGGCCTCAGGCGGCGGCGTCGTTGGCAGCGCCGCCGTGCTCCCC
>NZ_DASYMN010000341.1:0-2173 GCF_036009065.1 Bradyrhizobium sp. | reverse complement strand
GGAAGTCGACGAAAGCGGCAAGGTGGTGATCAACAGCAAGGAGACGCTCGACTCGGTCAAGTTCATGACCGGCTTCTGGAAGGACGCGCATGACGAGGGCGGCCTTGCCTGGGACGACACCAACAACAACCGCGCGTTCCTGTCGCAGACCATTGCGGCGACGCTCAACGGCGCCTCGATCTACATCGAGTCGCTGCGCAATCCCGACAAATACATCAGCGAAAAGGGCGCGCAGCTAAAGACCGACATCCTGCACGCGGCGCTGCCCAAGGGGCCGGCCGGGCAGTTCTCCATGCACACCTACCACTCGCATGTGCTGCCGACCTACTCGAAGAACGAGAAGGCCGCAAAGGACTTCCTGCGCTGGGCGCACTCCAAGCCGGTGTACGAGAAGTGGTTCGTCTCGCAGAAGGGTTTTGCCACGCCGTGCACCCCCGAATGGGAAAAGCACAAGGTGTGGACCGACGATCCGGTCATGGAGCCCTTCAAGATCGCGGGAAAGCTCGCGCGCACGCCAGGCTTCGCCGGTCCGTCGAACGCCAAGGCGGCCGAGGTGCTCTCCAAATACATCATCACCGACATGTACGCGAAGGCCGTGCAAGGCATGCCGCCGGAAGACGCCGTCAAATGGGCGGAAAGCGAATTGAAGAAGATCTACGTTTGAACGCACACGCGCAGCTTGGTCGCGCCGGTTCCGCCGGGAGGCGGCGCGATCCAGGGGCTGGGCGCGCTGCTTTCGAGTGCCCGGACGAGCCGTAAGATTTCGCATGTCGCGCCGGTCGGCGCGCGGATCGAGGTGAAGTTTTAAGAGGTAATAACTTCAAGAAATGGCGATCGCTGAAACCCAGGTCTACATGCCGCAGGCGCCGCGGCCCAGGCTCCGGCTGCTTGAGGACGAGCGCTGGCTCGCGTTCGTGCTGCTGGTGCCGACCATGGTGCTGCTCGGCATGTTCATTGCCTATCCGTTTGTGCGGGGCATCCTGCTTTCCGTTACCAACTCGCGCGTGGGCGTGCCCGGCGACTTCGTCGGTCTCGCCAACTACTACAAGATCTGGAATGACGGGATCTTCCACACCTCGGTCTACAACACCTTCCTCTATACCGGCGTGACCACCGTCTTTAAGCTGGCGCTCGGGCTGTGGCTGGCCATGCTGCTCAACCGCAATTTCCGCGGCAAGGCTTTTACCCGCGCCTTTATCCTGCTGCCTTTCATCATTCCAACGGTGCTGTCGACCTTCGCCTGGAAGTGGATGTTCGACCCGACCTTCAGCGTTCTCAACTGGCTGCTCTACCATTTCGGCCTGATCACCGGCCGCATCAACTGGCTGGGCGATCCGGATCTCGCGATGATTTCCATCATCGTGGTCAACATCTGGCGCGGCGTGCCGTTCTTCGCCATCAGCCTGCTCGCGGGGCTGCAGACCATCAGTCCCGAGCTCAACGAGGCCGCGGCCATCGACGGCGCCAAACCCTTGCAGCGGTTCTGGTACATCACCTGGCCGCTGCTGCTGCCGGTAACCATGGTCGTGGTGCTGTTCTCGATCATCCAGACGTTTGCCGACTTCCAGATCGTCTATGTCATGACCGGCGGGGGACCTGCCAACGCGACGCATCTGTTCGCCACCTACGCCTACCAGATCGGCGTCGGCACCGGCCTGCTGAGCGAGGGCGCCGCGATCTCGCTCGCCATGTTCCCGATCCTGTTCCTGGTCGTCCTCATCCAGCTTCTCTACATCCGCCGCGTCGAGGTCCGCTGAGCCATGATCGAAGGTGCCCTGTGGAGAAAGTGGGTGTTCTTCTACGCGCCCATGGCGCTGTTCCTGATCTTCCTGCTGTTTCCGTTCTACTGGATGGTGATCACCTCGGTGCGGCCGGATGGCGAGTTGTACCGGCCCTGGAATGCGGTCAATTACAATCCGTTCTGGACCTGGAAACCGACCCTCGATCACGTCCGGTACCTGTTCGAAGAAACGCTGTTCGCATCGTGGCTGTGGAACACGATGTTCATCGCGCTGGCGTCCACCGCGATCTCGCTGGTGTGCGGCGTGTTCGCCGGCTATGCGCTGTCGCGGCTGAACTTTCCCTTCGCCGGCAGCCTCGGCACCGGCATCTTCATCACCTACCTGGTGCCGCAGACGCTGCTGTTCATTCCGCTGGCCGAGATCATCCGCAA
>NZ_DASYMN010000340.1:0-2312 GCF_036009065.1 Bradyrhizobium sp. | reverse complement strand
GGCGCGCGCAGCTACATGAACCCGGAAGAGCTTGCCGATGCCGGCATCGAAGTGCATCTGATCAAGGGGTATGGCGACACGGCGGTCGCCGAATGCGCGATCGCCCTGATGTGGGAGGGTGCGCGCGGGCTCGCCAAAATGGATCGCGGCATCCGCGCCGGCAACTGGCTGCGCGACGATGCCATGCAACTGACAGGCAAGACGCTCGGCCTGATCGGCTATGGCGGGATCGCTGCGGAAGTGGCGCGGATCGCGCGCGGGTCCGGCATGCGCGTGATCGCCTGGAACCGGACGCCGAAGAAGAAAATCCCCGGCCTCGAATTCGTCGAGCTCGACGATCTGCTCGCCGAGAGCGACGTGATCTCGCTGCATCTGCTGCTGAACGACGAGACCCGCGGCTTCGTCTCGCGCGCCTTCATCGAGGCGATGAAGCCGGGCGTGATCTTCGTCAACACCGCCCGCGGCGCCATCGTCGACGAACAGGCGATGATCGATGCGCTGGAGTCCGGTCATATCCGCCATGCCGGACTCGACGTCTTCAACATCGAGCCGCTGCCGGCGGACCATCCGCTGACCAAGGTGCCGAACGTGACGCTGTCGGCGCATTCGGCGTTCCGCACACCGGAGGCCAGCGTCAATCTGATGAGCGCGGCGTGGGAGCATTGCCGCAGGATTGTGAAGAAGAAGTAGTCCAGCTGTCGTCCCGGCCAAGCGAAGCGCGAGCCGGGACCCATAACCGCAAGCGTTTGCGAGGCGACGAAGCTGTCCTCCAGCTATTTTTGATCGACGGGCCGCGGCGTATGGGTCCCTGCGTTCGCACTAGGGCATGCACACATCTCTGAGGCTCCATCCTGTGGCGGCGGCGTGGAAGTATTCGAGGCCATGCTTCATGGTGATTGGACCTGGCGGTTTGGACGATGGATAGCCGTCCCAGCCGCCGAGGCGGCCGATAATCCATGAGGCCCAAGCGAGGCTATCGGGGGGATGCGGGTTCCTGAGCCGCTTGCTTTGGGCCTCAAACTTCTCGTTGAAGGCGGCGAGCGTTGTGATCTCGCTGGTATCGAAGGCGAGCCGGACGGGCTGATGGTCACGGCCATCGCGCGCCTGCAAGAGTTGGATGGTGATGACTGCTGCCTTGGCGGCGATTGCGACCAACTTGAGCAGCCGCTCGGCAGTGCCGACCTGGCTGTCTTCGAGTCTGAAGCCTTGGGTCTTGAGGACGCGGAAGAATTGCTCGATCAGCCAGCGCCGCTTGTACCATTCGACGATGCGCCATGCCTCTTCGGTTTTGGTTATCGGATGAGTGGTGAGAAGCCGCCAGTGCAGCGGCTCTGTGCCAGCGCGAGGATCGGTCTCACGCACGTCCACCAGGGTCAGCGGCAAGCTTTCAGGCAGATGGCGCAGGAGCCTGCTTTGCGGACGGGCCAAATTGACTGCGCCGAAGCGCAGCTCGAGAGAGGCGACACGCTGGGCTCGCTGCGCCCGCGCCGGCAGCACAATGCTGCGCCGGTCAGCAACGGCCATAGCTTCGCCGGTCGCATACAGCTCGCTCCTGTCTGCGAGCTTGCGATCATGCATGCTGCGGGCAATCACATGGAAGTACTGCTCCGCGGCACTGGCATAAAAGGCGAAGATGTCGCTCTCGCGGTCGCCGAGCGCGGTTACCATCGCCGCCTTGGCCAGCAGCGGCCGGGCCGCCAGCGCCGTGGCGATCCAGCGCTGCGATTCCTTGTCCGACAGATCGCGCAGGTCGTGCGAGACGGTGCGACGGCCCTTGCGGGTCCACACCTGACCACTCAACAGACCAAGACAGCTGCCGCTTTCGGCATCCACCGCCAGCATCGGGTGCAGCAACACCCCTCGGCCATTGCCGTGGCCGATCTCACCGAGCCCGCGCCGACGTTCTGCAGTGGTGGCAAAATTGATTTCGCTGGTGTCCTGGATCGCCAGCACATGGCGGCCCTCCGCCGCCGTCATCGTGCCCGCGCTCCAGCTTTCGATGATCCGCTCGGCCGTCACCCTGGCATTGCCAAGAAAGCGGTTGAACCGCACCTCCCGGGCGCGGACGCCTCCCGCCAGCCGCCGCAGGCAGACATCCTTGCCAGCAACCATGCATTCGACGAGCGCCGCCCCCCTTTTTCGAGACGACGATCCCCGAACCGACCTAACGACCAGTCAATCTGCGCCAGCATGTTGACACCTCCGCCAGAACCGAAGTGCCACAATAGAAATCACACGAATTCCCGATTCTGGAATCCCCCAGCCGGCTACCGAGTCAATCCGTCGCACCAGTTGTGTGCATGCCCTAGTGC
>NZ_DASYMN010000339.1:0-2048 GCF_036009065.1 Bradyrhizobium sp. | reverse complement strand
CCGGGTCATGGCGATGATCGTCGCGGCCAATCTGGACTCCGATGCGAACGAGTGTCCCGAGCGCCTCGATCTCGAACGGCGGCCGAACCGGCATCTCGCGTTCGGCACCGGCATTCATTTCTGCCTGGGCCACCAGCTCGCCCGCATCGAAGCGATCTGCGCGCTGCAGGCGCTGTTCACGCGCTGGCCCGCGCTCAAGCTGGCAGTCGAGCCGTCGCACATTCATTGGCGGAGGCGGCCGGGTATTAGGATGATCGCGGAGTTGCCGGTTGTGGCCGGTGCTTGATCGGCGTTGTGGATTTTAGCGTTGGGTTGTATTTTCTGGTTTGACACGTTTGTGATGCGAGTGCAGTGTAATTGCTTTACCGGTAGTCGGGGCAATGATGGCATGACCTAGTGTTCCGTCCCGTAAGTTCGTAGCATAATTATTGCATCAGTTTCGGGTATCCTGATCGAAGGAGATGCCCGATGCGAACCGGCCGCCCGAAGGCGATGCTGACGATTTCCAGCGACGAACGTACGCATCTTTTGGCCATAACGCGGTCGCGCTCGTTGCCGGCGGCACTGACGTTGCGGGCGAAGATCGTGCTGGCATGCGAGCGCGAGCCCAGCAACGCCGTCGTGGCGACGCGGCTTGGCGTCGGCCCGCACACGATCGGCAAATGGCGCAAGCGCTTCATCGCCGATCGGATCGAGGGGCTCTACGACGAGATGCGTAGCGGCAGGCCCCGTACGGTTGAGGATGAGGCGGTGGCCGAGTTGATCACCAAGACGCTGGCTCGCAAGCCCAAGGCGGCAACACACTGGAGCGTGCGCGCCATCGCCAAAGAGACCGGGATTACCAAGAGCACCGTCCATCGTCTGTTCCAGCTCTTCGGTCTGCAACCCCACCGCACCCGCAGCTTCAAGCTTTCGACTGATCCCTTTTTCGTCGAGAAGCTGCGCGACGTGGTCGGGCTTTATCTCAATCCGCCGGACAAGGCAGTGGTGCTTTGCGTCGACGAGAAGAGCCAGATCCAGGCCCTCGAACGCACCCAGCCCATGCTTCCCATGGGGTTCGGCTACATCGAAGGCGTCACCCACGACTACCAGCGCCACGGCACGACCACCCTGTTCGCCGCCCTCAACGTGCTCAACGGCGCGGTCATCGCCCAATGCAAACCCCGCCATCGCCATCAGGAGTTCCTCGCCTTCCTGCGTCACATCGAGACCAACGTGCCAGCCCAGCTCGATGTCCATCTCGTCGTCGACAACTACGCCACCCACAAGCATCCCAAGGTCAGAGCTTGGCTCGCACGCCGTCCGCGTTGGCACATTCATTTCACGCCCACCTACGCCTCCTGGCTTAACCAGGTCGAACGCTTCTTCGCTCTCATCACTCAACGCGCTATCCGTCGCGGCTCTTTCGATTCCACCGCCGACCTCGTCCAAAAAATCGACCACTTCATCCGCGCTCACAATGCAAATTCATGCCCGTTCGTGTGGACCGCTACCGCTGACTCCATCCTTCAGAAACTCGCGCGACTTTGTCAGCGAATTTCCGGGACGGAACACTAGCATGGGCAAGCAGAACACGTGAGGAGACATTCCATGAGTAATCGCTTTTTGATTTCGGTCGCCGCGGCGGCGCTGATCGCCGGAACCGGCTTTGCCAATGCGCAGGGCCGGGACGCAGGGTCGGCCGGTTCCGCGGCGCAGCAGAGCGCGCCTTCGTCCGAGCGCGGTGGCGCGTCGTCGGGCACAATGCAGCGCGATAGCGGCCGTGACAGCGGCGGCAAGTCTGACATGAAGTCCACGCAGTCCGAGCAGAAGTCGATGGGCGCTGAAAAGAATCAGCGTGCCGAAGACCAGAAGAAGGGCGGCAACGACGTGAAGGCCGAGGGCAAGGAGGACCGCGGCGGCATGAAGTCCGAGCACAAGGCTGAACAGAAGTCCGAAAAGGGCCAGACGACCGGCCAGGGCACGACACAACGTGATCAAAGTACGACGCAGCGTGATCAGACCCAGCGTGACCAGACCACGACCCAGGGTCGCGATCAGCCGAGCCG